>DAHXKX010000103.1 GCA_027366165.1 Actinomycetota bacterium
TGCTCCCAACAGAAAATAAGCCATACGGCGGAAGATATGAGTTGATTCAGAAGATCGCTCGAGGAGGCATGGCCGAAGTGTACATGGCTAAGGATCAGCTGTTAGATCGCCCTGTCGCACTAAAGGTACTGTTTCCTGAACTGTCAGTGAACGTGTCATTTGTGGAGCGGTTCAGAAGAGAGGCCCAAGCCGCCGCCAATCTCTCGCATCCGAACATTGTCTCTGTCTTTGATTGGGGAGAGGCCGACAGCACCTACTTCATCGTGATGGAGTTGGTGGAAGGCGTCACACTGGCGTCTCTCATCAAAGAGAGCGGCCGTCTCGACCCGCAGAAGGCCGCCTCTATTGCCGCAGATGTGGCGGCTTCCCTTTCCTTTGCACATAAACACGGGGTGATTCACCGCGACGTGAAGCCGTCCAATGTGTTGTTGACCGAGGATGGCCAGGTCAAAGTGACCGACTTTGGGATTGCCCGTGCGGCCACGGCCGATGGCGACCTGACCCAGACCGGAGCTGTGATGGGAACGGCGACCTACATACCCCCAGAGCAGGCACAAGGCTTGGTGGTCGATGGTCGAAGCGATGTCTATTCGCTTGGTGTTGTTCTGTATGAGATGCTTGTCGGCAGGGTTCCATTTTATGGAGACAGCCCGCTTGCAATTGCGTATAAACATGTTCGCGAGGAGCCGCCGCATCCCAGGACGCTGGCGCCGGAAATACCCGAGGCTTTGGAGGCCGTCGTGCTCAAAGCAATGGCCAAGGATCCTGGCTTGCGCTATCAGAGCGCAATGGAGATGAAAGACGATCTCCAGCGGTTTCTAAACCATCAAGAGGTGTCCGCCCTGTCAGGATTTGATGCCGATGCAACCCAAGCCCTGCCGATCATTGACGTAAATCGGGGGGGCTTTATAACAGAAACGATCCGCACCTCTCCGCTTACGCCGATCGACTCCACCAGGCGCGGAACGAACTGGCTTTTGATCGGCATCGTAGTGCTTTTGGTCGTGATTGGCGCCCTGCTTCTGGGTGCCAAGAACTTTTTCAACACTAACACCCCTGTCTCGAGCGGACCCACGAAAGTCTCGGTTCCGTCCGTCGTGGGCGAGAGCGAGGCCAACGCCACCGCCACCTTGGCGAACCATGGCCTCAAATATACGATCGGGAGACAGACTTCGAATGAGAGCTCCGGTACCGTCTTGTCTGAGAACCCAAGTGCCGGAACTACGGTGAGCAAGGGTTCGTCAGTTGCTCTTGTGATCAGCGCAGGGGCCCAGAATGTTTCAGTCCCGAACGTGGTCGGCCAGACCATAGCCTCGGCGGAATCCACACTGCTTGCGGCGGGATTCCATGTCTCGACAAATTACGTCAACAATCCAGCTCAGGTGGGTACTGTCATTTCCGAGTCTCCCGGGGCATCCACCCAGGCTCCCAAGGATTCAACAGTGACTTTGGACGTCTCGAACGGTCCGTCTCAGATCTCGGTACCTGACGTGGTGGGCCAGCCTATTGCACAGGCCGCGAACACCCTAGGATCGCACAACCTGACGCTTGGGAACGTTACTTATCAGCCGTCTCCAACAATTGCAAATGGTGACGTCATTTCTACAAATCCAACTGCCGGATCAAACGTGGCACCCAATACTTCGGTGGATGTCGTGGTATCGCAGGGACCAAGTCCATCGACGACTACCACTTCGCCAACCGGATCCACCACCACGACCCTCCCTAGTTCAACGACTACGACGACGGTTCCAGCAACTACCGGTTAGCTCCGACGAGACTGCTCCGAGGCGGCTGCTCTTGCAAGGTCAAGGAAGTTCGTTATTATCATCTTCCCGGAGTCGGTGTAGATCGATTCCGGGTGGAACTGGACCCCTTCCACTGGCAGGGTTTTGTGCCTGAGGCCCATAATCAGGCCGTCCTCGCTAGTCGCCGATATTTGAAGATCCCCAGACAGGGTCTCTTTTTCGACAATGAGAGAGTGGTAGCGGGTCGCTCTGAATGGGTTTGGCAACCCTCTGAAAACCCCTTTGCCATCGTGTTTTATCATTGAGGTCTTTCCGTGCATTAAATAGGGAGCTCTGACGACTCTGGAGCCGAAGACCTCTCCAATCGCCTGGTGTCCGAGGCAGACGCCAAAGACAAAGATCCCGCTTTCCGCCGCGCGGCGCACCAGTTCATTTGTGATCCCCGCCTGGCTGGGAATTCCTGGCCCCGGCGATATGAGTATCGCGTCAGGATCCATTGCAAGTACCTGGTCCACCGTCACCTTGTTGTTTCTGTGGATGATCGGTTTGGCTCCGGCTTCACCAAGGTACTGGACAAGGTTATAGACAAAAGAGTCGTAGTTGTCGATGACGACTATTCTTTGGTTTCTTGTAATCTCTTGCACGTTTTCCTAATTTTCGGGTGGTATTTGACGGCCTCTTACTCATTCTTAACTGTGCTGTACTATCCTAGCCAATGTGACTCAATGGCCCAAGATATTAACGAGATCCTCCAAGCAAGAAAAGCCAAGCAAGGCAGGAAAGAAGCCCCGGGGCAGGTATACGCCCAAGTCCGAGCGGCCCAAATCGTACCATTCCCCAAAGTGGGTGCCGACCCTGATGTTTGTGTTCCTCGGCCTGGGTGTGCTGTTGATAGTTGTCAACTATTTGACGGTCCTCCCTGGTGGTGCGTCCAACTGGTATCTGCTGGGCGGACTGGTGCTTTTAGCCGTGGGTTTCTGGTTGGCCACCCGTTACGAGTAGCTGATTCAAAGTCTCTCGATTATCGTCGCGTTGGCCAAACCGCCGCCTTCGCACATGGTTTGAAGACCGACTCTTCCGCCTGATCTCTCCAGTTCATTCAAAAGAGTTGCCAGTAACCGGGTTCCGGAGGCTCCCAGAGGATGTCCGAGGGCGATCGCTCCGCCGTTGACGTTGACCTTTTCCATATCCGGTCTGAGCTCTTTTTCCCACGCGAGTACGACGGAGGCGAACGCTTCGTTGATCTCAATCAGATCGATGTCGTCTAGGGTCATCTTGGTCTTGGCGAGTATCTTCTGAGTTGCCGGAATTGGACCGGTGAGCATGGTGATCGGATCCACCCCGGCCAGTGAAAATGAGACGAATCTTGCTCTCGGCCGAAGGTGCAGTTTGCTTGCCATCGATTCGGACATGATCAAAGCTGCGGATGCCCCATCGGTTATCTGCGATGAGTTTCCCGCTGTGACCTTGCCGTTCTCTTTGAACGCCGGTTTCAGACCTGCCAGTTTCTCAAGTGACGTGTCACCTCGTATGCCCTCGTCAAAGTCGATAAATTCGCCGCCATCGTTACCCCCGGAGCCTTTTATGGAAATTGGGATGATCTCGTTTGCGAAGCGGTTTTCGTCCCGGGCTCTTTGAGCCCTGATGTGGCTCCGATAAGAGTATGCATCCATGTCCTCCCGCGATATGTTCCACGAGTCGGCTATCATCTCAGCGCTGATTCCCTGGGGGACAATTCCGCCCTTCGGCCAGTAACGTTCAGTCATAGCTGGACCGAAGGGTACGCCTGGGCCGCTTGACATGTTGGCTCCCAAAGGCACGCGGGTCATGGCTTCGACTCCGGCAGCGATGACAATGTCAAGGGATCCGCTCATTATCGCCTGGGCGGCGAATGCCGCCGCCTGCTGTGATGATCCGCACTGCCGATCGATCGTTGTTCCGCAAACGGATTCGGGAAATCCGGCAGCCAGAGCTGCGTTTCTGGCGATGTTGACGGACTGTTCGCCAATCTGGGTGACGCAACCCATTATCACGTCCTCAATAAGGGCGGGGTCGATGTCGTTGCGTTGCACGAGGGCCTTGAGCGGTTGGCTGGCCAGGTCCACCGCATGCCATCCTGACAGCTTGCCGCCTCTCTTGCCCCCTGGCGTGCGAACAACGTCGATGATGACCGCCTGCTCCATTTCATCCCCCGATATGCATTGAGATGTAACGACGGCGGATTTGTGCCGCCATTTTCGAGGCTAGCACAACTTGTTTAGGTTGAAGAGCTGAGAAATTTGTGAAGATCAGTTTGATTGAAGCGGGTCAGCCTTTATCAGGTTTACGACGTTGACCGAGCCAAGGCTGGTTATTCTCAATTCCGGCATGACCGCGAGGCAAAGAAGGTCCAGGTACCGGAATGAATTTTCCAAGGTGGTACCAAGGCTTTGCGCGGCGAGATTTATGGCCTGCAACTCCTTGAGCAGTTCAGTAGACCCAAGTGTGGAGATTATGCCCCCTATTGGAAGACCGACCGAGGCAAGCACCTCGTTGTTCTTTACTACGACCTGTCCTCCGCCCATCTGGATCAGGGTGGCAACGGCATGTGCCATATCGTCAGTCCCGTGTTTGGAGTTGGATCCAACCACGATCAGGCTGTGTGGCCCCCGGGCAACTGTCGAGGCTATCGCACCCTCATTGAGTCCTATGCCCTCTACCAGGCCGATACCGAGATCTTTGCCCAGGCTCTTGCGTCCGAGAATCGCCAGTCTGCAGATGGAGGTGTCGTTAGGGTGAAACTCCCGCTCGATTTCCCGTACGTTGGAGCTGTCCCTGCTTATCGAGATGATCTTTGCCACCTGACCTTTTGGCTGCGGCAGAGAGAAGCTCTCAGGACCTATCTTGGTCAGGTCGATCTGGATCGTTTCCAGCATCCAAGGAGGAGGTGACGTCTTCGGAACGGTGAACACCATCGTCTTGCCGGAGCGCGCCACAAGGGTTCCCCTTTGAAACACCATCGTGGGCTTGAACTCGACGAGATTTGGAAGAATTACCAAATCGGCCTGGTAACCCGGACTCAGGTATCCTAGGCGGCTGAAGCCGTGGAACTCGGCGGGATTTGTGGACGCCATGATCAGAGCATCTTCGGGGGATAGGCCACTTTCAACTGCAGCTCTGATGCACTCATCAATGTGGCCGTAGTTGAAAATCGTTTCCAGCTCCCTCTCATCGGTGCTGAAGGCGAGGTTTCGGATGCCGAAATCTCTTGCCACGGGAAGCAGCTCGATCAGATTATGGCGGGCGGTTCCGTTTCGAAGGAATACCCACATACCTTTGCGCCGTTTCTCGAGGGCCTCATCATATGTTAGGCATGCAACGTCTGATTCGACTCCGGCACTTAGATAGGCGTCGAGATGTGATCCTGATAGTCCTCCGCCATGACCAACGACCCTAAGGTTCCGCGCAGCGGCAATCTTGGCAAGCGCGTCGTCCTCTCCGTTGACTATCCGGGTCTGGTTGAGAAGTCCACCGACGCCGATTGCCCCATAGTCTCTCACCAATTTGGCTATCTCCACAGCACTTGCGTGTTCGCCTGTGCTGTCAAAATGAGAAGACTGAGCAAAGCTGGAGGCGTAGATTCCAAAGGTGAATGGGAGCTTGTCCGCCGCACTGGCGAGCTCCTCGATGCCGCGAAGCCCGAGAACGCTAGTCAGTTGATAGGGATCTGCGGCAACCGCTGTCGTTCCGTGTGGCAGCACTGTGTCGACGAAGGCGTCGATCCACAGCTTGGTGTACTCCATGCTCACATATCCGTCGATGAAGCCCGGTGCAATGTAGGCACCATGGACGTCGATGATCTCGTGCGCTTCGTGTTCGCCCCATCCCACGATGAAGCCGTTCTTGATTGCTAGCCCGGTCTCGATCCACTCTTTCGTCGCCGGGGAAAACACCTTGCCGCCAACGACTGAGATGTCTGCGGGTGCTTCTCCTCTAGCAACAGAGAGCATCTCTTTTGAGCCGGGATTTCGAAACATAATTCAACATTAGAGGTAAGAATGTCTGTTAACAATGTTGTTTTATGAATTTAATCACTTGAGGAATGATAATCATGAGTTTTTCACCCGACAAAGTCATTTTTTGTTTGGCTCGTGTGGAATTTTGAACGCTAATGCAAGTGGAAGCAGCTCAAATTGACGGCGAATAAAGTGGCGCCCGGGTTGTTCTAAACGGTCTGAGGCCTTCTGGGTTTCGCCATGCAGGGATCAAGAACAGCCTGAATGTGTGTCGACAGCGCCGCATGGATCAAGAGCCGTAAGCCAGAGAAATTCGGAATTTCGGACTTGATCAGCAGAATTGACGTTAGAGGGCCGGACTCTTTTGACGGGTCCAAATATTCGCGCATTCGAGGCATACTTCATTGGGAATTAAGCCGACCTTCATCAGAATTGCAAAGATCTTGCATCCCAGGCAAAAGCCAAGCGCGGATTCCATGAATGCGGCTATCGTCAAAAGTCCAAGAATGATGTTTCCCGCCGCTGCGGAACCTGCCGCGAAGTAGGCGATTGTGGCGGCCAGCGAGAAAGCGAAGCCGATTGCCTGGGCAAATCTTTTTGGCGGCCCGGCTACGATCTTTGGCTCCACGCCTAGTCTCGGGACGACTACTTTGGTTGCCAGCAGCCCCAAGGGGCTGAACTTCGGCCCTGCGGCCACGCGGGCGGCAAATCCGTAAAGAAGAACCAACACCAACAGATGAGCGCCGGTTGCAATGGTGGTGAGTGCCAGAATTACAACTCCTGCTGCCACCGCCCGTGCCGAGATTTCGTTCACTGGGTTCGGGAAAGTGAAGGTTTGTGATAGTTGTGTTCTAATTCCCATAATTCTTATCACTATAGTCAGGAATTGAAGAAATAAGAAATTAAAATCCGACTTTTTTGATAATAATTTGAAAGAATTTATGAATTGAACGGAGCCGCTAAAGAACGTGCTGTCAGATACGGGTGTGGGCCGGCGTGAACGGGATGCAGGGAGTTGGGATTACAGGGTGAGATCTTTGGTTTGTTCGGAAGTTTCCGAACCGTATGTCTACGCCGATCCAGATGCGCTCGCGCCATTGGACGTCTTCAAGATACGAAAACAACTCATCCTGGTCAGGGTACCGACCTCTCGTGAGAGATAAGACCAGGATGAGTTGGAGTTAAGACTTGGCAGCTCTACCTATCCTGCATGCTTAGGCATTGGCTCCTACCGACTCGTAGCTACGCTCGCCTTTTGTGGCTCCGGTGAGGATTTCATCCATCGGATCCGCCTTACGGGCATGGTAGAGACCGAGTATCGACAGAACCAGCATGATTGCCGCTGCAATGTAGGCGCCGATTGCCGCAAATCCCATTATGGTTCCAATTGTTCCAAATGCGTAGGCATTGAGCAGCATTCCCCTAAGGGCCTCACCCTTGAACAGGGTGTTCACCTGGTTTGCCAAGGTGGTGTTGTTCGGTTGAGCCTGGGCTTCGCTCGAAAGCTGGGCATAAGTTTTGCCACCGGCAACTGCCTTGAGGTGATTAGCGATGAAGTGGTCCGCATATACCTCAGCCTGTGCACCTGTGGTCAGCAACTGTCCGCCGTACTGCTTCATAGCAGAGAACTCAGGTGCCGCGACAGCCGGGCTGTTTGCGGCAGGGAAGTAGATCTTCTGTGAAGAGAGCTGAGTGTATACCTGGTTGTTGATGTAGTAGTGACCCCAGGTCAGCAGTGCGCCAGCCACGATCAAGATAACAACCAACAGCATTCCGGTAAGACTAACCAGAGTATCAAACGTCTTGCGTCTCATTTTGGTCTTCTTTCTTTTCACTATCCCAGCCGATGCGAAGTGCGCCGCCGCTTTTACCAGGACCCGCATGAACTCTGCCATCAAATCGCGGTGGCACAATCCGGTGATCGTAACGGTTAAGCAGGTGAGGTGCTACTTCAGCGTCTCCGGCCGAGATGAGTATATTTTTGAGAATCGTGCTTAACTCTCTGTTCGAGGGATCGTGTTGCCCCCCATCCCCTAGAGTCCAGAATGCCAGTGAAATGAGAGTCTTACGATAGGCAACGATCAATTTCGCTGCTCCTGTTTTCGTCTCTTTAGATTGCATTCTGAACATAGTTAAATCTTAAGTTTTGCCAGATGTCCGAGTTACGCGATATACACCGGGACCGTTACGAAATTCCACGGTGGTGGTACCCGTATTCCCTGGTCTTGACCACTTCGCAAGTCACATAGGAGAATTTCTCGGTAGAATGATCTCGGTAAGGGTCACCAAAAAGTTCCGTTGATGACTCGGTAGTGTCAACATCGGAGCCTGATTGTGATGGATGTTATTGGTCGGTTGGGGTCATTGACGAAGGAGCATGGACTGAAATAGGCGACATTTGCAGTCAGTCTTGAAACCAACCCGATTTGCATTGTTGGTGTGATGGCCTTCCACTGCCTCATCATTTACCAGGTGCTGCTGAAGGTTTTGGTTCAGCGAAGTTGTCTGCGCTTAAAATTCGCGAAGTTGGTGTCGGAGAGCACATGTGGGTAGTATCGAGAGTGTCGATTGATTATCCACATGGCTAGAGATGATAAAGGGGTACTTGATGTGCCTAAGAAGCTGGTGGACCTCTAATGGATACTAATTTTGGATCGTTCTGTGGATTCCCTCGTTAACCCCCATACCAGCTCGATGCGCGAGCATGGTCAGATTAGGGTGCTGATAGTCGACGATCATGCCTTGGTGCGTGAGGGCACGGTGCAGCTGCTGGAGCGAGAAGCGGATATGACCGTAGTCGGTCAGGCCTCAACTGGTGCGCAGGCCAACCTACTTTTCGATCGCCTCGGGGTTGACGTGGCGCTTTTGGATGTCAACCTTCCCGACATGAGTGGTCTTGAAGTCGCCCGGCTGGTGGCCCTCAAGCATCCGACGATCAGAGTCCTTGTGGTTAGTGCATATGACGACTATGCCTATGTTGCCGAGGCGCTCGATTTGGGCGTGGCCGGATACTTGTTGAAGACAGCCACAGGACGTGAACTGGTTGATGCTGTACGCACAGTGGCTGGCGGTGACTTTGTATTGAGCGGGTCGATTTCTCTGCGTTTGGCCCACCGCCGCCAAGCGAGTCATGAAGTGAATGAGACAAAGCTCACCCCAAGGGAGATCGATGTTCTTCGTCTGTTAGGCAAAGGCTTGACCAACAAGGGCATCGCCAACAATCTTGGTTTAACACTGCGTACTGTGGAGGGCTACGTGTCCAACGTTCTAGCGAAACTTGGGGCCACTTCCAGAACCGAGGCTGCGCTCTACGCGCTAAGCCGCCATCTCATACCGTTGGACGAACGCGATGAGCCGACCGACTCGCGCTGATTACATGGCGGTGTTGCGCCGTGCAGCCCATCCTCCCTTGTACGAGCTGCAGTTTTGGCTTCTTCAAGCCTCTGTGATCTTCATTGCCGTCTTTCATCTTTTTGTGGATGTTGAATTCGGCCAGCATCCGGCTTTTCCAGACGGCATACCGGTCGCGCTTCTGATAGTCCCAGTTGGCTACGCCGCGCTCAGATACGGTCTTTCCGGCTCTGCGGCAACAGGTATTTGGGCCAGCATTCTATGGCTACCCGACCTACTTCTTTCGGATGACAGGGGCCATACTGGAAGCGACCTGATCAGCCTGGTACTGGTCGATGCGGTGGGGTTCTTCGTAGGCCAGCGGGTGGAGGCTGAGCGGATGGCCCGGGCACGTGTTGAGAGTGCGGCTGTCGAGCTCGCGGCGGCCGAAGAGCGCTACAGGCAGCTCTTCAATGCCAACAGCGCTCCGATCCTTCTTTTCGATGAGCTAGGTGCCATCATTGATGCGAATTACGCCTCCCAGGTGGCCTTTGGATCCGGTGTTCTTGGGCGCTTCGACAAAGGGGTACTCGGCATAGACATACTCTCCGAAGATCAGTCAGGCAGGGTTATCAGCTTGGATGACGGACACGATTACCGGGTCGATCTGGTTCGCTTGACAACCGGCAGCGGAGACAGGGCTATTCAGGTGGTCCTGGAGGATATCACCCGGGAGCGCAGCGAGGGAAGGCGTATCAGACACTATGCGGAGCTGGTGGTCCGGGCCGAAGAGGAGCAGCGCCTGCGGCTGTCCCGGGAGCTCCACGACGAGCCGCTTCAAGTCCTCATGCACCTGGCTAGACGGCTGGCCACCTTGGCGGAGGACGAAGTCGCTCCCGCCAATCTCGACGACACTCTACTTGAGTTGCGCCAACATGTTTTGGAGGCGGCAACCGGTCTGAGGGCGATTTCAACTGGACTCCGGCCCCCGGCTCTGGACCAGCTTGGGCTTGTGCCGGCGCTGAGGAGTTTGTGCGCGGACCTTGAAGATCAGACCGGGATCCTGGTCTCGCTTGAAGTGACCGGTACAGCGTTCCGCCTTCCATCGGAAGTGGAGCTTGGGGCTTTTCGCATCGTCCAGGAGTCGGCAAACAACGTGGCCCGCCATGCTGCCGCGGCAGCTCTGACCGTTCGGGTCCACTTCGAAACTGACGTGCTGCGGCTGGAAATCACCGACAACGGCCAAGGTTTCGAGCCTGAAAAGCTTGACGAGCATGTGGGCGAGCATCTCGGTGTTGTAGGAATGCGAGAGAGGGCGCGGCTGCTGGGTGGCCATTTCGAGGTCCAGTCTTCTCTCGAGGGCGGGACGGTGGTGACGGCTGTTATCCCGATTGGAACATCCGAGTTGTCGAGGGATCACCCAGCATTCGATAGCCATGTCGCCCACGAAGTCCAGGGCGCGACTGAATAGCGCGCTTCACTACCCGTAGCGAAGCTTCCGTGGGTAGGCCGCCGGCAAGTCTTCGCGTTAGTCGCTGCGCAGTGAAACCGCCAGATGGCAGCGCTCACTTTTGAGGCGAGTTGGTAGCCGAAATCAAGAGCGGTAAAGTTGTCTTCAACTGTTTCTGCTTTGACTCTGGAACAAACCGAACTCTTTAGCGACTCTTTGGTCACTGCCCCTTCAGCGCGGCGAGTGCCCCGAGGCCGATGATATTGGTGTTGAGTTCACTTATTAAGCTCAGCGCGGTTGGTCCCCCTGCCTGCTCGGGGAGCGTTCCTCCCTGTTCGCGAGAAAGGTGCTTGGAAGGTTGGCCTGGCTTTTGGGAACTGGTGGGCAAACCCTGGACACTT
>DAHXKX010000119.1 GCA_027366165.1 Actinomycetota bacterium
CTGATCCGTAGTCAGATGCTCTAATCCGCTGAGCTACGAGCGCTTTGGCTGACATTCCAATTTAGCCGTAGTTGCGTGCAGTCCCGCTAGGAAACTGCAATGGGCCTGTCACTGATTGTCAATGGGCATGGCAAATCCGAGCTTCCCATTAGATATTCATCAACCGCATTGGCAACAGAACGTCCTTCAGCTATAGCCCACACGATCAGGCTCTGGCCTCGTCGCGCGTCACCCGCGGCAAAGACCTTTGGGTTGTTAGTTGCCCAATTGGCATCGGTGGCTATGTTGCCCCTGCCGTCGGTTTCAAGGCCCAGTTGGTCAAGAACTCCTTCCCTTTCTGGCCCAACGAACCCCATTGCCAAGAAAACCAGGTCGCAGTCAATTTCAAATTCACTTCCCTCGATTTTCTTGAAGTTCGGACGGCCATTCTCTAAGACAGTCTCGACTTTGTGGACAAGGATTGCACGCAGAGTGCCATCCGGGTTGCCTAAGAATCTCTCGGTGTTGATTGAGAACTCTCTGACACCGCCTTCTTCGTGAGCCGACGAGACCCTGTAAATGAGTGGCCACGTGGGCCAGGGAGTGGATGGGTCTCGGTCCTCCGGAGGCTTTGGCATGATTTCCAACTGCATCACCGTTTCGGCACCCTGTCGGTGGGCGGTTCCTAGACAGTCGGCGCCAGTGTCTCCACCACCGATAATCACGACCTTTTTGCCCTCGGACGAAATTGATGGAGTGGCAATGTCGCCTTCTTGAACTCTGTTAGCTATGGGCAGATACTCAAGTGCCTGGTAGATACCCTGGAGTTCCCTGCCGGGAGCAGGAAGATCTCTTGGAATGGTCGATCCGATTGCAAGCACGACAGCATCGTGATCGTCCAGAACTTTTTGTCCATCATGATTTTTGCCGATCTCCGCATGGGTTATGAAGGTGGTACCTTCTTCCCGCATCTGGGCGAGGCGCCTGTCAAGCACGGCCTTTTCCAACTTGAATTCAGGAATTCCATACCGCAACAATCCACCGATGCGGTCGGCCCTTTCGAATACAGTCACTTCATGACCAGCTCGTGTGAGCTGCTGAGCTGCCGCAAGCCCGGCCGGTCCGGATCCTACCACCGCCACCTTCTTGTCCGTCTTTAAATGTGAACGTAAAGGCTTTACCCAGCCCTCATCAAAGGCTTTGTCCACTAAGTACTGCTCCACAGTCTTAATAGCGACAGGGTCTGCCGTGATACCGAGTACGCAAGCAGTCTCGCAAGGGGCTGGGCACAGCCTTCCGGTGAAGTCGGGAAAGTTGTTGGTGGCATGCAGTCTGTCAATTGCCTCACGCCAATTTGAGCGGTATGCGAAGTCGTTCCATTCTGGAATCAGATTGCCTAAAGGGCAACCCCTGTGGCAGAAGGGGATACCGCAGTCCATACACCTTGCGGCCTGGGTCACTAGGGATTCTTCGGGGAATGGGTTATATACCTCTTTCCAGTCGTGAATCCGTAACTCGGCCGGTCTGCGCGTTGGAGTGGAACGTGAGTATTTCAGAAATCCCTTGGGATCAGCCATCTTTATCCTCGAACCTTATCTTTTCCTAGACTTCCTTATCAGGTGTAAACACCACAGTTTCTGTACTACCCTGAGCTTTTGCGGCCTCTTTTGCCATGATCACGCGCTTGTAATCACGTGGGAAGACCTTGACGAATCTGTTGACCTCAGTATTGAAATTGGCCAGGATTTTCTCTGCCACTGTGGAACTTGTGTGAAGAGCGTGTTGAGCCAGCGTGTTTGCCAGCCACTCGCGGTCTTCAAGTTCCAGTGGATCCAGATCGACCATCTCAGTGTTAACCAGCTTCCCAAAGGTATGGTGGGGGTCGTAAACGTATGCTTCACCGCCAGACATTCCGGCTCCGAAGTTTCGTCCTGTCGGGCCTAAAACCACTACCCGTCCTCCGGTCATGTACTCGCAACCATGGTCTCCGATTCCTTCAACCACGGCTATCGCGCCGGAGTTTCGTACCGCGAACCGTTCACCGACCATTCCGCGAATGAACGCTGAACCCGAAGTGGCGCCATAGAGGATCACGTTACCGGCGATAATGTTTTGTTCTGGAACAAATGTGGACCTAGGGTCCGGCTTGACGATTATCTTTCCTCCGGACAGCCCTTTACCCAGGTAGTCATTGGAGTCGCCTACCAGTTCCAAGGTGATGCCTTTTGGAACGAACGCCCCAAAGCTCTGGCCAGCGGAGCCTGTGAATGTGAGCCAAATGGTGTCCTCCGCGAGACCGGCTCCACCGTGCAGTCTTGTCAGCTCTGAACCGAGCATTGTGCCAACGGTTCGGTTGACGTTTCTGATCGGGAATGACGCCCTCACTTTTGCGTTCTCGCTTAGTGCCGGACGGCAGGCATTAATCAGATCGTTGTCTAACGCCTTTTCCAAACCGTGGTTCTGCTTCGACGTGGCTGTGAGGGACTGGCCCTCCTCTAATCCGGGCATTTCAAAAAGTGGTGAGAGGTCAAGGCCTGAAGCCTTCCAGTGTTCGATGACCGACTTGGATTCGATGAGCTCCACATGCCCGATGGCTTGCTCAAGTGTCCTGAAGCCAAGCTGTGAAAGGTACTGGCGCACTTCTTCGGCAATGTATTCGAAGAAAGTCACCACGAATTCGGCTTTGCCGGAGAAGCGCTTTCTCAGTTCAGGATTTTGGGTGGCGATTCCGGCCGGACACGTGTCCAGATGACAGACTCTCATCATGATACAGCCCGATACAACGAGCGGAGCGGTCGCGAAGCCAAACTCCTCTGCACCGAGCAGTGCGGCAATAATGACATCTCGGCCGGTCTTGAGCTGGCCATCAACCTGTACCACTATCCGATCACGGAGCTTGTTCGCCAGAAGAGTTTGCTGGGTTTCGGCCAGCCCCAGTTCCCATGGGATTCCGGCATGTTTCAACGATGTCAACGGCGAGGCACCTGTACCACCGTCGTATCCCGATATCAGAACCACGTCGGAGTGGGCCTTGGCAACACCTGCGGCGACGGTACCGACCCCGACCTCCGCGACCAGCTTCACGTGTATCCGGGCAACCGGATTAGAGCACTTGAGATCGTAGATCAGTTGCGCGAGGTCTTCGATCGAGTAGATGTCGTGATGAGGCGGTGGAGAAATTAGGCCAACGCCGGGAGTTGAATACCTGGTTTTGGCAATCCAGGGGTATACCTTGTCGCCGGGCAGTTGTCCACCCTCACCCGGCTTGGCCCCCTGTGCCATCTTGATCTGAATGTCCTGTGCGCTGACAAGGTATTCGCTGGTGACTCCGAACCTGCCTGAAGCCACCTGCTTAATAGCGCTCTTTCTCGAGTCACCGTTGGGGTCGGGAATGTAGCGTTCTGGGTCTTCTCCACCTTCACCTGTGTTGGATTTGCCGCCCAGACGGTTCATAGCAATGGCCAGGGTCTCGTGCGCTTCGGCCGAGATAGAGCCGTATGACATGGCTCCGGTCGCAAACCGCTTGACGATCTCTGAAACTGGCTCTACCTCGTCGATCGGCACCGGCTCGCGTTCGCCTATCTTGAGGTCGAAGAGACCACGTATCGTGGCCAGCTTTTTTGACTGATCATCCACCAGATTGGTGTAGTCCTTAAAGACGTCGTAGCGCTTTTGACGTGTCGAGTGTTGAAGCTTGAAAACCGTTTCCGGGTTGAAGAGGTGATACTCTCCTTCGCGCCTCCACTGGTATTCTCCTCCCACTTCCAGGGAGCGGTGGGCAAGCTCTTCAGGGCGGTCGGTGAACGCTAGGTGGTGGCGCATTGCCACTTCCTTGGCCAGAGTGTCTATCCCGATGCCGCCGATACGGCTTGTGGTCCCCGAGAAGTACTCGTCAACGAGCTCCTTTGACAGGCCGATAGCTTCGAAGACCTGTGCCCCTGTATAGGAGGCAACTGTCGAGATACCCATCTTGGACATGACCTTCAGGATCCCCTTGCCAGCGGCTTTGATGTAGTTCTTGATGGCTTGGTTGGGTGAAACGTCTGTCAATAGTCCTTCTCTGATCAAGTCGAGCACCGATTCAAAGGCCAGATAAGGGTTGATGGCGGATGCTCCGAAACTCATCAAAAGAGCCATGTGGTGCACTTCCCGCGCCTCGCCCGTCTCGACGACTAGTGCGACTTTGGTTCTTGCCCCGGTTCGAATCAGGTGGTGGTGCACCGCTGAAAGGAGCAGAAGGGACGGAATCGGGGCCAGTTGCGGGCTGATATGGCGATCCGAAAGGATTATCAGGTTAGCCCCATCCGCTATGGCCTGGCTGAGAGTTCTTCGGATCTCTTCTATGGCGGCCTTCAGGCCGTCGCCGCCTTTTGTGACGTCGTACAGACCGTCAACCACGAAAGATCTGAAACCGGGACTGTCACCGTCCTCGTTGATGTAGAGCAGTTTCGCCAATTGGTCGTTGTCGATAATCGGAAACGGTATCTGGATCTGATGGATTGAAGTTGGAGTGGGATCAAGGATGTTACCAGATGAACCGATGGTATTGGACAATGATGTGACGAGTTCCTCCCGGATTGCGTCGAGCGGAGGGTTGGTGACCTGTGCGAAAAGTTGAAAGAAGTAATCGTAGAGCAGTCTTGGCCGGTCGGACAGCACTGCGGGTGGGGTATCCGAACCCATAGAGCCGATGGGCTCTACCCCTGATTTTGCCATCGGACCGATGAGGATACGCAGATCCTCAAGCGTGTAGCCAAAGGCCCGCTGACGTTGGACGATGGAGGAGTGCTGCGGCACCAGCATATGCCGAGGAGCCAGGTCGTCTATCGAAACCAAGTTCTCGTCGATCCATTGTCTGTACGGGTGTTGCGAGGCCAGTTCGGCTTTAATCTCCTCGTCTGCAACGATGCGGCCCTTGGAGGTGTCGACTAGGAACATTCGTCCTGGCTGCAAACGCCCCTTTTGAACGATCTTTTCGGCGGGAATGTCCAAGACTCCGACTTCTGACGCCATTACGACGAGGTTGTCCGAGGTGACCCAGTAGCGCGATGGCCGCAGTCCATTCCGATCCAGGACAGCGCCTATAACGGTTCCGTCGGTAAACGCAATAGATGCGGGACCGTCCCACGGTTCCATGATTGAGGTGTGGAACTGATAGAACGCTTTTCTGTCCGGGTCCATCGACTCGTGATTTTCCCAGGCCTCGGGAATCATCATCAATATGGCATGTGCCAGGCTGCGTCCGTCAAGGTGCAGGAGTTCGACCACCTCGTCAAAAGAGGCTGAGTCTGACGCCTCCGGGGTGATGATCGGGTAAATCCTCTTCAGATCTCCGGGAAGCGTCTTACTCTTCAGGACAGCTTCGCGGGCCACCATCCAGTTCCTGTTGCCGCGCAGGGTGTTTATCTCTCCGTTATGCGCGATTAGACGGTAGGGGTGGGCCAAGGGCCATGAAGGGAACGTGTTGGTGGAGAAACGTGAGTGAACCAGTGCCAGGGCGGACTCAAGTCTCGGATCCAAGATGTCCGGATAGTATTCGGAGACCTGCGGGGTGGTGAGCATCCCTTTGTAGATAATGGTCCGGGATGAAAGAGAACAGAAGTAGACCGCCTCTGTGGTGTTCTCCACCCTCTTTCTGAACATGTAAACCAGGCGTTCGAGGTCGATACCAGTCTGGCCGTCTTTTCCGGAGACAAACAGCTGAAGAACCGTCGGCTCGACTTTGAGGGCGGTGGCTCCAATTGTGGAGTTGTCGGTGGGAACCAGGCGGTATCCCAGCACCTTTATGCCCTCTTCTGCCGCCATTTTGGTTATATGGCCTTTCACCTCTTGCTCCGCACCCTTGTCGATCAAGAGATTTGCCGCGGCGTAGGATCCCACCGGTGGCAGCTCAAAGCTGACGACAGAGCGGAAGAATCTGTCAGGTATTTGGATGAGGATTCCAGAGCCGTCACCGGTATTAACCTCGGCGCCAGACGCTCCCCGGTGTTCAAGATTGAGTAGGGCGGTTAAGCCCTTTTCGACGATATCGTGAGACTTTGTGCCCTTCATATCTACGACGAAGGCAACGCCACAGGCATCATGCTCAAATGCGGGGTCGTACAAGCCGAAATTTTGGGAAATCTTAGTCATATAAATAACCTGTCATCTCAATCGAAAGTGGGTACTGAAATCTGGCTTCGTTCGAGACGACGTTGGCTCAAGCGATGACAGATACCATCATATCATCCGGGTTCGAGACACCTACAATTCTGCGAACCAGATTGCGTCGTGCTAATTGGCGAGGAATACGCCTATCACCAGCGCCGCCACAGCTGACACTCCGGAGATGGAACCCCAGACGGCGATGCCTACCGTGCTCTTAGCCTTAGTGTGGACATAGGCAGAAATGCCAGAGATCACCACGACCGCGATCTTTATGCCGAGCACAACCTTCCAGGCGGTGGTCTGGGCACTCATGTTCACCACGCCCAGGTTCCAAAATCCTGTCAGTACCAGAACTGCGTACGCTGGCCAGGAAAGCTTTGAAAATGCATTTGCTGCAGCTTTTGTCACCTCTGGTGAGACTTTTCTAAGGCTAGGGACCAGTCCTGCCAGGGTAATTTGACCGCCAACCCAGATCGTCGCCGCCAGTACGTGCAGGCTGAGTCGAATTCCGTCCATTGCAGATGCGAGCACAGTTGAAACCTCCGCAGTAAAAGATAGTCGACCATTCGGGTATAGGAATCGTTACATTTCAGACCCAGTGTGACCCGCAGATCTCCCCACAGAAGCCCGTGCCGTGGGGTAGACTTCGCTAACTGGTCAAACCGGTAACTTCACGAGTAAAGGATTAAGTATGCTTGCAGCAGATCAACTAGCTCCCGAATTCGAACTGCCTGATCAAAATGGGAAAATCGTCTCCCTTTCCAGCCTTAGAGGGAAATGGGTGCTTCTCTGGTGGTATCCGAAGGCGAATACTCCTGGCTGAACCCTGGAGGGACAGGGCCTGCGTGACAGGTCCACAGAGATAGAAGCACTCGGAGGCGTGGTCCTTGGCGCCTCATTCGACTCCGTTGAAGACAACAAGGCCTTTGCGGATCAACAATCCTTCCCGTATCGGTTGTTAAGCGACGTGAATAGGGAGGTCGGTACCCTCTACCAGGTATTGAGGGATCCGGATGACAAGTTTCCCAATTTGGCAAAGAGGATCAGTTATCTGATTGATCCTCAGGGCGTCATACGAATCGCTTACGAGGTAACCGACCCGCAAGGTCATGCAGAAAAGGTAATTGGAGATCTGACAAAACTGCTTGGTTAGCCAAGGCGGAGCAAACCGGGTCGGACTTTGGCTCGAATCGATGGTACGAGCAGTCGACTCCGACCCGGATTGGTTAGCGGCACTGTGTTGGTGTCAAGGAATCGGGATCGGGAATTTCAGATTCACTTGGGTAATTTGAGGAACTTGTCGGTCTATGATTGGCACTGGCTTTTGATACTTCTAGACACAAAAAGAGACATAATAGGTGCTATTCCACATGACTGCCGCCGTCGGCTTCGACCTGATTGATGTACTGCTATTGATCGCCGTGGCTTTTGCGGCGGTGCGTGGTATTCAGTTGGGGGCATCTGTTCAGCTTGGATCTTATGGAGGATTCTGGCTGGGCCTGTTTCTTGGTGCAATCGTTGCGCCGGCTTTAGTCGGGCCAATTCATACCCCTCTCTGGCGGACTGTGGCTTCGCTTGTAATCCTCTTTGGAACAGCAACAATTCTTGCCGGAGTTGGGAGAAGGCTCGGCGTCACCTTGTGGAAATCGATAAGGCGCGTCAAACTTGCTACCGTTGACTCGGTCCTTGGGGCGGCGATCGCGGTCGTTGCAACCCTTCTCGGAGTTTGGGTGATCGCGGGGATCGCCGTCAACTCACCATTTTCCGCCCTCTCATCGCAGGTGGCTAACTCAAGGATTGTGCGCGGGCTGGACCAGATGCTGCCGCCTGCGCCATCGGTGTTTTCGAGGGTCCAGGCCTTCATAAACTCCCAGGGTTTCCCGTCTGTATTCGCCTCTCTGCCGCCTCAGCTGGCTGGTCCCGTGGGGCTGCCTGTAACCACGCAGGTGGATCAGATTGTAAAGTCAACGTCTGGTTCGGTGGTAAAGATTGAAGGCGTTGGATGCGGTCAAATCCAGGAGGGTTCAGGCTTTCTGGTGGCACCTGGTGTAGTTGTTACAAATGCTCACGTTGTTGCCGGAATTGCGCACCCGTTTATCCTCGATGGTCATGGTCAGCACGCCGCGACGACGGTCTTTTTCGATCCGCAACTCGATATCGCCCTTCTCAAGGCTCAAGGTCTTACCGAACCGACGCTTGCGGTATCGACGCAAACCTATTACAGGGACAGCGAAGGTGTCATCTTGGGCTACCCGGGAGGCGGCCCTCTCACATATGGCCCTGCCGGTATAATGGCGACGTTCAATGCTACCGGTCGGGATATCTACGGCAAGGGTCTTACCACCAGGCTTGTCTATGAGATTGAGGCGATCGTCAGACCCGGGAACTCGGGCGGTCCGCTAATTGACACAAACGGCAAGGTAATAGGGGTTGTCTTCTCGAGGTCAACGACTAATCCAGACGTTGGATTTGCTCTCGCAAGTCCCGCTGTTGACCAGGAGATAGTTGCCCATGAGACCGCAACCCAGGGAGTTTCCAGCGGAGCCTGTGTTTCATAGTAGAGATACAGTGATTGTATGAGGTTTCCTTCCGTGGGTAGACAATTCACCAAGCCTGCGAAGGCCAAAACCGCCGATGGGGTGAGAGCGCCGGCGCCTCATGTCGAGATGACCGTAAGGGGCATACGCGTTGAGCTACTGCGCAAGGAGATCAAGAATCTGCACTTGCGCGTCTATCCTCCAGACGGCAGGGTGAGAATTTCGGCACCGAGGAACCTCCCGATCAGTTCGGTAGTCGAAATGATCGAGCAGCGTATCGAGTGGATCCAGGCTCAGCAGTTGAGGGTCTCCGGCACCGTCAAAAGGCTCGAGTACCAGGATGGGGAGACTCACTGGTTCGGAGGAAGCCCATTTAGGCTTCGGGTTATTGAGAATGCGGGCAGGGCAAACGTAGAGATCGCCGAGCCCGGGATAATCGAGCTTCGCACAAGACAAATCTGCAGTGACGAGGAAAGGCGAAAACTTCTTGAGTCCTGGTACCGGGGGCAGGTGCGCCTGAGGGCGGCGCCGATGTTCGAACGCTGGACAGAAGTCCTTGGGGTGGAAGTCAGGGAGTGGAGAATTAGGAAAATGTCGACTCGCTGGGGGAGTTGCAACGTGAGGGAGAGAAGGATTTGGCTTAGCCTTGATCTGTCGAGGAAGTCGGACGAATGCCTTGAATACGTTGTCGTCCACGAACTGGTCCATCTGCTGGAGCCGGGTCATGGGCCTCGCTTTGTGGCCCGCATGGATCGTGCGATTTCCAACTGGAGGGATCTTAAGCGGAAGTTGAACGCACTGACGTAGATGTTTGGATTGTTTCCGATCGATGAACTTGGGCTGTCTGCCACCGGTGGTTGTGAATCCGTACGATCCCGGTCAAGGTTGACCGGGCCATTGAGATCCCGCCTTAGGCTGTATTAGTTATGCTCACTGCTGAGAACCTTACAGTCGAGGTTGGAGGAAAGCTGATCCTTGAACGGGTCAGCTTCAGGGTCATGCCCGGCGACAAGGTTGGTATAGTCGGGCGCAATGGTGCCGGAAAGACCTCCATGCTCAAGGTGATTTCAGGCGAGGTTCCACCAACTGCCGGCAAGGTCGCCATCACCGGTGACGTCGGCTATCTGAACCAGGAACCAAAGGCGGATGAGGCGATTGCCGGACAGAAGGTTATCGACCGCGTAATTTCTGGACGGTCTTTGGACGTCATTGCCGAGGATCTGGAGAAGGTTCGCCTGGCGATGGAACTCGATCCGAGTGAGGCTAACATAAAGAAATTCACCCGACGCGAAGAGGCTTACGCCATGAAGGGCGGATACCAGGCTGAGTCAGAAGCCAAGAAGATTTTGGCCGGCCTTGGGATCACCGAAAGCCGTTTTTCGCTGAGCCTTTCACATCTTTCCGGAGGAGAGCGCAGACGGGTCGAACTTGCCAGGATTCTCTTTGCAGGAAGCGACGTTCTCCTTTTGGACGAGCCGACCAACCACCTTGATCTGGATTCAAAGAACTGGCTGTTGTCGTTCATGCGCTCCTATGGCGGGGCGATGATTGTGATCAGCCACGACCTTGACCTCCTCGATGAGGCGATAACCAGGATATTCCATCTCGAGAGAGGCGTTGGCGATGGCGAACTGGTTGAGTACAAAGGGACGTTCTCTCAGTACAAGAAGGCGAGGGCCGAAGACGAGGAGAGCACCAGAAAGCGTAACACCCGTTTGCAGGGAGAGATCAAGAGGCTGACCACTCAGGCCGATTCCATGAGGCACTCCACGGCCAAGAGGGCCAAGGTGGCGCAGTCGCTGGACAAGAGGGTGGAGCGCTTGGCCAACCAGGTGGGTGCTGTTGGCGAACACTCGAGAATTAAAGTCGTCGCTAAGATGATCGAGCCGCCTTCAAGCGGTAGGGAAGTCCTGGTCGTATCCAACCTTTGCAAAGGGTTTGGTCAGGGAAATGTCTTTGAGGATGTTTCGTTTGACGTATCGCGCGCAGAGCGGCTTCTGATCGTTGGACTGAACGGAGCGGGCAAGACTACTCTGCTTAGACTCATCACCGGTGAAATCACTCCAGACCTAGGTCACGTGAGATTCGGCAGAGACGTGAGCGCTGGATACTACGCCCAGGAGCATGAGAACCTAGATCCGCTGGATACCCCAATACATCAGATGAACCAGACCCTTGGCGGAACGATTACCGAGAGCCGGGGTCTGCTGGCCTCCTTTGGCCTCTCTGGTGACGTTATATTTCAACCTACCGACACCCTCTCCGGAGGAGAAAAGACGAAGCTGTCTCTTTCGCTTTTAGTTGCAGGCAGACACAACCTCCTGCTTCTGGATGAGCCAACCAACAACCTAGACCCTGAGTCAAGGGTTGCAGTTGGCCGCTCGCTCGCCTCTTGGAGCGGAACCATGCTGGTGGTGACCCACGACGAGGCTTTCGCGGAGGCCATCAGTCCTGACAAGGTGCTCATCCTTCCGGATGGTCTGGTCGACTACTATGACGACAACTACCTTGAGTTAGTTGCGATGGCATAGCCGAAGCGCATCTTGCCGCAGTTCCCGCGCTTGGGCTTAATCTTTTGGTAAGGTTGAGTCGTGGCTAAAGAAATTGTTGGCGGAATCATAGAGATTGACACCCTGTTGGGTGGCTGGGAGCATCTGACGGCGGGGTTCGTTATTACCGGAGATGCACCGGTGCTAATCGAAACTGGGTCGCAGAGTTCACTGGACTCCCTACTGGACGGGCTTCACTCGATTGGCCTTGGTCCCGAGGATCTAGCTGGAGTTGCGGTTACCCATATTCACCTTGATCATGCCGGAGCGGTAGGCGACGTGGCGCGGGCGTTTCCAAACGCCACGGTATATGTCCATCCGAATGGGGCCCGTCACCTTGTGGATCCTTCCAGACTGGTCAATTCCGCCGCCATGGTTTACGGCGATCTCCTAGACTCTCTCTACGGCCGGCTGGAACCTACGGAGTCATCGAGGATAAAGGTATTGAATGACCATGAGAAAATTGCCGTATCTTCAAACAGGTATCTTGAGGCTCTCGACTCCCCAGGTCATGCGAAGCACCATCTTGGGTTTTTCGACTCAAGCACAGGTGTGATCTTTTCCGGCGATGCCGTGGGAGTCCTCATCCCGGAACTAGGTGTCCTGAGGCCCGCAACACCGCCACCGGATTTTGATCTGGACCTGGTCCTCTCTTCGATTGATAAATTTGCGGCGTACAATCCAACCGGCATAGCGATGGCTCATTACGGGTTGTTCACCAATCCTGAGGAACTTCTTGCCAAAGGCAAAGATGTGGTGAATAGCTGGGCTCACGTTGCGGAAAAGGCATTCAACGAAGACAAGGATATTCAAAAAGCTCTGGAAGAGGCTTTCGGGTCAGAGACCGACTCACTCGATCCGGTCTTGGTCGAGCGATTCGACACCCTGAACGGGATGCACTCGAACGCCGGCGGGTTCAAAAGATGGCTTGAACTTAGAAAGCAGCAGGGCAATCATCCTCACACCCACGGCTAGAGTCGCGGTTATTGGTTTTCCGCGGAGTTTCGAACGCCGTGGAGCATCGATTTGAATGCCCCACGGATCGATGGCGGAGGGAGTGGGATTTGAACCCACGGTGCCTTTCGACACGACGGTTTTCGAGACCGTTCGATTCGTCCGCTCTCGCATCCCTCCGGCGAACAGGTTAGCGGGTACGAAGCTGTTGAAAGAACTCTGACAGCAACTTGGAAGAAATTTCTTCCATCACGCCCCCAACGATCACGATTTCATGGTTCAGGCGGGGGTCGCTGCCAACATTGTAGAGTGTTCCCAGGGCGCCCGCCTTTGGATCGTATGGGCCAAAAACTACCCGGTCAATTCGCGAATTTATAATCGCCCCACTGCACATAAGACACGGTTCAAGGGTCACATAGAGAGTGCATCCGCTCAATCTCCAACTTCGCCGCACCTGGGAGGCTCCTCTGATGGCGAGGATCTCAGCGTGACTCGTCGGGTCCTGTGAGGCCTCTCTCGCATTGTGGGCCCTGGAAATGATCTTCCCGTCGTAAACGCAGATCGCGCCAATTGGCACTTCGCCATTTATGGCTGCCAGATTCGCCTCATCCAGGGCTTGGCGCATAAAGAGCCCGTCCTTATCCGCATAACAATCCTTTCGATCTCCCACCGATCATTTTCTCCTGAACATTTGCCAGCGCCAAAGGGGAGGTGTGTCAAAAGACTCCCATCTAGCAGCACCTTTATGGCTCTGCTAGATGGGAGCGCGGAGGGGGTGGGATTCGAACCCACGGTGAGTTGCCCCACACGCGATTTCCAGTCGCGCCGATTCGGCCTCTCTCGCACCTCTCCTGGTATCAACACGCTATTCTAGGTAGCTGATTAGTCGTTTCGTGCGGTGGCTGGGCCCTGCGCGGCCTGGCTCTGTGAACCGAGTCAGGGTCGGAAGGCAGCAGCTCTCAGCGGATCACCAGGGGTGCCGCAGCAAGTCTGGCCATCGCACGAAGCGACTAAATGCTACATGCTTTACCACAACGTCCACTCGATATTTTCAAAGATGCCTTTGAACTTGTGGCCAAATTCTGACTTTCGACTTTTTCAGTGCTCTTGCGATGTAGTCTCCAATTGTGGCTGAATTACCCTCTTACACCTCTTTGTACAGACGTTTCAGGCCTCAGCGCTTCTCGGAGGTGCTTGGGCAGGAGCACGTGACCAAAGCGCTGCAAAATGCGGTCAGCCAAGACCGGGTCTCTCATGCTTACTTGTTTTCAGGCCCTAGGGGCACTGGAAAGACTTCAACTGCGCGGATATTGGCAAAAGCTCTCAACTGCCACGCACCTTTGGATGGGGAACCTTGCTGCGAATGTGCTTCCTGCGTTTCGATTGCCGAGGGCCGATCGTTTGACGTGGTCGAACTTGATGCGGCATCGAATTCAGGCGTTGAGGCGATCAGGTCTCTGATAGCGCAGGCTCCTACTGGGACTATGGGCAAATGGAAGGTATATATCGTCGACGAAGTTCACATGCTTTCTACGCCCGCTTCTAACGCCCTTCTGAAGACTCTTGAAGAGCCTCCAAGCCACGTGATATTCGTTTTGGCCACCACGGACCCGCAGAAAGTGCTCTCTACCATCAAGAGCCGTACGCAGCATTACGAATTTCGTTTCCTTGACGAGGCAACTCTTGAACAGCTGATCAAGTCGGTGAAGGAAAGGGCGGATCTGAATCTCGGTGACGAGGCGTTTCCCTGGCTCGTGAACAAGGGAGGCGGCTCGGCGAGAGATACCCTTTCCTATCTCGACCAGATTGTCGCTCTTGGTTACATTCCTGAATCTAAGGGCGACCTGGAACTTGTAATCCAGGCCCTTGAAGCCAAGGATATCAGGGGCGTTATGGCTGGACTAGACAGCTGCTTGCGATCCGGGCAGGATCCACAGAGGATATGTACAGATCTCATCGGTGTTTTTAGAACATTGTTTCTCGACTCCCTGGGTGTCTCTGATGATTTCCGCGGTGCCGTCAAACGGTCGTTTTCCTCGCAGCTATTGGTAAGGGCACTTTCGGTGTTGGGGGAGACTCTTGGCGATATGAAAGACTCACTTGATCCCCGGATCATTCTCGAGGTGTCACTCGTGAGGCTGATAGATGCTGATCCTGATCCGCTGGTGGCAGGACTTTCACAAAGGATTAGTCAGCTGGAGAAGGAGGTGTCGCTGCTAAAGGCGCATGAGTCCTCCTCTTCTGCGTTAGCCAGAGCAGCTACCGCGGTTCCTGCCAGCACCAGGGACGAGGTAGTCCCATCAAGGGCTCAACCAAGGTCTAGCCTTTCTCCTGGGACATCCCAGATGAGGGAGAAGATCTCCGAAGCACCATCTCCTGCACAGGGGCGGTCAAGGGATGACATGGCAAAGTTGAAGAGCGTCGTGTCGGGGGCAAAGGCCACCGGGAACGCCACCGTTGAGGCGATGCTCGTAGCGGATAGCAGCTCTCCATCCCGGTCGGGCGTAGCGGATCCGAGCAGTCCTCAGCCAGCATCTGCTGCCAAGGAGGCCTCAAAGCAGGAAGCTTCTGCGGTTCATTCAGGGGACGAAATCGGCCGCAGCAGCTTGCCGAAGGACCTTGAGCAGGGAAATCGGATCTTCAAAAAGGAAATTCTGCCGTTGCTTTCCCCGAGGGCGCGCTCTCTCTATTCGGCTGCTAGCTTGGTGGCCCTGGACCCTTTGAAAGTGGTGCTCTCTGTTCCGAATGAAGCCCATCGGAGCCACGCTCTGGTAAGCCTGGGTGATGTATCAAAGGCTTTCACCAAGTACTTCTCCAGAGGTGATCTGGTTGTTGAGCTGACCTCAGATGAACAGCTGGGTGTCACTCCTTCGGCTCCTGCTCCAGAGGCGGACTCCAGTGCTGAGTTGATCGAACAGTTCTCGTCTGCCCCCGAGGTAGCCGGCGGGGGCGTGGAGTCTCAGATACTCGAGATTTTCCCGGGTGCCAAAAAGATTGAAAGCTGATCGTCAAGCATGATCGGCTGATCCCCCAGACGCGTAAAGTTAGATTGAACAAGTAAAAGGCAGTCAGTCAATGTACACCCAGTCAGTTCAGGCGCTCATAGATGAGTTGGGAAAGCTCCCGGGAATCGGTCCCAAGTCAGCACAGCGGGTTGCTTTCTACCTATTGAAGATCGACAAGACAGACGCATTGCGACTTGCGGACGCGATCACTTTGGCACGTCTGAACTCGACATGGTGCAGAACTTGCTTCAATATTGCCGATAGCGAAACTTGCGATATATGTCTGGACTTGAAACGGGACCAGTCCACGATATGCGTGGTGGAGGAGCCGAAGGATATCGTCGCCATCGAAAAGACCCGGGAGTACAAAGGGCTCTATCACGTTCTTCAGGGATGTCTCAACCCGATAGATGGAGTGGGACCGGAGCAGATACGGGTCAGGGAACTGCTGACCCGCTTGGGTAACGAGACCGTCAAAGAAGTTATCTTGTGCACCAATCCGAATCTTGAAGGTGAAGCAACGGCAATGTACATTTCCCGGCTTCTTGCTCCAACCGGAATATCGGTTACCAGGATCGCCAGCGGGTTGCCGGTGGGTGGTGATCTTGAGTATGCAGATGAACTCACTCTTGGGCGGGCCTTAGAGGGAAGGCGGCCTGTCTGACCCGAAAGGTCCGCAACATTCCGGAGTCATCTGGCGAGTCCAAAAATGTCGTGGCAAAGCCACGTGCCACACCCAGAAATTGGGGTACCTTCAAGAGCATCCGCCAGAGACTGTCGCCCGGTCCGAACTCTAGTTTCATGTTGAACAGCCGCCGCCGCGATGCTCCCCTTTGGCTACAAGCTGGGTCTGGATAGAAATGACCGCTACTTCGCTGGTGCCCGACTACTTCCTGATCGCCATGGAAGACTTGATGGTCCTGAACATGGTTTATAGCGCCAAAGGCACTTTGGACAACCTGGGCCGCAATCCTGGTCACTACTTACAAACAACTTGTAGGACAATGCAACCATTGTCATTTCCCACTCACTTGAAAGTAGCAATCCCAGCGTCAACTTCACGGACATGCTCAAGCTGTGGAGATACTAAGGCCCATGACCACAAGAGTAAGGCGGTAGCCGCCTGCTCCACCTGTGGTTATAGCGCCAAGGTGGACATCAACGCTGCCTGCAAAATTTCGGCCGTGGGATTAGGTTCCCTACGGGAGGTCACAGGACGCAGAGCAACGCCGCACGCCCATGTGCACGGCAGTCCCGAGCAGGTCGATCCCTCGAAGAAGAAGTGGCATGAGCCGCAAGTTTTCGAAAATCCCCGGGGCTATCCGTGGAGACGGTGTGAGGCTACGGCTGAACCAGTTCGATAAGCGTTCCGAGGGCTCCCTTTGGATGAATGAATGCGACGGTCGTTCCTCTTGACCCTGGACGCGGGACTTCATCCAGGACGTCAAATCCCTGCGACTTGACCCTGGCGAGCGCCTCGTTGCAGTCTGTGACCCGATAGCCGACATGGTGAAGGCCTTCACCTCTTTTTTCAATGAATTTGGCTACCGGCGAGTCGGCAGCCGTTGGGCAGAGCAGCTGGACATAGGAAGTGCCGATCTTTATCATGGCTTCTTCAACAAGGTCCGAAGCGATAAGTTCACGATGTTCGACTTCGACGCCAAAAGCCGTCTTGTAGTAAGTGATGGCAGCATCTAGGTCTTTCACTGCTATGGCTACATGGTCTATCTCACTCAGCATCGTAGTCCTCCAAGGTTGGTTGGTCTGGAAAATCCCTACCTCGAACATAGTTGAAATGGACCTAAAGCTGAAACTCAAATGATGGACCGAAACTTTTTTTCGTCCGGTTGTCGATTAGGGTGGGATGGGCCGATATTCCTGGATGGATTTAGTGTGAGTCATCTGTGTGGCCGTAGGGCCGCCCTCCTTTTAGTTTTGTCCGTTGCCACGGTTTCCTGTGGTTCCGCGGCTACGTCAGAGGTTGCGACGACACAGGCCCTGGTGTCGACCTCGACCTCTTCGACCTCAACCACGACCACGACCGCTACGCCGGATCAGGGTCTGCTGCCGCAAACTTCAGCAAAGCCCAATGGGTCAGGGGCACATTTGAGCAGTGATGTTTCGCTGTTGTGGAATGCCATAGTCACTGGTGATCCTCAGATTGCGGATCCGTTCTTCTTCCCGCTTTCAGCCTACATACAGGTGAAGGCCATTTCCAACCCCGTTCACGACTACGACACCCGGCTAATATATGCATACGACACCGACCTTCTCTTGTATCACCAGGAACTGATGAAAATGGGAGGTGCGCCCAAGTTGATGGGACTCAGCATTCCAAAAAATCAAGCCCAGTGGGTTCTCCCCGGAGCGGAGTACAACAAGGGGAGCTATTGGCGGGTTTACGGGTCAAAGCTGTACTTCTCGGTCGATGGGATAACGCATCACTTTCCGATCGATTCGCTTATCTCCTGGAGGGGTCAATGGTATGTAGTTCATGTGGGTCCACCCACGTCGTGATGCCCTCGATTTAGTGCCCAACTGACTGGAAAATTAACAAAGGCGCTGGGATAGGTAATTTCCAGCCGATTTGCTTCCACTTAGCGTGTCCAGAGACTGTATGTTGGAAAAATGTGTTGAAAATTATATTTGCAGGCAAGACCCACTTTTCTGCTGATTTTGCGGGGTTGCCGAATTTGTATTATGGTGAAATTTTAGGAACGATATGCGGTTTATTTAATCAACGGTGAAATCAGAAATAGGCGGATTATCACATAATTGTAATTACAAAGCTGAAAACGTTGTGAAAAAGATATATGTTTAGTTTCAGGGCTAGCACACGTTCTCAGAGTGAAGTTGATATGCAGCGTGAAGTACCGTGGGGCAAAGTGGCATGAGAAGTTATTTCAATGAAAGTTGGGACTGGTCGGACCACTTGCCTCGCGGTTTGAAGTCTTACTAGGAATGTCTGGGCGAATGGTTTGGAATATTTTCTCATCTAGGTGTATGGCTCCACAGGCGTGGATTAGGGTCCGAAGTGCTTCGGCTTCCTGACGCATGGACCTGGGATTTCTGGTTGGCGGATACTGGTCAGGAATATCACCTTTTCTTTTTGAGAGCGTCACGGGCGCTTAGGGCACCGGATCGGCGCCATTACCGTGCCAGTGTAGGGCATGCAGTTTCCGTGGATCTGTTCAACTGGAGTCTTCTGCCTGACGCGCTAGTTCCCGGTGACCGTCCCGCATTCGACGATATTGCCACCTGGACTGGATCAGTTGTCAAAGGACCTGATGGTCTTTGGTATATGTACTACACCGGCATTTCAGCTGAGGAAAATGGCATGGTGCAGAGGATCGGCTTGTCGACCTCGGAGGACTTGATCCGGTGGACCAGACATTCCGATTTCACAGTTCTGTCGGCGGACGAGAGATGGTACGAAAAGCTAGGCACTTCCTCATGGACAAATGAGGCATGGCGGGACCCCTGGGTATTTAGGGATCCCTGCGGAAACGGATGGCACATGTTCGTTACGGCCCGCAGTTGCGAAGGTGAAGTCGACGGCCGAGGTGTTGTCGGACATCTGGTGTCAATGGATTTAGTTCACTGGGAGGCTACAAGTCCGCTAAGCCCGTCGAACTCAGGGTTCGGGGTTTTGGAAGTCATGCAGGTCGAGGAGGTCGAGGGCAACTCGGTTCTTCTCTTCTCATGCCTCCATCCGGAAATGTCTGCGTCTAGGCGTGAGGCGGAGGTAAAGGGTGGTATTTGGGTAGCTTCCGGTGATGACTTGTTGAGCGGCTTTGATATTGCAAATGCCTATCGCCTCAGCGACGACCGTCTTTACAGTGGCCGTCTGGTTCGCAACCGGTTGGGGAAATGGATGATGCTGGCATTTCACAACCAGGATGAGAATGGCGAGTTCGTAGGCGAAGTAAGTGACCCGATCCCCGTTGGTTGGGACGAGGAAGGGCGCCTTGTGCTCTTCGAATCCGCTCCAGCTCTGCAATTGGTAAGGGACAGGCGGATGTCGGAGATGTCGTCCCTTGAGCGCTCGTATCTATCGTCCAGGGTGGCCGAGGCATAAGAAGCCAATTCCGACTCTCCGAGCCGGAAGGAGCTACTCTTGGCCAGCCTGATGCCGGTTCTTTTCGAAGTACTTTGCGTGATTTCTAAAAAGTCGGAGCTTGTTCTCGCCGACCTTGTCCCTCATCTCAAAGTCTTCGATTCCCTGATCTTCGTCGTCCGCAAGGCAAAGTACCCCGATCTTGCCCTCGTGGATATTCTGGTGCACCGCATATGCAGCTTCACCAACATCAGTGAGCTTGTAGGTTTTTGAAATGATTGGGTAAAGCATCCCCTTCTGAAGGAGCCTGTTTGCCTCCCAAGCCTCCCGGTAATTTGCGAAGTGGCTCGACTTGATGCTCTTCAGTTTCATCCAGAGGTGCCGATTGTCGTACTCGATCATGTAACCGGTGGTGGCTGCGCAGGTCATTATGATTCCGCCTCGTTTGGCCACAAAAACCGAGGCTCCCATGGTCTGACGGCCGGGGTGTTCGAAGACAATATCCGGGTCTTCCCCGACAAGGCGTCTAATGTCCGCACCGAATCTTCTCCACTCAGACTCGTCCTGATGAAACTCATCTTTCCAGAATCGGTAGTTGGCCGCATGCCGGTCGATCACCGCCTCGACTCCCATGTCGTTCAACAACTTGATTTTTTCGGGAGAGGAAACGACGCCTACCGGAATTCCCCCGCCATTCAAGACATATTGGACTGCGTAGCCACCAAGGCCGCCGCTGGCGCCCCAAATTAGAACCACATCCCCTTGTTTCATTGCTGCACCGTTTTGTGAAACCAGCATTCGGTATGAAGTGGAGTTGGTAAGCGCATTTACCGCGGCCTCTTCCCAGGACAGGTGCTTTGGTTTGGGCATGATCTGGTTCGCCTTGACCACAGTGAGGTCGCCAAGACCGCCGAAGTTGGATTCAAAACCCCAGATCCTCTGGTTGCTCGCGAGCATTGAGTCATCATGAGCCGACGGATCCTGGTCGTCCACGTAGTTGCAGTGGATCGCGATCCTGTCGCCTACTTTCCAGTTCCTCACCGCAGACCCGACGCGGATTATTACGCCCGAACCGTCTGAACCGACAACGTGATAGGGAAGATCATGCCTTTTTTCCCAGTGTCCCGAGCGTCCAAGCCGGGATAGGAACCCAAACGTCGGAAGGGGTTCAAAGATCGATGTCCATACGGTGTTGAAGTTTATCGACGAAGCCATGACAGCCACCGTTACTTCGTCTGGAGCCATTTCCGGCACTGGGACTTCGTCCACGTGAAGAGACAAGCGGGGATCTTTCTGCGCCGTCGGCAGACCATTGAACATGGATACTTCGTCCTTCTTCACGAAGGCAGCTCTATAGGTTTCTGGAATTGGAATATTCAGTAATTCCTCTCCAGATGCTCCGGCAACTATGGCTTTGGCAAACTCTTGCATAACTCCACTCAATTTCTAAGGCGATGGAGACGTCTTGATCGATAAATCCTAACTGTTCGAAGGGCAGGAATGCAAAGAGGGGGCAACTTTTGCGGTTGGGTGGCCTCCTCAGGTATTCAGTCGATAGATTTTATCACTTCGACGCAATTGCGGAAAAGCCCAACCGATTTTGGCGAGTGCTGTTGGCAAGTGTGTCCAATCTCAATGCAACGGCTGCTAATCAATTCCACGGCTTGGCATATCTTGTCAGAGAGAGGCACGCAATTTAGGTTTCTCTGTTGAATTGCGTAGACTGGTTCTTACGTCAGATCGGGAGGTAAACAATGTCGGGTTCGGTAATAGTCTCTGGAGCTCGTACACCAGTGGGCAGGCTGTCCGGGGTTCTATCGGGCTTTACTGCTATGGATCTGGGTGGTATAGCGATTTCGGCTGCATTGTCACGGATAGCACTCAGCCCCCAGGCTGTTCAATATGTCTTCTTGGGCCATGTCCTTCAGGCCGGCCAAGGCCAGATGACAGCCCGTCAGGCTGCGATGAAGGCCGGGATCCCAATTGGTGTGCCCTCTACCACTGTAAATAAGGTCTGTCTCTCCGGATTGAACTCGATCTATCTCGCAGACTTGCTGATTCAGGCGGGTGAAGCTGACATTGTTGTTGCCGGCGGGATGGAGTCTATGACAAATGCGCCTTATTTACTTCCGGGAGCCAGAGGAGGTTACCGTTTGGGCGACGCCGCCGTAATCGACTCTCTGATGTACGACGGCTTGTTCTGCGCGATTGACAAGTGCGCGATGGGTTACGGAACAGACCAGTACTCTAAGAAGAATCCGAGACTTTCAAGGGAAAGAATGGATGAAGTGGCGGCAAACTCGCACGAGCGGGCCGCGGCGGCCACCAAAGCTGGACGCTTTGCTGATGAGATAATTGAAGTTGCCATTCCCCAACGTAAAGGCGATCCGATCATTGTGGACACCGATGAAGGTATCCGCCCCGGCACCACTATGGAAACCCTTGGCAGCCTTCGTCCGGCTTTCGACAAAGAAGGTGCGATTACCGCGGGAAACGCTTCCCAGATATCCGATGGTGCTGCCGCAGTGGTGGTAATGAGTAGGGATGTTGCCGAGAAGTTCTCCATCCAGCCATTGGCGGAGATCGTCAGCTATGGCCAGGTTGCCGGTCCTGATGCATCGCTTCTAACTCAACCCTCAATGGCGATAAAGTCGGCCCTGGAGAAGGTGCACATGTCGGTATCTGACGTTGACTTGTTTGAAATAAATGAGGCATTTGCTGCAGTCTCAGTTGCTTCGATGGATGACCTGGGGATAAAAGACGGAGTAGTAAATGTCAATGGCGGCGCCATTGCCTTGGGCCACCCTGTAGGTGCTTCAGGGGCTCGAATCGCCCTGACATTGGCGTTGGAACTGAATAGGCGTGGTGGCGGCGTCGGTGCTGCCGCGTTGTGTGGTGGCGGCGGCCAGGGTGACGCGATGATAATCCGTTCAGTCCGGTGATTCATGGGCCGGCGGTTGAATCGAATAGAGGTTTCCGGTAAATGGATCTCTGGCCTTTACGGCTGCTTTGAATTTGCCAGGAATCTCTCCTTACATCCGCTGCAGCAGAAGTAGTAGGTGGTGTCGTCGATGCTGCTCATGTACTTAGCTGTGGCTATGTCCACCGTCATTCCACAGATCGGGTCAACGGCTGTTTTGGGCATGTCGTCCTCCTTCGCGGGAACTGCAGTCGGTTTCTGAATTTCAGGTGAGCTGTCAAATCTCTCCTTGCATCCGCTGCAGCAGAAGTAGTAGGTGGTGTCGTCGATGCTGCTCATGTACTTAGCTGTGGCTATGTCCACCGTCATTCCACAGATCGGGTCAACGGCTTGGCTGGCTTGCATTGTGGCGGTGGTCGTCTTTGATGATTCAAGATCTATGTACTGGCCGGCCGATTTTGTGGCCGCCTTCCGCTGGAGTTCGGGAGACTTTTCAAAGCGCTCCTTGCAGTTGTCGGAGCAGAAGTAGACCCAAGTGCCGTCGAGGTACATTTTCGCAGGGGCGTTAGCCGTCTCAACCTGCATCTGACAGACAGGGTCAATAGCATATCCATGTCCGCCACCCAGACGCACCCGGTTCCGGGCGAGCCAGATCATTCCTGTAAAAATGAGAAGAAAAACGATATTGAGGTAGGTCGTATAGTTCAGTGAGACTCCCCTTGACAAAACCCCAATCTTGCGGTCAGTGGGGGTGATGCCGAGTGGGCTGAAGATCTCCTCGACTAAAAAGCCGGCGATCGACATGACCAGCCAGAACAACAACACAAGCTGGATGGCGAGTTTCGTACCGTAAAGTTTTCGGTAGATCATCACGAGCGGGAACGCGACAAGGTCAGCGAATATAAAGGATACGACCCCCCCAAAAGAAATACCCCCGGTCCACAGGGCCGCCGCGAGGGGTATATTCCCAACTGAACACACGAAGCTCAAGAAGGCAATGATAGGCCCAACCAGTGCATTCTCAATCTCAGTGAATAATCCGTGTCCGCTCATAAAGACTATGCTCCAGACCGAAGCGGGGACGATTGTTGCTAGATAACCGGCTACCACAAATCCGATGAGCATCTCTTTTCGCAACATCTTCAAATCAGACAGCGCATAGTTAGCGCCATCGGACCAGAGGGCCGGATTTCGCAACCTTGTTTTCAGACTCCCGTCGTCTGCGCCTGAATTGGTGGTCTTATTCGCTTCTTCGACGTGCTTGGGTGGGCCACTTGATGATTGAAGCGAAAGGGGGGTGGCGCAACTTGGATCGAAGGCACCTTCCGGGGACCGCACCCTTTCCCTTGCTTTTGTAATTGTTGCCGAAGATATCACCGCTGCACCTATTCCCACCAGCAGAACAATCATCAAGGCTCCTCCGATGAATTCGGCTGCGAAGAACGGCCATCCAAGGAGTATGAGCAGAACGATGCCAAGTTCAATCACAAGATTGGTCGATGCGAACATGAAAGCCATTGCCGACAGAAAATCAGCACCTTTGGAGAAAAGGGACTTTGCCATTGCTGATGCTGCATAGGAACACGACGAAGACACCATTCCCAGAAGCGATGCCTTTGCAACAGTTTTGGGCTTGTGATCGCCAAGAACTTTTTCCATCTCTTTGCGCGTGACAAAAGATTGGACTGCTCCTGATATGCCAAACCCAAGAATCAGTGCCCAGGCAGTGTTCCACAGCATATAGAAAGCTTCTTCCGCGCCCCCGACGAATTTCGAGTAGATACTCAAGTAAATCAATGGTTGCTCGATTCTCGGTCGGCCCATCAACGATCAGTGCTGTCAAGAAATTAAACCGTCGGGATGACCGTTCAATTCCTGGAATCCTGAACGTTAGCAACAATAGTCTAGGTACTGCAGCGATGACCACTTTGCGTCGTCCCAGTTGTCGCGACCTTTCTGCGGAGGTTGGCAACAAAGTCCGACTTTTCAGGGATCTCTTTCCCTGATGGATGATTTGGGGCTAAAGTCGACCCATGTCCAAACCTTCCGTGAACCTTGCAGCTCTCGACATCGTGCTTCCAACCCCACCGCCCGCCGCTGGCTCGTATGCACCGGTGGTACAGAGTGGGAACATACTATATGTGTCAGGTAATCTGCCTATAAGGGACGGTGCACTGCTTCACCCCGGAACGGTTGGCGATACGGTCGATATCGGCGCCGCAAACGAGGCCGCCCGCGTGTGCGCCGTCAACATATTGGCCAATGCGGCAGGTTATCTCGGGTCAGTTGACCGGATAAGGAAAATACTTAAGGTCAGCGGATTTGTTGCCAGTGCTTTCGGATTCTCTGATCAGCCGAAAGTCATAGATGGAGCATCAGATCTGTTTCTGGCAGTCTTCGGCGAGAATGGTCGTCACGCTCGTACTGCAGTTGGGGTTTCGGCTCTACCGCGGGGAGCCTGCGTCGAAGTTGAAGCCATCATCGAGATCTAGTGTCCTTAGCGTCTGCGAGGGTCTTCTTCGGTTAAAAAGCAGCTCCTAGAGACTTGAACCAGCCATTTCGAAACTGGAGAAACATCGCGCAGCACCTCCCTCACCCCACTTGGCGATGGGCCGGACCGGATAAGGGCCTCTTCGCTATCAAAAAGACTAAACGACAGATCGGGGAAGGCCCAAGTCCCACAAAGCCGGATGGATCCGGTTCCGCTTGGTCCGCATCTGGCCCGAGAAATAAAGGGTCGTTGCCGCGGACATCAATTCGGTACGCAGCATTCTCGTCGCATGACTCGGTCCTCTTCGGTGGTGGCAGGATGTGAAGGGACGCCTTGGGTTAATACGGAGTCACAAAGAACCGCGTCCATCAGGTAAGTTGCACGGTCATGGTTCGCTCACCAGGCCGGATGGTGTAGTTAAATTGCCCGTGGAATGCGTCGGGTTTGATCTGGGGAGCGATCACCATCATCTCGGTATCGCTGATTTTGATCTTGGTGGGATAGCTGTTGGTGTCGGCGTCGGCATGCACGGTGAGGCCGGCTCGTTTGGTTGTTGCACCGGTCAGCTCGATCGCCAGTTCGTGGCTCGTCAGCGGTCGTCTCTGCCACTTCATCGTTATGTGAGCTAACAGTCGGGGGTCGATACGGTTCCACTTTGAGGTGCCTTGCGGGAAGTGTCACACAGTGATCGCCCCTGCGTCACAGACCCGGTAGGGAACTGCCTTGGGCATTGCCGGGTCAAAGAAGTCATGGGTTCTCACCCGCACCGGACCACCTTTTGGTTCCCGCTCTCGCCCGCTGTTCTTGTGACCCGGCTCCGCTCCGACGAATTCCTTCTTTTTCGCATCGATACTGACCATTGGATCCTTCGCTTTTAGGAACCGCCTGCCCAGATCGTGGATGTGGCAGAACTTGGCAGGCGGTCAGGGTGCTGACGGCCCCTTCTCGTCTTGGAGTTCCCCTAAAAGCTGTAGCTGTCATCACACAACAAATTGGCTGTCGTCTGATCCGAAACCGGGTGTCGCGAGTCGCCGGGTTTGCCAACTCCTCCAGCGCTACTGCTAGCCCGGGGGTCTGCTATGGTCGCTGACTTGGGGCCACCCTCCGCGCGACGCGACCGCCCTGGCTCCGCCACCTCGAAACTCTCCAACTCCGCTAGCACAGGGGTGATCGTCGAGCGAGCCACTCCGCCACTGCCGAAACGCCACCCCAGCCCAACTCTCGGGCTTCGACGCCCAACAACGTGCGCCATTGCGGCCCGTTCAACTGGGGCCACAACGAGTCGATCTGCCGAGCTACCGCCTCGAGCAGCGCCGCTTCAATTGCCTTGCTTCGACGCTATCGGGCCGAGGGTCACCGGCTTGACTATTTCTTGGTATTCCCTGAGATAAGCGGCCCTGAAACGTCAACCCCTCGAAGAAGTGGCATCATGAGTCGCCGGTTTTCAAGAATTCCTTGACTTATCCATGGGGAGGAAGTCAAGGAGTGATATCGATCACTTGATCATTGCCAAATTCAACCAGGGAAAAAGGGCCGTTGAGTTTGGCCTGATACAGGGCTGAGTCAGCTTTGGCATAAAGTTCGTCGAATGTGTCAGCCTGGTTGGGTCTCAGGACAATTCCGCCCGAAATCCCGATGTTCCATTTGTCGAACGAGATTCTTCCGAGCATTCTGTTGACAATGGTTTTGATCTCGCTGGTGGTCATCTCCACTGGTGCAGGGAGCCAAACGGAAAACTCATCTCCTCCAATTCTTCCCACGAGGTCGCCTTTTCTGAGTTCAGAGGCCAGCCCCCTGCCGACTTGTTTTAGAATTTCGTCGCCGACGATATGGCCGTGGAGATCGTTTATCGACTTGAAGTTGTCAAGGTCTAAGAGGATGAATAATCCGGGTTCCGAAGTTTTGTCTATCTCGTTCCTAAAGCCGCGCCGATTCAGTATTTCTGTCAGCAGATCTGTCTTGGCCTGAATGTCGAGTTCGTTGATGGATTCCTGAAGATTGCGTCTCTCTCGTATGTGCTGTTGAACTAGGAGCTCATAGTTGGAGTCCAAGGTGTCCCCGGCGTCTCTGAGCCAGGTTTCCCTGAATTCTTTCAGGTCGGGGAGGTTTACATCACCGTCTTCCTGTGAGGCATGGTACGCCTCAAAGATCGTATTGTAGGTGGTCAGATACCATGAAAGCCTGACTTCATGGTTGATGTGGCTTTGACCGACATGATGTGACAGCTCGAAAGCTTCCATGGCGTTGATGTCACCATAGGTCTTTTCGAGATGGGCCCTCATAAGTTGAGTATGGTGCTCCATGGAGGACACTGACTCGATAAGGTCCACCATCTCGGGAAAGGTTTTCACCTGGGCCTCAAAAAGTTTGACGAACTGATCAATTACCTGATCGATTGCCTTTGATTTAGACTGGGATCTACTGATGTTTTCCATAGCTGACCATGGCCGTGCCCTTTTTTGGGCTGACGGCTGAATTGTGTTGGAGTTGAGTATTCACGGATGTGGCCAACTTTTCTTAACCTGTATCAGTTGTTGCTGCCGTATCGCAAAGGGGGTATCCGTTTCTCATCTGGAATAAACAGAATAACCGTCAATTGTGATAAAAGCTGGATAATGAATCCAGGAAATACTAGATGGAATATGTTGGCTAACAAGCATGTGATTTGATTCCCGGTTGGATCAGGTTTTTGCGTGTCCACCTGTCTGCACTTCGCTATCTCGAATTAATTGAATCCAACCAGTCTAAATCCTTCAAGTGTGGTCAGGTGGGCAGCATTAATAAACCAATTCTAGCCCATGATTAGAGGTAGTCTCGGATAAGAATCTGGAGCTTCACAACCTCTCGCATGCTTCTTTTACCCCTGAAATGTGCAATCAACCGCATCGTCAACAACGGCGGAAAGCCACTATGGTGCTGGTTTTACGCTATAGCCCAAAACGGCATCGAGTGTTGGAAGTAGGATGGTTAAGTGATCAATAGAAAATTAATGTTCTCGGTTCTGGTCTTCGGCCTGTTGGTCTCTAGTTGTGGAAGCTCAAAAGGTGCGAGGACGGCCACCTCCACCACCACCTCCACCACCGAAGTCGGATCCACAACTTCGAGCACCACCACTACCCAGCCTGGCGTGGTCCCCGCTATCGGGCTGAAGAGCTACGTGGCATCAGTGCAATCTCCCTCCTTGATTGCGAACATCTCATACCCCGTCCTTGGAGGCATGGCCTCGGGCCAGATTCAGGGGAATATCAACGGTGCCATCTCCAAAGCCGTGACGGGCTACGTCTTGAGCTTTCGAACCCAGCTGGAAGGACAGAACACTACGACGCTACCCCCTGGTGCTGGTAACGGAGTTACTCAGAGCCAGATAAGTGGCTCTTTCATCAAAAAGTTGGTTGATCCCCAGTATGTCTCATTCAAGTTTCTGATTACAACATATGCCGCAGGTGCCGCTTCCCCCACTACCGAGGCCGCGTGCCTGACGTTCGATTTAAGCAACGGTCAGCTTTTAACGTTGTCGGATCTGTTCTCCGGTTCGAACTACCTTCCGACCCTTTCGACCATGGCCAAAGCCGCCATAACAACAAAGTTGGGGCCGGCCGGCGATCAGAGTCTGATCAACAGTGGCACGCAGCCAAATGCTGTGAATTTTTCCAACTGGAATCTGACTGCCAATGGACTTGAGTTTACCTTTTCCCAAGGTCTCGTTGCGGCTGCTGCCTCAGGTGTGGTCAGCGTGACTCTTCCTTATTCCGGGTTGTCAAGCCTTGCTAAAAGTCCAGGGCCATTGACGAATCCATAGGCAATTTCAGCATCTGCTGGTTCGTAAAGTCGCTCCCATCTGGAAATTGTTATATCTTGGATGCACTTGATATTTTTCTGTTGAAAATTAAAGGAGTTGAACTTGGCTACATCTGCGTTGAGTGTCAGAAAGCCGCGGGTACTCGCGGACCTTGTTGCTGGAAGTTTTGTCCGTGAGATAACACTGGTTCTGGGGTATGCGGCCTTTATCGGGATCTTTGCTCAGATAAGCGTGCCTCTCGGGTTTACTCCCGTTCCGATCACCGGTCAAACATTTGCGGTTCTCATTGGAGCTGCCGCTTTAGGATGGGCCAGGGCTGGCGCCGGGACACTTCTTTATGCCCTTGTGGGGCTGGCGGGCGTTCCTTGGTTTGCGGGAGGAACCGGGGGGATGAAGATTGCGTCTGCTCCCACCTTCGGATATATCATCGGTTTCTTCGTCTGCTCAATCTTGGTTGGAATGATGGCCAAGGCGGGTTGGGACCGGAAGGCCATTGGGACGATTTTTACAATGGTTCTTGGAAACTTAGTGATTTACGGTTTTGGAGTGACCTGGCTGGCTGCTTCAATTCACGTTACTGCAGCCAAGGCTATCTCCCTCGGGATGACGCCGTTCTTGGCTGGAGACCTGATCAAGGTGGCCGTCGCTGTAGTTCTCCTTCCGGGAGCCTGGTATGGACTCAGCAGGTTCTCGAAGTAGCTATTTTTAACAACATTTTGAGCGTGGGTGACTTGGTCACTCACGCTTTTTGTCGTGCTGGCGTGTGTTTGTCACAAGGTTGATATCGATTGGTCCTCGGTGGGGTTCTGCGAATATCTCCGGGCATGGCAGCGACAGGGCCTCCTCTAGGAGCTCCAGATATTCTATCCTGGGGATCGTCACCGCTCCCATGGAGGCAAGATGGTTAGTGTTCCATTGGGCGTCGATCAAAATGCCACCTTGTTCCACCATCGCTGACACCAGGGCAACCAGCGCTGCCTTAGACGCGTCTGCGGTGTTGTAAAACATTGACTCGCCTGCAAACAGGCCACCGATAGCTATTCCGTATAGTCCCCCAGCCAGTTCTCCGGCCTCTACTTCTCCAGTCCATACTTCGAAGCTGTGGGCCCAGCCCATTTCGTGGAGACGCATGTATGCCTCTTTGATCTCGGCAGTTATCCATGAGCCGGTTCTTTCGGGATTGGCGCAACTCGAAATCACTTGATCGAAAGCAAGATTGACCGAGAAGGAAAACCTGTCTATGGATTTTCTCAACGATCTGGAGATATGGGCTGGCAGGCTTCCGTCTGCGCCTCTTGCAGTTATAAAGATGCCCCGCTGGGCGGGGCAGAACCATCCCAGATGCCGGTTTTCGAGCGGCATCGGGAAAAGTCCGGATCGATAAGCGTCCAACAATGTTGCCGGGCGGAGATCACCCCCGTGAAAGATCATGTCACTACTAAACCTCGAGTTTGCCAGGATGTTTATCATCTCCCCAAGGTTGGGTATGGCGAATTTGGAAATTCCTGGATCCCTCGAATTCAAACTCATTATAGAAAAATTAGCGCACTTGCGAATATTTTTGTTAGCCTAAGTAACCATGTCGGAACAGCCGATCACAAATAAGTTAGAAGATCTAAGAGCACGCAAGGCCGAAGCCCTAGTGGCTGGTTCACCTCACGCGGTCGAACGCCATCACGCCAAGGGAAAAATGACCGCCCGTGAGCGCATCGAGTATC
>DAHXKX010000001.1 GCA_027366165.1 Actinomycetota bacterium
AAAGTTTGATCTCACCTTGCGGGTCGACACCGATCACACCCCGATGAAACAACATCGGCCGGTGACCAAAGTCAAATTCACAACACTAACTGGCGCTTCCTTTTGGTTGCACAGTCGCCTTAACAAGCATTACAGTGAATGCCCACCAAAGCGCGATCGCAGCTACAAAACTGAAATAAGCCGAAGTTTTGATCAAATTGACTGACGTGGACAAGTTAGGAGCCGACTTTGTCTTTGCCGCCGCTATCAGGGAATTGTACAAATCGTGGTAGCCCAGTCCCAGAAGGACCAAAAGTACGGTAATCGCCACAAATGCGATCATGAATGGAATATTGCGATGCATGAATGCAGGAATTGATAAGAGAACAACAGGTACGACTGCCAAAAGTACATACCAAGCCAGAGCATCGGGAGTGAACTCCTTATTTGCCGCCCCCGAGGTAATCAGCATATAGAAACCGAACAGCCAAAGCCCAAGCGTTCCCGTTACATAACCCGGATATGCAAACCCACGAATAACCGCAATAAATCCGCTCACGGCCTGTGCTATAGCTGCAACAAGGACTGCATAGTTGAGCGCCTCTGTGGTTGGACCTGCTGCCAGCGTCGCTCCGTTGACGCTAATGAACCTAACCCCATAGGCTGCTAGCGCGAACGCGAAGATCGCAAGTGCAATCGGTGTCGGATCCGTTGCGGAACTACTCTGCACGGCGGGCGGAGGTGAACCAGGCACTGTAGGCCGAGAACTCTCCAAACCAATATCACCCTCTGATTTCATAAAATTACACATCCCCTTGAAACTGGTGCCGACTTTGGCAATCCTCAACCAAAGTTAATCGGCGATGCCTACGTGGCATCTGCGCCAGCAGCATAGTACAAATACCAGGTCACTTCAAGGAAATAAGAAAAAGTACTAAGTTGCACCCGGCGCAAATTCAGCATCAAAAACATGTAAGAGAATACCTTTTACATAGTCCTGCCCTGCGTGATAGCTCGAGTAGATGTCTGACTTTTTTCTAAACCATCAAGCGTCTCGATCAAAGTCGTTCTTTTGGCTCCAAAGGTTCTTGATTTCCGCCTTAGACATCCCGAAATCAAAAGTGCCAACTGCTACAGCGGGCACTGTCACGAACGGCCTAGCTTGGCGAGACAATCGTCTGCTTGCACCACTTGGCGCAGGCAGCTCCATACATCAGGCCTCAGCCACCAACGAGGCTTGGCTATCTGTGAGCTGGCGACAACGCCAGGGGACGGAATCCTAGGTGAATTCACGAGAATATCGGATTTGAAGCCCGAGGCAATCTTCGGAGTAAAACCGCTCTGTTTTGGACCGGAGCTGTAAAGCTTCAAGGTTTCAAGATCAGAAGCCACCCTTTTATTGGGTGGCTTCTGATAGTCGGGAAAGAGGATCGTAAATTGTTTGAAAAGCTATCAGATTCAAGTTGCGTGCAACAGAAAATCTCTGAGAGCGGGTCAGCTTGATTTCGGGGTATCACCTACGAACAGCAGGTGGGAAGTCCCGTTTCGTGCACAGACTTGGGCGACGACGTTCCAAAACTGACACCGCATCACCTTTTGGCAGAAAATCGAGGACAAATTTCCTGGTAGTGATACATCAATATTTATGGGTCATCAAACAGTCAATGCTCATGAGTGCTCCGGGGAAGTTTCCACAAATGCTGCCGACTTGTCCGGACTGGACAATCCCAGGTCATTTGGTGCATATATTAATATCACTCCATCCATGCCCCCACTCAAGTGCAGAGAAAGGGACTAGGGTTATACCATGAATCCGATTGCAGGTCGAGCCATCCCCTTTCCGAAACGTTCGGCAAAGCGCTGCCAACTAGCTCTTTGCTTGACCGATTTGCGGCCTAGGGCGAAGAGCACTAAGGAATCCAGGTCATATTGAACCCAGCATTTCCGAATCGGCAGGTCTCCCAACGGATTAGTAACACAAATGGCAATCCAAACAACGGATGTCGTGAGGCGATTTCCACTGAGCAAAACGGGTGAGAACTAGCCCATTCACGACGCAGCCGCAGTTCGTCGCGACAAGAACTGTCTTGGTCAGGACACCATTTGCATATTCATGCAACGACTACACCGACAAGCTGGCATGGTCACGACAACCACGACCCAGCCGGTGCCGCATTCCTAAAACCATCTCCGATGCCAACTTTCCAATATTTAGGACTTCCGCGCTGCCTACGGAACCCTTGGTACGGTCACTGCCAACCAGCAGTCACCTTAGCCAATGAGAGACGCGCACGATTTGCAGGAATCCCTGACGAACGTCGTCTCTGTACTTAGCAGCCCAATCGCTGCTCCGGCTATCGCTCTATTGAGCACGTATCCCCCAACGCAGTGTGGACTTGCGACATTTACCTCTGCGCTGCATGAACAGCTGAGCAAATTGTCCGGTCAGGTTGGAATCGTAAGGGTGCTTGACGATTCCGAAGACAGGCAAAACGGACCGGAAGTCATTGCACATCTGATCAATGGATCAGAGATCAGCTCCGATGCTGTCGTACGCTGCTTGAACCTCCATGATGTTGTGATCATACAACACGAATACGGAATCTATGGGGGTCCGGACGGCGAAGATATTCTATCTATCGTCGAGGCCCTCACCGTGCCATCAGCTTTGGTTCCACATACAGTCCTATTAGAGCCAACCCCCAGGCAACGCCATATTCTTGAAAGACTTGTCAGTGCCTGTGACCTGATAGTGACAATGACTGAGACAGCAAGACTTCGCCTGATTGAGAACTATGACGTTGACCCGGCACGGATCACCGTAATTCCGCATGGGGCCATTGACCACCGCGAATTCCAGGGCATTGACGACGCCACTCATGACCGCTCTGACTTCGTCAATGCCCGCCCTGTCATCCTTACCTGGGGACTGCTTGGTCCAGGGAAGGGTATTGAGTGGGCAATCGATGCGATGCCAAGTCTGCGTGATCTGAAGCCCCGCTATCTTGTGATCGGTAAAACTCACCCTAAGGTGCTTGAGCGTCACGGCGAAGAGTACCGGCTTAGCCTCGCTGCCCGTGTCGAAAAGAATCGGGTCGCCGACATTGTAGATATCGACCCCAGCTATCTCGAACTCCCGGAGTTGGCTAGACTGGTCGAGAGCGCAGACGTGGTACTGCTGCCATACGACTCTCCAGATCAGGTCACCTCTGGCGTACTGATTGAGGCTGTCGCCGCCGGTCGGCCTGTCGTTTCAACGGCTTTTCCGCACGCGGTCGAACTGTTGAGTGGCGGTTCCGGCCTAATAGTTCCGCGGCAAGACCCAAACGCGATAGGTCTGGCGCTGCGCCGAGTGCTAACCGAGCCTGGACTCGCCGAAGAAATGGCTGCTCGAGCGGCAATCGAAGCCCCGGCCCTCCGGTGGGGCGCAGTTGCAAAGCGCTATCGGGCCGTGGCCGCACGGTTGGTCATTAATCGATTGGTTCCTTCATGATGTTCCCAAACCCGTCGTTCAGCCACCTGAAACGGCTGACCGATGACAAGGGCCTCTTTGAGCATGCCGACGGCACTGTTCCCCGCTATAACCACGGCTACTGTGTTGATGACGTTGCACGCGCTCTCGTCGTGGTGAGCCGTGATCCTATGCCGACGGAAGACTCAGAGGTACAGGGAATCAGCGATGCATATCTCGCTTTTGTACTCACAGCACAAGACGCCGAAGGACGGTTCCACAACCGCCTAAGCCTTGATGGGAGTTGGCAAGACCAGCCTTCATTGGAAGACTGTTGGGGACGCGCTCTCTGGGGACTTGGAACATACGTATCCTCTCATATGGAGGCTCAATCCGGTGAAGCGGCACTCAAGGCCTTCACCCTAGGCAGCAATCAGCGCTCCCCCTGGCTCCACTCAATGGCATTCGCGGCCCTAGGAGCAGTAGAAGTGCTTAAAGTCGTCCCTGGCCATGCCGATGCGCAGTCACTCCTTGAAGATGCCGTCCTCCGGATCGGTCGGCCGCGCCCGTCCAAATCATGGCCGTGGCCCGAGGACCGCCTCGAATACGCTAACGCCGTTCTTCCAGAAGTCTTGGTGGCTGCTGGAGCTGTTCTGCAGAACAGCGTGCTTCAGGACGACGGTCTGCATCTCTTAGGCTGGCTACTCGACCTTGAGACCTACGATGGACATCTCTCAGTCACGGCGGTCGGTGGCCGCGGACAGGACGACGTCTCGCCCGCTTTCGACCAGCAACCGATCGAGGTTGCGGCACTTGCCGATGCCTGCGCCACGGCCTACAGAGTCACCAGAGACAATAGATGGGCCGATGGGCTTAAACTGGCAGTTCAGTGGTTTCTAGGTCTCAACGATGGGAACATACCCCTTTATGATCCAATTACCGGCGGCTGCTGTGATGGCCTCGAGCCATTTGGCCGTAATGAGAACCAAGGTGCCGAGTCAACCCTCGCAGCACTTTCTACCCTTCAACAGGGTCTTTTGCTTACTGAAAGAGTTATATGAGCACCGTCAAGAATGACCTGGTAACACGTTCTGATACACGCCTTTTCCCTGATCCGTCACGCGTCTTGGCCCAGCTGTTTGTCCCGGGCCTGGAACTTGTCCTGGACCGCGAGTCCCGTGCCACTGGTGTGCTAGCCCGAATTCTCGCATTGCCGGAGGAAACGGTGATAACGACTTTGGGGGTATTGTCTGAACGCTTCACCAAACGGCACCGGGACTTTAACTCAATATTGTGGGAAAACTACAATCGAGTCATGCATAGGGTGTCCTCTGACGCCTCACTCACGCTGGAGCGTCAACTGCTCATCGGTGCAACTTTCACGAAGGAATTCTCGGTTGAGTCCGCCGCGCTGTTCAATCCTTCGGTGGTCCCTCATCCAGACCAGTCCGGCCTTGAACCCGGATCGGTCCGGTTCGTATTGAGTCTGCGGGCCGTTGGCGAGGGTCATATCTCGAGCGTCGAGTTCCGAACAGGTATTGTCGGTCCGGATCACTATCTTCAGCTCGACGATCATGGAGAATTCCTCGAGGCAGGACACTATGGACCAGCCATTCACGAAAAAAAGCTTTTCCAGGACAAGCTCGCTGAAGCTAGTAATGATAGAGAAAGTTCGTCCTTCCTCATGCGGCAGTTCCCAGCGCACTTCGACGATGACATGTTGGAAACCGCTCTATCGAAGCTGGTCGACCAACGCGATACCCGCAGGGGCGGCGTTAGATTAAAAGAGTTGGCACGACGGATTGCCGCATGCAACTACGAGGTGGACTTTGACGCAACATCACTACTCTCGGAGCGAATTCTGTGGCCTCATTCCCCCTCGGAATCCCACGGTATAGAGGACGCCCGCTTTGTCCAATTTTCTAACGATGACGGCAGCAAAGTCTACTATGCGACTTACACGGCGTTTGACGGTGAGCAAGTCGCACCCAATCTGATTGAAACCGTGGACTTCCAGCATTTTAAGATTGGTCAGTTGTCTGGCCCGGCGGCTAAAAATAAGGGCATGGCTATTTTCCCCCGTAAAATCAACGGTCGCTTCTTCGCCCTGTCCCGCTGGGACCGTGAAAACAACGCAATCGCAACGTCTGCTGATGGACGAGTCTGGGGAAATCCCACGACTCTCCACATTCCAGAACAGCCGTGGGAGCTTATTCAACTTGGCAACTCTGGCTCGCCCATTGAAACCGAGGCGGGCTGGCTCGTCATTACCCACGGGGTCGGGCCAATGCGTGAATACGCCCTTGGGGCACTCCTTCTTGACATTGATGACCCAAACAAGATCATTGGAAGTCTAGATGAACCTATTATGCATCCAGAGGAGGGCGAACGCGACGGGTACGTCCCCAACGTCCTTTATTCATGTGGCGCCATGGCCTTTGGAGACCAGCTACTGCTACCTTACGGCATCAGCGACTCTTCAATCGGCTTTGCCTTCGTCGATGTTCCAAAGTTATTGGAACGACTTACCGGTGTTCGGGCGCATCCCCGTTTAAAAAGACCACAGTTGATTTGAATCCCTGAACTAGTGTCCCTATTCATAAGTACCCATACTTAGTGGGCTGAGATACTTTTCCATCGAGGTAAAGACCTCGTCAGCTGTCTTTACCCAGTTGAACGGTTTAGGATTCTCGTTCCAACCCGCTATCCAAGTATTGATGGACTTGATGAGATCCTTCTCGGACTTGTGCGTTGATCTGCGGAGCATTTTGGTTGTGAGTTCTGAGAACCACCGTTTCACCATATTCATCCAGAAAGAATAAGTCGGTGCGAAGTGAAAATGGAACCGCGAATTCTTTATCAGCCATGCTCGTACGGCGTCAGTTGGCCATTTCTCCCATTGGAGCGATGGGATGTCACGAATAACAAGCCCAGAGTCGGTTTCGGTGGAGTCGTTCGGTGGATTCAGGCTTAGAAACGCCGTCGAGAAGTGGCCGGTGCTACAGTAGTCATCGATATCTTGTGGGATAAAGATTTTACCCATAGAGAAACGTTGTTTCTCCATGGTCGGAGATGCCTATTAACGTCGGAAAAGTTCCAAGATTCTGCGGGTAATTTCCGGAACTTGTGATAGTCGACTGTATCGCTAGCTATTCTGTGGCTTCAGCTAGGTATTTCCAGGAGGGGCCGATTGAGAATCGCATGTATCGGCGGCGGTCCAGGTGGACTTTTCTTTGCAACGCTCATGAAGCGAATGGCTACCAAGCATGAGGTGGTTGTATTCGAACGTAATCGAGCCGAAGACACCTTTGGCTTTGGGGTGGTCTTTTCGGATGCCACACTATCGAATCTTGGGGCGGCCGACCGTGTCCTGCGAGAACGCCTAAACCAACATGGCCAGATGTGGGACCAGATCGAACTGCGTCTCAAGGGAACTGTGCTCCGATGTGGTGGCAATGGTATGGCCGCAATCGCACGAAGAGCACTCTTGAGTCTGCTCTATCGTAGGGCTGAGGAGATGGGGGTGGACCTGAGGTTCGACACAAGCATTCGAGACCTCTCTCAGTTGGATGATTTCGACCTTGTCGTCGGCAGCGACGGGGCGAATTCTCTTGTCAGAAGGACGTTTGCGGATTCATTTGCGCCGGTTATTGAAACAGCGACGGCCAAGTTCATCTGGTTCGGAACGACCTACAGGTTCAAGGGTCTGACCTTCTTCTTTCAAGAGTCGCCATACGGGGTCTTTGCGGTGCATGGATATCCCATCGACGAGTCGACCGGAACTTTCATAGTAGAGACCGATGAACAGACCTGGCTTGCTGCGGGAATGGATCGGTTCGATCCCTCTCAGCCCCCCGGTGTTAGCGATATGTATACCAAGGAGTATCTTGAGTCGCTATTCTCGGACCAAATAAATTGCGGGAAGCTTCTGGTGAACAATTCGCGATGGGCGAACTTCAGAACCATCAGCAACAGGTCGTGGCACTGGGAAAAGTATGTTCTTATCGGAGACAGCGCGCATACCGCTCATTTTTCAGTCGGATCCGGAACGAAGATGGCGATGGAAGATGCCACAGTTCTCGCGGCCTGTTTGACCCGTTCAGGCGACAGCCTAGAAGAGGCCCTTGACCGCTATGAGAACGAAAGGCGTCCGAGCGTTGAAGGTATCCAACGATCGGCGGAACCAAGTCTGTCGTGGTGGGAGAACTTCGGCAGGTACTACGTCGCGATGGAGCCTCAACAGTTTGCCTACCACTTTCTGACAAGGGCGATAAGTGGGAGGAGAGTTGCCCGCAGAGATCCCGGGTTTACGGATGACGTATTGAGCTGGTGGGTGAACAAGTTTGGGGCCGAGCCTCTGGATTCTCCGTTCGAGTTGCCTGGAGTCACCGTATCGAGCCGAATCATCGGAATTAGAGAAAGTTCCTTTAAGTCATCTGAAGCCCTTTTCATGACGGCGACCGGTCCTTCAGTCTTGGCGCTTCATGCCGGTCTCAGCCCAGCCAGAGGTGAACCATTTGCCCCATTACTGGACATTCCGAGTTCTCCAGGCGGCTTTAGCTCGGCAAAGGCTCGACTTGAGGAGCTTCTCCCATATAAGCCGCTTCTTGTTGCGATACGGGGTGGAACATCGCTTGAGAGGATTCTGTTGGCAGAGAAGTGTCGTCTTGAGGCTTCCGTTCCAACCATGATAGTGGAGGAGAGGTTTGAGAAGGATTCGGCTCTCGAGGCAGTGCTCTCTGGACGAACTGATTTCGTTGGGGTGCCCGTGACGGCTGGTCTGGAATTCGAATTACCTAGTGGGGCGCGAGCCTGATGCCAGGCTGATTTCGTCATAGTGCCCGAGGCTCAGATGACCCCCGCGTGTACGGGGAATAGGAATATTCACAACCGTTACGCTTGGCGTTGCCCAGTCTTATGCGTGGAAACATAATCTAAGACCAAGTGTCCTTCCAGGTCTTTGGAAACCTCTTTTTTACCTGGTCTAAAAAGGCTATGAACTCCAAAGCGCGATGGGCGCTAGTCGTCTTAGATATCACCTTGCCGAAAGCCATCTCAAGTGCAGCATAGAGATTGGTGGTGCAGTTGCATTTGTAATCATGGGTCTGGCGTTCTGGAACAAAAGGCATAAGTGGAAACACAGGCTGCGTTCTATCCAGTGCCAGTCCTTGCCCCCACTATTCAAAGCTGAGCCAGATTACTCAGCGGCAACGGTCACGAACTCCGTCACACGGCTGGGAGCCAGCCTCTGAATGATCGCGTGCAGATGCAGATAGTTTCGAGAACTCTTGGACACAGTTCAATCACCGTGACGCTAGTTGTCTACTCGCCGTTGACCGACCAAGATAGCGAGCTAGTGGCGGACTCGATGAACAAGCGGTACGGGTCAAAGTCGGTCGCTGAGAATTCGAAAAAACTTACAACTACCGACCAATCCGGATTCTGAGTCTCCTTGACACCACTCTACATAGACATTGAACTGCCATTATGTGGCGTGCTCGGAGGGACTCAAACCCCCAACCCTCTGGTCCGAAGATAGAATTACTGGGGTGGGCATGGCCCATCGAGGTAAGTAACAGCAGCTCAAGGACTATCGGGCTATGACGTCGAGAACCGTAGGACACCGTCAGAAAGCAATTCCATGTCACAAACCATGTCACAGCCAAGCCAAAAAAGGCCATTCTGGCCCACTCCAAATGAAGTTGATATAGCCACTCTTAAGTGGTGAGAAAGGGCGTTTCTAAAGTCTCGGCGCTCATTGCATATATATCTAGCATGGAAGCGAACAAGATTAACACTGAAACTCATGGGCCGATAAACAAGAGTGACCATCGGACAAGATCAAAACCGTCAGATATATCTGATCTATCGGCGTTACCGCTTATTTTGGATTCTCGCATGGCTGCTCAGCTTTTGGACATCCACTACAAGACCGTCGAGAAGATGGCCCGTGTAGGTGAGATTCCAGGTGCCCAGATTGGGAAAACATGGCGATTCTCGCGAGACTCGCTGATCCGGTTTTGCGGAAGAGAATCGTCTTCACAGAACTGAGTGATCGGGTTGAGATATTCCAATTTTGCCGACCCCGGTACTTTACCGCTTGGCATTTACCATTTTATCCGTAACAGGGTAACACTCCGTCACACTGTTAATGCCATTGGCGGGTCCCCATCAACTGGTTGATCAATTTTTTGGGACCCGGCCAACGCCGCGCCACATATAAACAGATTCTGGGAGGCAAAAGTCCTAGTAG
>DAHXKX010000017.1 GCA_027366165.1 Actinomycetota bacterium
GTTAGGATCATCTGTGGTCTGGGTCGGGTGGAAGAATTGTTGCCATGAGGTCCGAAACGCTCATAACAACTTCAAATTGCCTTCTTCCTCCCTGCGAATATTGAATTGCTGGAAACCGGATTTGGCTTCTTGGTGTGGCGACATGACTCAAGTCGCCTACGATAGCTGACCAGTTTGACATTGATCCTCCCCTAAGTCGTCTTAACATTCATACTACGCGCTATAAGAGCGGTTCCCTCCTATAACCGGTATTAATTTTAAATAGGTGACGCACGGATAGAAAAAGACATGCCGCTCTTTCGATGTCGATTTGACTTAGCCGAGAATGTGTCCGTGGTATTTGAAGCGATCAAGGTGTTTGAGGACGGTTGCTCAGTGGATGTTGAATTTCTCAGCCAAGTCCAGAATGGCGGATCCGGTTTTATTGGCGAGGACAAGCTCAATAATCTGCTCGGAAGCCAGTCGATTCTATGGTTGGTGATTTGGACTTTCGGTCATATATATAATTTGTTGCAGTAGATCAACTGGGCCACTTTTCGACCAATTCCAACGCTTGGAACAGAGAAGATAAGGCTGACGACGGGTTTGAAAGATCTTCTACAAGGTCTACGTTGTCGGACTCGAACCCCCAACCTATTACCTCTCTCATCTCGCGGTATAGCCCGCCAGCCAGACTGAGTAATAAAGTGAAGCACGTGATGAGGATGCCGCGGAACAACTTTCTAACCTTGGGACTTCTTGCCCATCGCTTTGCCCATCAACCAGTCGATCTTCCCCGGCACGAGATGACACACCACGTCACAGCTACTGCACTTGAGGTGCCTAAACGTCACTAGGTAACTGGTGTTAATTTAGCTCTTTGAACCTCGACCAAGCGTGAGCAAGCATCGTCTGTGTCTAAATGTCGGATTTGATCTCGGATTTATTCAGATATTGGCATTGTAAGCAGCATTTGTTGTTCTAATTGAGGCCCCTTCCGGCCAGTTGGCCGGGGAGGTATCCTCTGTATCTATCAAATAGGCACTACATTTAGAATCTTCGGGGGACTCACGCCCAGCTTTGCAATTCTGGCAAGATTTTGAGCGGCAACCAGCAATAGAAAGTCAGCAGTGACCTTTGTTATCCCCCGTACTCTTGCCCTGCGCCCACCATGAAGACGTCGTGTGAGATGAGCTAGTTTACGTTCCACTTTGGGACGGGTCTCTCTGTAGTCTTGTCGAAAGGCCGGATCAGCAAATCTGAGCCTTGCTTGCTGAAGCTGGCGTTCAAATGGACCGATTTGAAAAGTGCGTCCCGATTTGGATTTGGTGCATTGGCTAACGAGATGGCAGCTTTTACAGTTCTTTCCAAAAACCGCTCTATGAACAAGGCAATTCGTTCCAAGTCTGCAAAATCGCTGTCGCCCGAGGCGGCAGTGCTGATATCGATTTGAGGGGCTTCCCCTTGATCGATATCGCTTCCCGCGCCAAGAGAGTTCCGCATAACTTCCAGCGCTCTTTCGTTGGCAAAACCGCGTGCGGCCAATGTGACGGCCGCGTCGTCGGCAGTTCTACCTGAAGTGCTGAATTCGGCGAGACACGCGTAATGCTCCAGCCGCCTTTCATGCGGAATAGTTGGAAGGGGGCCCAGCTTTTCTTGCGACCAGCTTTCAAGGCGGCGCGGCTTTACCTGTACTCCTCGGGCACTCAAGTCTTTCAGAAGCTCAATAGTGGACGACGCATTTCTTCGCATAAGGCTATGTTAGCGATGGGTGGTGACAGGATTATTTCGAAAAGTGGTACATTCCAGGGGGAGGGCCCTGCTTGTATCCCGATATTGCACTTCAGTCCAACTGTCGGCGCGTATTCATACCTTGGCTCGCTTCAGCCGTACTTTTACCAGCGCTGGCCGCTTTGCGTGTTTCATTTGCCAGCCAGGCCTTGTCGCGCACTCCGGTCTTGATTCGTATGCTGCTCAGCCCTTCTTCGACCAACTTGCCGACCGTTGAAGTTCCTTATGTAAACCCGCCGCCAGACTTGAGTTTCTTCAACTCCTCGAGCGCTCTTATGGCCGCATCCGGTGGGTTCTTCGTCTTCCGCTCGACCCGTACGTAGCTCATCTTTTGTATTCCCTTGCCGCTTGGTTCGATTAGCGTCACCTGTGCGACTCATGCTTTTCGGTTTGCACGGTAGTAGAGCGATCCCTCCTGGGGACTACGTTGCTCCCGTTTCACCACTGTTACCTTCCTGTTGGTCAGGCCACTCTTCACCGCGTGGCCCAATGCCATTGAAAGCACCGACCGGACATTAGAGTCGCCACCTGGCTTTCTCTACAAGCTCCAGAGTAATGTCGGCAAGGTCCGTGAAAGCGAGGGCCTCTTTGAGCCTGGCTACCGCAGTTGAGTATTTATCAAGTGTCCTCGGAGTAACAAGTTTCGTCTCAAACCACTTGTTGAGCCATTCGCCGATGTCCATCGGAAGAATCGTAGCGCCGGGGAAAGT
>DAHXKX010000028.1 GCA_027366165.1 Actinomycetota bacterium
GGTAACGCGGACCTTATTTCGCAAGCTCCACATTATGGGGTGACCATAGTGGGGAATGAGACCTATGATTTGACGGGTACTAATTTCGAGACTCAGCTTCTAGCGCTCAACAACACTCCTGCCCAGGCGATCGTTTATTGGGGAGTAGGAACTGCGCCAGTAGTAATTGTGAAGGAGCACGCAGCGCTAGGCATCAAGGCTCCTTTGGTAGGCTCCGCAGCCAATACGGACAAATCCTTCTTGTCTCAGGTGCCTGGTGCTGTGAACGGAATGTTGGATGGCACGGTACCTGCCGACCTTCTGCAGCATCTGCCGTCAACTGTGACAGACGGAGCTGCCCTACAGAGTTTTGCGACAAGCTTTACATCGACTTACAACATCCCGTTCGGGCTGTTTGCCTCGTTTGGCCACGATGACGCGTCAATTGTCGCCGCCGTAGTCAAAGCAGGAGCAACAACGCCGGCAGCTATTCAGGCAAAGTTGAACAACTTCACCGTGAACAGCTTCATGGGGACTATCACATGGTCTTCCACTAACCACACGGGTGTTCAACTCTCCGATGAGGTGATGGCTCGCATAGTCAATGGTGAAGCAGTCCCAACAAAATGCCAGTAGATTCGCCGATACTGGAGGCACGTGGAATCAGCAAGTCGTTCGGAGGGCTGCAGGCCCTCCGAGACGTGAGTTTTTCGGTTTGCAAAGGACGTGTCCACGCTATCATCGGGCCAAACGGGGCAGGCAAGTCAACGCTGATAAGCATTGTAAGTGGCTTTCTAAAGCCTGACAAGGGACAGATATACCTGCGAGATGACTGTATCGATCGCATTTCTGCTCAAGGCCGCGTGAAGAAGGGTCTGGTGCGGACCTTTCAGGATGTCCGTGGATTTTCGAGACTTAGCGTCTTTGAGAATATCCTTTTGGGTTCGCATGTGCACGGGCCACGCGGGCTGTCGGATTTCGTGGTTCGTAGTGGTTCAATCAGGAGATTCAGAAACTCTCAGCGGGACATGGTCTTTTCGATCCTGGATTCAGTTGGTTTAGCTGATGATGGCGAAGTTGCACTGTCGGTGCTGCCATTTGGAAAGCAACGTCTCGTTGGTCTCGCTCGAGCCATGGCTTCCAGGCCGGAGGTGATACTGCTCGATGAACCCGGTGCGGGATTGAGCAAGGAGGAGATGGACGTGATGGTTAAAGCGATCCGTGTCCTTGTTGAACAGGGAGTCTCACTTTTGCTTGTGGAGCACCATATGTCAATGATCGAGCAGCTTTCTGACGAGGTCACGGTACTCGACTTCGGTCAGGTGATTTGCCATGGGCGGTGGAACGAAATCCGCACGGATGTGCGAGTGAGAGAAGCCTATCTTGGCGGGGCGTTAACGAGCCATGCTCGAAGTTGAAAATGTTTCAGTTGGCTATGGCTCTATCAAGGCGCTTGACGGGGTCAATCTCGAGGCACATGACGGCAAGTTTACCGTTGTTCTAGGGGCTAATGGAGCAGGTAAGACCACGGTGGTGAAAGCCTTAGCCGGGCTAGTTCCATTACGGCAGGGTTCGGTTCGTGTCGATGGCCAAGTCATGTCAATGGATGTTGAGATGCGTCCGAGACTCGGTATTGCCATAGTGCCAGAGCGTCGCCAGCTTTGGCAGGACATGACCGTGGAAGAGCATCTAGTCCTGGGCGCATACAGAAGCTACTCCGGATGGGAGAAGTTTCGAAAGACCGTGACCAAGGAAGTGTCCCCAAGAATAGAGGAGATTCTGAAGCAGTTTCCTGCGCTGAGATCCAGATTTTCACAGCGTGCTGGAACTCTCAGTGGTGGAGAACAGCAGATGCTGGCGCTGGCCCGCGCAATGAGTTCGGGCCCAAAAATGATAGTTCTAGACGAGCCAACTGTCGGTCTTTCCCCGTTGATGGTTGAAGGAGTGTTTGTAAACCTACAGAAATGGACTTCCAACGGAGGCGCGGTGTTATTGGTTGAGCAGAATGCGGAAGCTGCCCTTCAGTTTGCCGACTACGGCTACGTGCTTCAGCGTGGAAAGATTGTGGCCCAGGGTGAAGGAAAAAAACTTAGAGAGAAGGGGCTGCTCGAGGAGGCATATCTAGGAAGCGGAGACCTTTAGAAGGATGACTACTTTCGCAAACAGCCTAATAATTGGACTTGCCTCCGGCATGACTTTCGGTTTGGTGGCCCTTGGTTTTGTACTCGTCTACCGTGCGACAGGAATTGTCAACTTCACCCAGGGAAGTTTTGTTGCCATAGGCGGCATGCTCGCCGCCGAGCTCGCTACATCTGAGAAACTTCCAGCTGTCGAAGTTCTGCTCTTTTGCATGGTGGCTGTCGGGTTGGTCAGTTTTCTGGTGGCCATTGTGTGTGTGGTGGCCCAGAAGATCGGTGGCACATTGAGAGCTTTGCTTGTCACAGTCGGGCTCAGCATCGCGTTTGAAGGTGTTTTGCTAGCTCTCTTTGGTGACAATCCGGTCTCGTTTGGGTCACCGGTCGGGAACAAGAGTTTGCACTTCGGAAGTATTCTCGTGTTGCCTCAGCAGCTACTGATCGTCGTAGTCGTTCTGGCAATCGTTGGATTGATGCAGTGGTTTCTGGGAAGGACTATCTGGGGAATGGGGATGCGTGCTTCCGCATCGAATCCCGTCGCTGCCCGGCTTAGCAGTATCCCGGTCCTAAGAACAACTTTTGCGGCCTTTGTTATTGCCGGGGTACTTGCGGGACTTGCTGGAGACCTGATCACCCCCATGACTGCAATGGCATACAGCTCCGACACCACCTGGACAATCAACGGCTTCAGCGCGGCCATAATTGCTGGTCTCGTGGATCCAATTGGTGCGATCGCAGGAGGCTTGGTATTAGGGGTAGTGGAAACGATGATTGGTGCGTATGTGTCAAGTTCATATGAAACAGCTGTTGCCATGATCGTGATGCTTGCGATTCTCGTCTTGAGGCCGAGGGGACTATTTTCTTGGAGTGCTAGATGAAAAGTGAGAAGCGATTCTGGACTGCGACCGCCCTCATGGTCATATGCGCGCTGATTGCACCGCTTGTTCTTGGCAGCGGCAACACCACTGTCTGGATGTTTGCAGGTTTCGATGCACTCATCGTTCTCGGCCTTTCATTGCTCATGGGGTATACGGGTCAAATATCTATCGGTCAAGCGGCTTTCTTTGGTATCGGTGCATATTCTGTTGCCATTCTGAGTGGGAAAGACCACTGGCCGCTTGCTGGCTCAATGGCAGTTGGAGTCGTTCTTGCCGCCGCAATTAGCCTCTTGATAGGCGGAGCGATATTTCGGCTGAGTGGCCACTTCCTGGCTCTTGGAACCTTGGCCTTTGGCTATGTAGTCAGCGCAGTGATGGGACAGTCTAAGTTCACCGGCGGTGCTGTCGGTATTTCCGGAATCCCGGTCCTGTCGTTCCTGGGACATCCCTTTTCATCCTCCAGTCCAGTCTTTTCTGCCTATCTCATTTGGGGGATCGTTGTTGTCTGCATGATTGGCTTTCACTTCATGCTTCGGAGTCCAGCCGGGATGGCTTTACACGCGATTCGAGATGACGAGGTTGCTGCAGCGTCACTCGGTGTCGGAGTGTTGAGGTATAAATTGCAGGTATTCGCGATCAGCGCTGCTATCGCAGCCTTAGCGGGGGCGCTGTACGCCCCGTACCTTAGCTACATTTCAGCAGAGCCGTTCGGAGTAAGCGCCTCGATCCAGTTCTTGCTCATGGCCGCCATTGGGGGCATGGGGCTACTGGGCGCGGTAGTTGGTGCAGTTGTGGTCGGCTTCTTAGGCCAGGGTCTGACGGATCTCAGCGCGCACTTCACCGGTATGAACCCTGGCACTCTTGAGCTGTTCGCCTATGGGTTACTGCTAGTCGCCGTAATGTTGATCAGTTGGGATCGGCTCAAGCTTGATGCGGTGCTCTCATCGTTGCTTGGCCGCAACGGTGGGTCGCGACCCTGAGCATGGACCAAGAGTCGCATCTGCTTTCAGGTGGGCAACCTACGGACGAGTCGAGGTCTCGTAGCACAGCCGACTTGCTGTCTGGGTCAAAGCATGCGTAGATCGAACCGAGTGCGATGTAGATGGGTTCACTTTGTTAGCGCGATGAGCCTTTGAGCACGTGGATTATCGCCACTAGCTGGTCAAGTTGGCTCTTTGACACCAAGTTGCGGACCCATTCTTGGGTGTCGCCTTCCTCTTTTAGCTAGTTTGACAACGTTAAGTGCTCAGAGATAGCATTGGGGCTACGATTTCCGTGGGGGAAGATCGGGGGGACCAATACGGTGAAGAACCCTTTTCGCAAGAGCGATCAGCCTGGTAAGCGCTGGGGAATGGTTATTGATCTGACCAGATGCACCGGTTGCGCTGGGTGTCAACTCGCCTGCAAGGCAGAGAACTTCACGCCGCCTGGGATCACCTGGTCAAGGGTTGAGTTTCTCGAGATTGGCAGCTATCCACTTTCCCGCAGACATGTCATTCCGGTTGGATGCATGCAGTGTGAAGCCCCTGAATGCGTAAGAGTGTGCCCCACCGGAGCCTCTTCACAGCGGAAGGATGGGATCGTAACCGTCGATGCGGACAAGTGTATCGGATGCAAGTCATGCATGATCGCGTGTCCCTATGGCGCCAGGTACATGCTGGAAGAGAAGCGCAGCTATTTCCCGGGCTATTTGACACCATACGAAGAGCAGGGGTACTCGAATTTCCAGGTGGGGACCGTATCCAAATGCGATTTCTGTGCACACCGCATTGACGAGGGACTTGAAAAGGGACTCGTTCCAGGAGTCGATCGGGAGGCGACACCTGCATGTGTCATCAATTGCTGGGCCGATGCAAGAACGTTTGGAGATCTCAATGATCCGAAGTCCGAGGTCTACAAGCTGGTGAATTCCGGTCAGGTAGTCCAGCTTAAGCCAGAAACAGGGTTGGATCCGAGGGTCTTCTATCTTGCGCCCGGACGGACAGCCATCGCTTTGAGCGGCGGAGTGCCGAACTCGTCGAATTCAAAGGCTTCCATAAAAGCTGTTGTACCGACAGATACTGGAGTGCGGGTGGAAGGCGATGAATCAAGCGCCATTAGAGAAGGTGCTGATCTGTAATGAATACGGGGCAGATGAATCAGACAGTGTGGGGCTGGAAGATCGCAGCGTATCTGTTTGGTGCCGGGATGGGTGCCGGGGCTTTTGCCTTTAGTGGCTATCTGACGTTAGTGCCGAAATTGACCGAGAACGGAGTTGCCCAGCGTGGTATGTGGCTAGGAGTC
>DAHXKX010000034.1 GCA_027366165.1 Actinomycetota bacterium
ATTCTTAATTCCTTTCGCAAGCCGATTAGTGAACAGGCAACGGTAAATGAGATTATTTTCGCTGAAGCCAAAAACTACTAATTATTCTACCATTACGTCCAAAATCACAATGGTGATTAATACTACGAATTTAAGCTGGGATTCTGCTATGCAGATATACTCTCCAAACTGGTGCACCCATTTCTGGAAGAAATGCGACTGCTTAAAACTCAATCACAAGGTGTGATGATTCTGGTGCCAGGAAGTCGCAGCACCTTTCAGAAATGAAAACTGATACACCCTCATATAGTGAAAGAACACCAAATCAGTGGCCGATCCGGAAAGACCAACTCTTTTCAACGTGCCCACCCTATATCATGACACCTTTGCCGCACAATGGCTTCTTGGATATCCAGCAAAATCCTTGCTACAACTATCGGCCCTTGGCCTTGAGCTGCGCATCCAGTCGGGGATATACACGGCGAACGTTTAATTCAAATACGCGGCGCGCGTTCACTTCGGACAGGTTCAGGGCGTCTACATACTTCTTTGTGTCATCCCAAAACTGGCCCGTCTTCGGATCCTTCACATTGGGGACCGCACCAAGCATCTCTGAGGCAAATAGGATATTGTCAAGATCGATCACCCTGGTCAGCAGATCAATTCCCGCCTGGTGGTAAACGCAGGTATCGAAGAAGACATTACCCATGACATGTTCAGTCACCGGGGGCCGCTTCAGTCTCTCCGCCAGACCGAGATACCGGCCCCAATGATATGGGACAGCACCTCCGCCATGCGGAATTACAAAGCGCAAGTCTGGAAATCTTGAAAACAGGTCGCCCTCGATGAACTGCATGAACGCGGTCGTGTCAGCATTGAGATAGTGTGCTCCAAGCGCATGAAAATTCTCGTTGCATGAACCGGATACGTGAATCATCGCTGGAACGTCAAGCTCCACCATTGCCTCATAAAGCGGAAACCAGTACTCATCAGTCAACGGTTTGGATGTCCAAAAGCCTCCCGATGGGTCGGGATTGAGGTTGCAGCCTACGAATCCAAGCTCCTCGACGCATCGGCGCAGCTCCGCAACGGAGCTCTTGAGAGCCCCGCCCGGCGTCTGTGGCAATTGACAAACCGCTGCGAAATTATCCGGAAACATCGTGACCACTCTGTGAATGAGGTCGTTATTGGCCTGCGCCCAAGCGTGCGCGGTGGCTGGATCGGGCACGTGATGAGCCATCGCAGATGCCTTGGGAGAAAAGATCATCATGTCACTCCCCCGCTCGAGCAAGACTCTCAACTGATTGTCCTCGATACTTTTTCGTATGGCCTCGTCGCTGATGGCTGCCGGAGAAGGCTCGGACAGCGCCGGATCAGCAAGCCGTGCGAGCTGGGCATCACGAAATGTCTGATGCGCGTCAGGAGTCGTCGTATAATGGCCGTGGCAATCTATGATCATTGGTTACCTATCTTCTAGTGTTAAACCAGCCCATGCAAGGCTCATTCAGCGGCCAGCTCATCGATGTAGATCAGACCTTCTTTGATAAGGCGCTCACGCATATTGTGAAAATCAAGACCCAGCTCACCCGCTTGGTAACGGGCACGTGAAACCGCCTCTTTAGTTTCGCGGGCAATGGAGGATTCAAGCACAGTTGCCGCCGTGAGCCGCGGAACCACAACTACCCCGTCGTCATCTGCGACGATTACATCTCCAGGTTGGATCAGCTGCCCGGCACATACTACGGGAACATTCACGGAACCAAGCGTCTCCTTCACCGTTCCTGTGGCGGATACGCACTTCGACCAGACCGGAAACCCCATTTTTTCAAGCTCAGCCACGTCGCGGCAACCCGCATCAATAACAAGCCCGCGTACACCACGCGCATAAGCCGAAGTGGCAAGAAGTTCACCAAAATATCCGGCATCGGAGGGTGAAGTTGGCGCAACAACCAGGATGTCGCCTTTCTGGCACCACTCAAGTGCCACATGGATCATCCAGTTATCACAGGGAGCCACACTCACGGTTATCGCGCTACCGGAAATTCGCGTTCCCTTGTAAATCGGATCGATGTAGGAGTGGAGCAGACCCGTGCGATGCTGAGCCTCATGTATCGTAGCCACCCCGATACTTCCCAGCGCATCCACCACCGCTGCATCTGCTCGGCGTATGTTCTTGACAACTACCGACATCGTCCCCTACTCCTCTCTGCCCAACCAAGGCATCAACGATACGTGGATGACATCCGGCTCGCCACCGCCAACCGCCTTTATGGCCCGGTCCACCTCTGCGATACCAAAGCGGTGGGTCGTCAAAAGATCAAGCGGAAAACGCTTCGAGGCAAGCTGCGCAAGTGCAAGCTCACACGCCAAATAGCTGTGTCCGCGCGCACTCTTAATCGTTATCGCTTTTTCGGTGAGCTTCTTGAGCGGAAAATCAGGAAACGCTGCGATCTCGCCCTGAACCAGAAGGGTTCCTTCTCTTCGTTTCAGAGCATCGATTCCCAAAAGCATCGGAGTGACACCCGCGCCAGAAGTGCAGTCGAGAACCACATCCACACCCTTTCCGCGGGTAATCTCCATGACGCGCTCGAGCGCGTCCTCGGCTTGCACGTCTATCACATAGTCGGCCCCCAGGATCTTCGCCAGGTCCAGCCGGGCCTTATCTCTGGTGGTCCCGGTGACGATCACCAGCGCAGCGCCAGCCTGCTTGCACGCAACCGCCTGTGAAAGCCCTTGTTGACCCGGACCCTGTATCAGAACCGTCGAATTGTAGCCCACTTTCGCATCCAAAAGCGCCCACTGAATGCCGTTCGACATGGGAGTAACGATCCCTGCCAACTCAGCCGAAACGCCGTCGGGAACCTTGTGAATCACAGCGTTCCACGGAAGATACATGTACTCAGCGAAACCGCCCCAAAGATTGAACCGATTCTCCGCCGAGGTATACCCGTATCGGCGAGCGTCCGGATTAGTCCGCCAGTCCGTGCCCTCGCAGTGGCGGTACTCCCCGATGTGGCACCACTGGCAATTAAAGCAGCCAACGTAGTGCTCAACAAAGATGCGGTCCCCATTTTTGACACCTTTGCGGTCCATGAATTCCTGGCTGGCGTTGGTGACAATTCCAATGTTCTCATGGCCCATAATAACTGGCCCTTCGATGGCAGGTTTGGAATAGAGCTTCACGTCCGTACCACAAATACCAGCAACTTCAACCTTCATAAGAGCACTGCCCTCAGGAATTTCAGGCATAGGAAATTCCCTCAGTTCGGTCTTACCAGGACCGGTCCTGACCGCCGCCAAAACGTTCTTCTTCATCACATATCCTTGCTGTGTGCTTGATGACGCCTTATACTTTCGTTGGATTGACAGCCTAGTGAGCGTTGAGATGCCTGCCCCCAAATAGCTTCGCCATACTGGCAATACCGATCGTTCAGATTGCTAAAATCCGTCTTATCACAACTTAAATAAGCTTCCTATCACATCAGTAAAATTCCTCACATCACTTCGATAAACTTAGTAAACGAAGGGCAGAAAGTAATGGAAAAGGTGCGCCTCAGCGCTGTTAGTCGGACTCAGGGCAACAACGAGGCTCTGAAAAGCGGAATAGTCACCCCAGATCGGTTCGAGTTAGACTTTGAAGAGGTGCCCGTCCTGGTTCATGCGTTTAGACGCATGGTTCGCGGGCTTGAATGGGACGTGTGCGAAATGGCAATCACGACTTACATTTGCGCAAAGGCTCATGGTAAAGCATTCACCGCTATCCCTGTATTTCTTGTTCGAGGATTCCACCACAACGCCATACTCTACAACACCAAGTCGGGAATACGCTCTCCCAAAGATATTGAAGGCCGCATGGTCGGAGTCAACCGCGGATACACCGTAACCACTGGGGTCTGGGCACGGGGAATTCTCGAGGAGGAATTCGGCGTCAACCTCGATAAAGTAACCTGGGTCCTTTCCGGCGACGAGCACGTGGCCGAATATGTGCCTCCTGCAAACGTGGTCTCCATGGAGCAGGGAAAGACTCTTGAAGAAATGCTGATTTCCGGCGAGATCGACGCGGTGATCGGCGTCGATGTGGAGCACCCTGACGTTGCACCATTAATTCCCAATCCCGACGCAACCGCCTACGCGGCTCTGCGCACCCGCGGACTTTACCCGATAAACCACACCGTGGTGGTCAAAGACGAATTACTTGAAAGGTATCCCGACCTTGCGGCCGACCTCTTCGGCGCCTTTGCCCGCTCAAAACAACTCTACGTGGAAAAATTGCGGACCGGAGGAATCGAAAAACCCAACGCCACCGATCGAATGTACGCAAAGGTCATGGAAATCACGGGAGCCGATCCCCTGCCATACGGAATCGAGCCAAACCGCGCAACCATTGAGAACCTGCTTGGCCACGCCATCAACCAATCAATAATCACCAAACGTCCATCGATCGAGAGCCTGTTCGCCAAATCTACCGCAAACCTCTTGGCATGACCAAAGAAGCGACACAACTGCAGAGCCGACCTCGTACAATCGCGATCGCCGCCGATCACAACGGCGTGGAAATGAAGATTCACTTGATTGCGGTGCTCACCGAGGTGGGATACGTAGTACACGACCGGGGAACCAATGGGTCAGAGATCGTAGACTATCCTTTTCTGTGCGCCGATGTGGGTAGTCAAGTTTTGAATGGCCAGGTGGATCGCGGCATCATAATCGGCGGTAGCGGAATGGGAGAGCACATAGCGTGCAACAAACTCCGTGGGATCCGGGCCGGACTATGTCGCACGATATTCGACGTCGAAATCTCCCGTGGAAATAACGACTCAAATATCTTGATTCTTGGAGCCAAAATCATCGAAAACAAACTTGCCGCGGAACTTTGTAAGGCATGGCTCACGTTGCCATTCAAAGGCGGAATTCACCAACAGCGTATCGATCAAATAGCCAAGTTGGAAGACGGCACCGCACTTGGCCTACTCCCAGGAGGCCCTACCTGAAAATCTTAGAGTGAGCCTAGAAACTCAAGTATCCGTGGAGGTGCAGTCGCCTCGGTTTGCTCACTCACAGGCACATCCCAATACTGCGACTGGGGCAAACATTCCTGAAGATAGCGTGCCGCCGATGTGGCATGCGAAGAGTCCTGTCCAGGAACAACAAGTACAGGAATATCCAGCAGCATCAGATCCTCCGGCTCAGGTCCGGGAATAGTGTCGCGGTTAAAGAGAGATCTAACAATTCCGCCGACGATGTTCATATAGCGTTCTGGCTTCAGCTGGACGTATGCGTTTGCAAACGGAGGATCATTTCTAATCACTGTTACCCAAGGTCCAACCCGAGGATCCTGAGAGAAGCTCTTGTCATGGCTGTGGGCAAGCTTCACCACACTCTCCAAACCATTTTCTGCGACGTAGGCCATGTGCTGATTGAGCCGTGCGTGTTGTGCTATACGGTATTTTGGCCCTCCCGCTGGGGAAAACAACACCATGCTCAAGACCATTTCTGGATTCGAAACGGCCAATGCCGCAGCCGATGAACAGCCAACACACCCGCCCATCAGGTGTGCCTTAGAAAAGCCCAAGTGGTCAAGCAAACCCTTCCCTTGAGCTGCATAGAGTTCCCAGCCGATGCGCTCGACCCGTCCGCCGGAAAATCCTGATTCCCTGCGGTCAAAGATGACGCAGGTATAGCTGGTGCTCAAGTGGTCGAGCAAATTGAGCCGGCGATAAATCGAGAAGGTCCGCCAGTTATCCAATGCGGAGTCAAAACCCCCGGGAGAAAACATCAGTATCGGCGGTCCGGAACCGACGATCTCGTACCTCGTGTTGATTCCGCCAATATTGACAATCTCCATGAAACGCCCTCCAGCAGACAGCACCTCTAAGGCCCGAACCGACAGGTCGTAATCCTTTGCGGACACCTTCCAGCCTCACCCCGGTATCCGCCTTTGGCCAATAGCAGCACCAACGCTTGGAACCGTGACCGTCTTACGAGTACCGATCGTAGCTGCTCGAACTGAAGGACAAGTACTCATTCGGCATCAGACTCTTCGATCGCCCCAGGAAGTAGCAAGAGCACCGCCGTGAACTGACGCGCCAGCAGGTCATGAAGTTACCACCACCAACCAAGTGAATCAGATTGACGGGCCCGGCACCAGACTTTGCTGCGCTAGCGCGATCATTCGACTGGTGGGAGGAAGGTCCAATGTCGGACCCTGCCCTGGTGAGCGGCGCGGTACGACGCGCAGCTGAATATGTCTCGAGCACGGGCCGGCCGGCTCTGGTTGACGTAGTCTGCCAACCCAAATAGACCGCTCACAGGCCGTACGGTTAAAAGGCCGGAGAAAGGCACTTTCGGTATTATCCAAGCAACAAGAATTCGAGCCGGTAATCCAAAAACGTCCAGCTGATCCCAGCGTCACGTGATCGGCTGGGACTCTCCGGCTCCGCCTCATTTGAAATCTGGTCGTCCGCTAAGCGAAAAGCATCTGCCAAAGATGGTGGGGCATGCATTCCAGTCTGCCCATTCATTCCCGACGGCAGCCTTGATCTGGCTTCTGATCAGTGTTTGTCCACATCGACAGGTGGTCACTTTCAACGACCTCAGGATAAATCGTAACCAACAAAAGGCCGAAGCCGATGGCCCCTACAGCCTGGCCAATGAACAAGAAATGAACGGCATTCAGGATTGACAGAAGTCCGATCGATGAACCCAAGGATTCGACAAGCAGAAGCAGAATAGTCTTGAAATTGCCACGCCGTACCACTAGCCAGATTGACACTGCGTATTCATACGAGTACAAGGCCACTCCGAGGGAATCATGTATCTCGGAAAAGGTCCAGTTGATGTGACGGACAAAGGTACTTACAAGTACAAGGAATTCGAATGCGCACAAAACAAGTAGGAGTACACTCGTTGGGCGAAGACCTTTATCGGAATCTTTCAGCCTCGCTGTGCCCATCAACAAAAATCCCATACACAGTGAAAAGCTGAGAACGTAAGGTACTAAGGTATCCGCGTGGTCCCCGAAATCACTGGCGCCTCCACTGCTGGTAAGCACACTTGGCATGATCAGAAGACAGACCAGCAGCAGGCCAACAAGCGAGATCTGACTTAGCCAGAGATACTTTTTCAAACCGGTCATAACCGAGTATATGACTTTGCGTGGCAATCCTAGAAACACCCTGGACAACTCGTAAACAACTCCGAGTTCGATGAAAATCGTACCGTCCTGGTCAAGGGACCGGCGGGTCAAGCCTTGCACTTGCAGACCGTCACTATTTTCTGCGGCCTAGTGGAGAGCTTCCACAGCCAACCTTGGATTAGAGTACCGTTCATTGCCACCATTAGCCCATTCTTGGCGGTTCACCAAACTGCGCCAGGCTCGATTAATAGTGTGCTAAGTGTGATCGGCGCGGATTTGGTCAACACAGCAGAGTTTGAAAGGCAGATCCAGCATGGCGACAAGACATTTCTTCAAAAGACTTTTACCGCTTCAGAACTCCGGGATCAAAGGGTGCACCACTTGGCTGGATTGTGGGCCGCCAAAGAAGCGGTGATAAAAGCTGCCGGAGCCGTGCCCCAAAAAATGACCGAGATCCTCGTCCCCTTTGACAGCCCAGGCAGACCTCACAGGATGTTCAGCCCACCAGTTCGAGGTCTTAATCGCGCACCATGGAAGGTGTGCGATTTCAGTCGAATGGGTGATAGAGGAATGAACTGCGACGACTTCGTTGAATACGTCGCAAACCTTGGCACCTTCAAGGGTCACCTTGCGCTCAGCATCAGGCCTTTCATCAAGACCGAGAGACTCAGTTACAAAGAGCCGCAGGTCCGGATATACCAAACAGCTCAATTCCTTGCCTCAATGGGCGCCGAGTCAGACGACAGCGTAATGGTAATCGCAACCAACTCTCAAGACCAGCAGAGATCCTTGCACTGGCGATCCTCGCGATTCGGCCGCAGGGATTCTTCCCGAAGAAGGCGCTGGCATGAGTAGAAATCTTGGCACAGTAACTCGGTCTCAATATTCTGGATACTACTTGGGCGTCGTTGGAACTGTCGCAGTTGTGGTATTGGCCGCCCTGCCTTATCTGGTGGCGCAGGGGTTTACCAATATCTTAATCAATCTGTTTATTCTGTTGACTCTTGCAACTATGTGGAACGTCTTGGCGGGATATGGGGGACTTGTTTCAGTCGGACAACAGGCCTTTATCGGTGTCGGGGCATATACCGTTCTTCTCATGGCTCAGCACGGCATTGAGCCATTCCTGGCAATTCCCGTTGCAATGGTCATGGGGGCGGTATTCGCGGTTCCAGTTTCTTGGTTCCTTTTCCGTCTCACCGGAGGCTATTTTGCGATTGCCACATGGGTGGTTGCGGTTATTGCGGGGATTGTCATAACCGGGATCCCGTCGCTTGGTGGTGGAACCGGAGCTTCGTTGCCAGGTCTGCAATCGATGAACTCTGTTCTGCTGGGCGCATTCACATACTGGGCGAGCCTTGCAGTGGTACTTGTATCTCTCGTGGGTGTATATCTGCTGTTGCGCAGTCGCCTGGGACTTGCCCTTACTGCCGTAAGAGATAACGAGATCGGTGCGCGAAGCGTGGGCGTCAAGGTGACACGGGCTAAGCGTGTCGTATATCTGATCTCCGCCTCCGGCTGCGCCGGCGCCGGCGCCCTTATAGCAATTAGTCAGCTCAATGTTCAGGCGGCAAATGTTTTCAACATCCAGTGGACGGCGTACATGATTTTCGCGGTGCTCATTGGAGGGATTGGCAGTATCGAGGGTCCGATCATCGGGGCCGTCGTGTTTATCGTACTACAGCAGTCGCTAGCACGATTTAACGCTTGGTACCTCGTGATTGTCGGCGCCGTGGCAATGACTATCGCGATCTGGGCGCGCGGTGGGATCTGGGGTGTTTGGGCGAACCGCAGTAGCACAAAGCTTTTTCCCGTGGGATATTTTCTTCGCAAGCCCTCAGATAAGAAAAGTTCAGTGTTAGCTAATACAGAGAATTAAGGAGGAAGTGAAGTGACGATAACAAGAGGCCTTCTGATTGGAGGAGAAGAAGTCTCAGCACGAGGTGGACGCACTGTCGACGACGTTAATCCCTTCACGGGCGGCATCATGGCGACAGTGGCCGCCTCTTCACCTGATGACGTGACCAAGGCAGTTGATGAGGCCAGCAGAGCGTTTCCCTCTTGGTCCGTTTCAGCTCCGTCTGAGCGTCGACGCATATTTCTTAAGGCTGCGGATCTCATGGAGTCTAAGGCGGAGTCGCTGGCGTCCATTCTTACCAGCGAGACAGGCGGAACCTTCGGATGGGGCATGTTTAATGCGGGTTTTGCTGTTGCGATACTTCGGGAGGCTGCGGCGGCTACGACCGGACCTCTGGGCCAGGTTCTTGCAACTGACACCCCGAGGGCGCTTTCATTGTCCCTTCGCCAGCCTTCGGGGGTAGTGGCTGCCTTCGCGCCATGGAATGCGCCTTTCATTCTGGGTATTCGCTCGATCGCCATTGCAATTGCGATGGGAAACACGGTGGTGATGAAACCTAGCGAGCAGGCTCCCCTCGCATCGGGGCTTTTGCTTGCCGATATCTTTGGAGAGGCAGGCCTGCCGGCTGGTGTCTGCAATGTAGTGACCAACGCCCCATCGGATGCCGGAGAGATCGCCGAAGTGCTGATTTCTGATCCGAGGGTCGCCAAGGTCTCTTTCACCGGATCAACCAAGATCGGCCGCGTCATCGGTGTTTTGGCTGCACAGAATCTCAAGCCAGCGGTACTCGAGCTTGGTGGCAAGAACTCCCTGATTGTACTTGACGATGCGGACCTTGACTACGCAGTGAGTGCCGTGGCTTTCGCCACATATATGAACTCCGGTCAGATCTGCATGTGCGCAGATCGAATAATAGTGCACAAAGATGTTGCTGGGGAGTTTCTCAACAGGCTCGGCGAAAAGGCGAATTCGCTGACGTTCGGGGATCCTAAGGATCCTCATACTGTGGTTGGACCTTTGATCAGCAGCCAAGCAGCCGAGAGGGTGGCGACTTTAGTGGATGAGGCGGTGTCGTCGGGGTCCAAACTGGTTGCCGGAGGTGGAAAGGCACAGGGGGCGGTATATGCTCCAACCGTTTTGGCTGGGGTCGGTCGTGATCAGAGAATAGTAACGGAAGAGATCTTCGGGCCTGTGTGCACTGTTGACGTGGTGGACAACGAAGAAGAGGCCATTGCGCTGGCAAATAGCACTCGCTATGGGTTGACTGCGGGAATTCTCACGGAAAATATCGGCCGTGGTTTTGAAATTGCAAAACAGCTTCGAACCGGAATAGTGCACGTGAATGACCAGTCCGTAGATGACGAAGCGCAAGCACCATTTGGAGGCATTGGCGACTCAGGTTATGGCAGGTTCGGTGGCCAGGCCGGAGTCGAGGCGTTTACGACTACACGCTGGGTAACCATGCAAATGGGGCATAAGCAGTTCCCGTTTTAGAGACAACAGATTGGTAGAATGTCCTAAGGCCACGGCACAAATAGTCCCATTGGGTCAGACTTGTGTGGTGGCCGGGGCTATTTATTGACTTAGACGGACCGGCCTATATCGGGTATTGGCACTACCGCAATCAGTCTGGTCTTGTTGTCATTCGCTGGATATCGGGCTCAATATTATATGGCGTTTCCGCCGCGGTCTAGCGGGAAAACCATCGCTTTGGTTTGCTTTGCGGGTTTGCACCATCGCACTGACAGCGCTCGGCCTTCGGCACATGGCCCAGGACTTGCTCAACATGGGCCCCGCACCCAACCCAGGCTGGACGATTGCATCTATTACACGTAATGGCTGTACACATACCACCCAGGGTATACGGCATGAACAAATCTTCCTTCCAATTTTGGTGTGAAATTAGGCGGAATTCTGATTTGTAAGTGTCCGGGCTCATCAGGGAGTGCGCTGAAAGTGCGGTCCAAAGATGAGAGGCCGATTGTCGCTTTCACAACCGGTGACGCGCTGGAATGGGTGTTTTGGAGATGCCCACAGCTGCCCCTGTTCCCATGTGGGGAAAGCATGATGGCCCAATGAAGGAAGTCGTCCTTGCGTTCGCTGGGATTTCGGAGTTAGATTTAGGTTGATCTAAGTCATAATCCACCAGCAACTGGGCAGGAAAAATCATGCGCGCCGTCATCTATCGACAGAGTGGTGAAACAGATGTGCTTCAACTGGTGGAGCGGCCCGAGCCGACTCCATCGGCCGGGGAAGTTCTGATCAAAATAGCCGTGTCAGGTGTCAATCCCACGGACTGGAAATCGCGCAGGGGTGCCAAAGCGGGCGAGCCACTGCAGTTCGACGAGGTTGTTCCCAATCAAGATGGTTCGGGGACAATCATTGCGGTGGGTGACGGTGTTGACCCGGCGCGGATTGGTCAAAGAGTTTGGATTTGGGAGGCGGCTTATCGCCGTGCTGGTGGCACGGCGCAGGAAGTGATTGCATTGCCCCAGGCCCAGGCTGTTCCACTGCCGGATTTGGCGAGTTGGGAGCTAGGTGCCAGCCTTGGGATTCCGGCGCTCACAGCTCATAGGTGTTTGACGGTCCATGAGAAGACCAAAGGAAAGTTGCGGCCAGGCTGTTTGAAGGGTTTTACGGTTCTGGTTGCCGGAGGGGCCGGAGCGGTTGGACATGCCGCCATCGAACTGGCGGCATGGGCGGGAGCGGAAGTAATCACTACCGTGAGTTCGAGCGAGAAGGAGGAGCTTGCAACTGCGGCTGGAGCGCACCATGTTGTGAATTACCGAAAGGATAATCCTGCCAAAGTCATCAGGTCCATTGCGGGTGGGGGTGTGGATATTGTTGTTGAGGTGGCACCTCGGGCGAATGCGACCTTGAATCAGGCAGTCCTCGGTCCGAATTCCGTTGTTGCAATATACGCGAGCGACGCGGATTCGCTTTCCATACCGATCCGGCCTTCGATGGGTGAGAATATCAGATACCAGTTCGTCATGGTGTACACCATTCCGGCTGCTGCAAAGTACCAGAGTGTGGCTGACGTTCAGGCCGCTCTATTGGATGGCGCATTGCGCGTAGGTGACGGAGCAGGCCTGCCCCTCCATCGTTTCGCCCTTGAACAGACAGCCGAAGCCCATGCAGCAGTCGAGGGTTTTGCAGTCGGCAAGGTTCTCATAACCTTGGATGAATGATTTGTATTGGGTGTGCTGTCAAGTATGGCCTGCGAAGCTTGCAGAAAGTGGTAGGTGCAATGCGGACGAACAGGTCCTTTATCTACTGTTGCTGTAAACAGGTGCCTTTGGTGAGATGCCGAAGCCGGACTGTCGAGAGCGGAGTCTGGCTAAATGCGCGGAGCTGGCAGGTGTGGACTGAACTTGGGCTTGCCGTCAATGAGGACGAATGCAACTGAGGCAGGTTCACTTGTTTCGTTACGCCAACCGTGGTGGGTTCCAAGCTGAATAAGGACATCACCAGCTTTCATCACTACCGTGGAGTCGTCCAGGTCCATGGCGATCTCCCCTTTCAGGCAGATGACGTAATCGATAGTGTCAGTTCGATGAAGCGCCGGATATGTTGCTCCAGGTGCGCTCTCGATTATGCAAAAGCGCGTTCCTCCAGGGGGTGGTGGAGTGCCGAGTTTCCATTGACCGGCGTCGTCAGTATCGAGAAAGTCGGCTGGCGTTTCCTTGGTGGCCCAAAGAAGCGTTGAACGACGGGCTCCCAACTGCCGATAGTTAGTCGCGTCGCCATCGGAGATGATCACCGCCTTACCTGAATCGTCATGTCCTGTCACAATCCTTCGAATCGAGGAATAGTCGGGTTGTCTTTCGGTCATATGCCTGCACGCTCCTGATTAAAATGCATAATGATCTGGAATTTGTTGAAATCCTTTTGTTCCAAACGGAGGAGGATTCCGGAGAACTGACATCGGTTGTTGCCACTTTGTCTTTGCGGAGGTTGGCGCTTAATGGGGCGGCCGGTGACCTTGAAAGTCTGGGGTACCCCTCTGTGTCTTGGGTCATCGAGTGCTGTCGCAAAAGTGTCCCCCGCTACGTTGATATCCGCATGAGCACAGTCTCCACATCAGAGCCAAGCGCCTCCCACATGTGCTTATGGTCGTTGGGCAATACATTTGCACACGGACACGCTGCCCTCTGGCCAGGGCAAAGGTGTTGTAGTATGACCATGGTGTCAGCGTATCCTTTCAGAGTGGTATTTGTGCCGCCTCATGCGGAGCGCTTTCGCCGTTAGTGGTATCCTTTTTTGCCCCAATGTGCCAGGTTTCTCATGCAGAAAGATCAACGCTGACCTTTCTGGAGCATTCGCAAGGTTCATGCCGCATTTCTTAACTCTCAAGGTTTTGAAGGAAGATACCGCCTGTAGAAGTAGAAACCAGGTGGCAGACCAATGAGCAGATTCAGAACGCGGTATACCGAAGTGACTGAAACTGCAAGAGGGAATGGCAATCCCAGCGCTACCATGGTGCCTGCCATTCCAACCTCAAATGTGCCTGTACTAAAGAACGCGCCGCCAAAGATGCTTGCAATGTTTGCAAAGAGATAGGCCATTACGGCAATGCCTGGGTTGATCAACTTTCCGAAAGCGAGAAAAGTAAGGTAGAGGGTCCCCATCTCAATGACGATATAGATTATCGACCATTCAAATGGTGCCAGCATGTGCCTTTTGTCTGAGGTTATCCGATGCCACCCAACATAGAATTCGTCGACAAAGTGCCGAATTGTATCGGCCTTGATTTTGGGGAAGGCTCGTTGCAGATTGCCAGCAAGTCGGTCAACGGTTCGATGAACCACCGATTCCTGCTGGACCATTGCCACCATGAACGCGGCAAACAGCGTTATTGCCAAAGCCGATAAAAGCGTGATTCCTACGATAGGGTGAGCTGAGTTATTTGTGAAAAGCATAAGAAGAAGTCCCAAAGGCATCATGATGAGAACGGCCAATCCGCTTAGGGCATACCGCGTCAGCTGGGTGAGCACGCTTTCGCCGCGTGGCACATCGGGAGCGAGGACCTGGGAGAGGTAGCCAGCACCTGCCACTCCCGCAGAAGGCAGCACGTAGTTGACGAAATTTGTGGCCAGCGCTCCTTCAAAAAGTCGGCGAACGCTCATTTCGTAGCCAAAAATTCTCAATATGGACCGATAATACAGGCCATTGACCCAGTAACTCGCCAGTTGAATGAGAATTACAAAGGCCAGAACGTACCACCGCATAGTCTTGAGTATTCGCCAGGCACCTACGAATTGCCCGCGGTTGAAAAATACCACGATGACCAGGCCGATTACTCCAAGTAATGCCAACAAGTTACGCAATTTCACCGTGTTCGTTCTATTTCTGCTAGAGCATCAACATTCTTTGATGCAGCTTCTCCGTAACCTCGCGACAGCTCTTGTCGTTTCCAAACTTAATCGGCTTGCCGGCGCGCACATTCACGTAGCTGTGTCTCTTGGGCCACTTAGCATGGAGTGGCACCGTGCCACACAAGCTGATCGTCTTGATGGGCACCACTCACAGGCCAATTCAACGGTTAACAAGCCCATTCCTGATTTGAACGGTCGCAGTTTGCCGGTGGTGCTAATTGAGCCTTCCGGCGAGAGTACCATGCTAATTCCGTTATCCAGGATCTGTCTTACGTATTCCGTGCTGGGCATGTATGGCTCAGATCGCGACAGATTGAAACCTGTAAAGAATAACCGGATCACCAGTGCAAGGATCTCTGCTGGTCTTGAGAGTTGGTTGCGATTACCATTAC
>DAHXKX010000036.1 GCA_027366165.1 Actinomycetota bacterium
TTGGTACGTCGGTTGATGCAGCTAACTGGCATGTTCCCGCTCAGATAAGTACCATGCTCAAGCAGTGTCTGTAGAAAATATCACTACGTCTCACCTCAATATCGGTTGCAACGATTCATTTTGAGTACTCTGTAGTATAGAGTAATAACTATGAACGAGTTGAACCTTGGAACAACTATTCGGAACTGTCATGAAGAATCAGCAGCTGATGTGCTTTCGATGGTCGCTTCCCTTAGAAGGAGGGCTCGAACTCTTCAGCAAAGGATTTGGCTACTACCTGTCACGCTGGGAATCATAACCATTTTGGGCACCCCTCTACTTAGCACCAGGCAGGTCATTCAGAGCTGTTGGCTGATGACCGGCACTCCGAAACCCATCTCATGTGTAATCAATCACTCGGGCACAAGCGTTACTGCACTCACGCCACAAGGTATTCCGATCCGTGGCCCCATCTCACTTTCCTTTGCTGGAAGATTCCCGGTTATCTGGCACATCGGCAATTCGCCCTGGTTGTGGGTGATCGGTATAGTTGTCAGTGTCTCATTATCTGTCCTTGGCCAGCGCTCCAGTGGTCGTTTGCGGACTTTCACGATCACCTACCTCCTTGCTGGTCTAATCGGCGTGTTTGTACTTTTGGCTGCGGACCGATTGGGTTTTCCCAGCCAGCTTTCCCGCCTCCTGACTGTGGCTCTGATTATCTGCATTGCCGGATTTGCAGCCCGGAGCCAGACGCTCGCCTTGGTTGCTGCGCTGAGTTTCTTCGTAGGAATCGCTCTCTCCAGAAGTTCTAGTGAGTTCTTCGCACATCTCAATATATGGATTCCTCCCCACTCAGTTAGTTACCTGGCAGCGGGGCTGGTTCTCATTGGAGGCGCGGCATTTCTTTACTGGCACAGAAAACCCCCATGTGGCGCAACCAGTTGTAGAGGTGGGCCACAAAAAATCAAACGCGGTTTCCCAAATAGCTTCGATCAATCACATAAAGGTGAATGGCCAATGTCAGATTCAACAACTCCGAAATCAGTGATCAGCCTGTCCGATGCAGTACATCAGCGAAGTCGCCTCGCCATCCTTGCGGTTCTTTATGAACTGTCAAGGGCTGACTTTCGCCTTCTTCATAACTCAACAGGACTTTCAGACGGAAACCTTGGAAGACATATCCAGGTACTTGAGGATGCCGGTCTAGTAACTGTTGAGAAAGGCTACTCTGGGCGTAGGCCGCAGACCATAGTGGAGATAAGCCCAGAAGGGAGCCGAGCATTAGAGGCCGAAGTTGAGGTTCTGAAAAGCTTGGTCTCCGAAGTCAGCAAAGAAGCAGCTAAGGCGGTTAGGGTAAAGAAGAAGGGGCGGCTACCCTCCACGCAAATAGCCGATCCCGCGACCCTACTTCGCCCGCTCGATGGCTGATCAGAAAGAGTACTCAGCTCTATCCCAATATTGAGACAAGTCCCCATATCATCAAAATCCGGGACGGGCCTCCAACAAAGTGCTGATCAGCGTTCACCGGAATGAGGGATAGCCAAGTTCGACAAAGGACGGAAGGGATCGGAAACTTACATGGATTTCTCTGCTTGTCACCGGTCTCCTCAGGTTGATTTATCGTTGGAACAGTAAACGGAATCGTCAAACCTATTTTGGGTGGTCAATTTGGCTGACAGATATCAAACGACTAATTGAGGTGTGTTGATGCGAAGGGAAGCAGGGATCGCATTACTACTAGGCTTTGGAATGGTGATGGCAGCATGCGGTAATACTTCGGCAGCGTCCCCGAGCCCGTCCAGCTCTACCACCTCCGTCATCAAGCCTGATAGCACCCTTAATGTATCGGCTAACAAGACCTCGTTAATCGTTTCCGGGAAAAACATTGCACAGCAGGTAGATGATGCGTTCTATCTATCTCAATCGATTGTTTACGTGTCGCAGCAGAATGGTTCGGGTTCCACTTCATCTTTTTTGATAAGTGAGAATGGAGGCATAAGCTGGAAGACCCGATCATCTGTCCCCGGTGCCGTATCTTGGATCGATTTTGTCACCAACAACATCGGCTATCTTGTTTCACGTCCCGTCAATGGAGGACCAGACAACTTCCTTTATTCGACCACTAATGGTGGCATCACCTGGATTCAGGTTTTTGCTGGTTCAATTTCCGCGATAAAGTTTTCAACTCCAACAACCGGTTTCGCCATGCTTCGCGCTCCTTCCTCCAATCCACAGCTTTTCTCGGCTGGAATCTATAAGACTGCAAATGGTGGCAGAAGTTGGTCACTTGTTCCATCCCCTCTCAATCCCGCAGCTACATACGGATCGTTTAGTTTTAGTTCACCTAGCGATGGATGGCTACTTGTTGGGATCCAACCCTCAGCTGGCTCTGAGAATAAGTACCTTTACAAAACAACAGATGGAGGCTCGAACTGGAGCCTCGTAGCCCAAGCTCAATTTTCTAGCGGCCAGGCCATGGCAACTAGCGGAGTAATGCCTGCGACTGGTTACGTGACTCAGCTCCAATTCATCTCACCCCAACAGGGATTTATGTCCCTTATGCGGTCAGGCATGTACGCCACTGACGACGGTGGATCGACTTGGAACCTGATGAGCGAAACTCCCATGAGTGCACGCTCTCTACGCAATGTGGTGGACTTTTCGGCCTGGAGTCGGACAGATTTTTCGTTTGTGACAGCCAATTCGACTTTCTGGCAGGACAATTCTTCAGGCCTGATGGCGCGGGTCTATCCTCCCTATAGCGCACAAAGCATCTCTGAGAGTTCAACTGGATTGTACGCGCTGTCGCCCACTCAGGGGATTTCGCTAGTAGGTGGCGCCAATTCCGTTCAGAGACTTGGCAGCGCTCCTACCGGCGTCATGGAGCTTGACCCGCTTGGAAGCAGGCTCTTGGCACTTGGGACCAGTGGACTTTACCAGAGTAATAGTGTCACAAAGTGGAAACAGATTCCACTACCCAAGGGATGTACTTTGCTTCAGGGGAAGTTTGTCGATTCCAATTTGGGTTTCGTCGTCGTCAATAATAATGGTCCAGCCGGTTCAGCGACAATCGACCGCACAACTAACGGAGGCGCTAGCTGGAATAAGGTGAGCACTCCTTTCAGGCCTCTAGCTGTCAATCCAATTTCTGAAAGCGATCTTTGGGCATTGGGAGGAACCAGGATTTCCGTTACCAACAATCCGGCCAAGAATGTCTACCGAATGGACTGGAACCTTTATGACTCAACCAACGGAGGGAAATCCTGGAATGAGTTTATCGCAAATTGGTTGTCCCCTGGTGGGGTTGATTTCCTGAGCGCTCAAGAGGGTTATGTATGGGCCGGTAATTATCTCTATCACACCACTAACGGCGGACACTCATTTGTTCGCTACACGCTGCCGTCCACGATGGCCAACCAAGGCATATTTTCCATGGCATTTTCGGCGGGAGGAAACGGCTGGGCTCTTGCCAGTTCCGAGTATCCGATCTATCGTACTGCCGATGGTGGTGCGACATGGGGATTGAATTCGTGAGTTCGGGCTGGGTTGGACATTCGGCTTGGCATATCTCGGTCATATTTTAGAGGCATAGGGCGATCTCGTAGAATTGACCTGGTGGCGTTATCATCGGTTGGGCATGGAACTCAACAGATTGGTTCGAGAACTCGTCAATCACTACAACTTGAGAACACGTCCACAAACACGTTGACCTGTCGATTCCCTAACGAACGCTACGCTGGACGAGTGCGGACCGCTAGTCGGTATTGGCGGGGATTAGACAAATGCGGGACTAACCCAGTCGTCAAGACCCTTGACAGGCTCCCAGGAGTGACATACAAAGTCAACTCTCTCAATGTCGCTTTCCCCTGTAGGAGGAGGTGGCTTGTCGGAGGCTTGGTTGCTGGCCACCACTTGGACGATGTAACCAGGGTTGCTAGTACTCCGGTCCACTAAACAAGATACATGTTATGGCACTCCAAGATCGAACTTGTTCCAACGAAAAACAACTGGTGCAGCTTTGAATTCCTCGACACCTTTGATGATAGGTTCCTTTTAGTCCATCTGTGGGATCAACCCCCATGTGATGCTGGAACGTTCTGCTCATTTTCCAAAAGACGCATTCAATAAGGTTGAGCCATGTGCAATGCTTGGGCGTATCAAGGTTTTCGAAACCCCTGGCCGGCTTACCAGATAAGTCCTTGTCTCTTTCGACGCATAGGCCCAATCATCAGAAGCTTTGACTTTATTTCGTAAAGCTACGCATAAGGACGTGATAATCACATAGTGGCAGATAATTCTGCTACTATGTGAGGCATGGTAGCAGGCAGTGCAACTAACGTGATGACGCAAATGCGGCGCGGTGCTATCGAGTATTGTGTCTTAGCACTATTGCGCAGCGGCGACAGATACGGTTTCGAACTGACCCGAGCCCTTTCCGATGCAGATGGCCTAGTAACAAGTGAGGGCACGGTTTATCCTTTGCTCGCCCGACTCCGACAAGATGGACTCGTGGACACTTTCTGGCAAGAGTCCCAGCAAGGACCGCCTCGTCGGTACTATCGCCTTACAGATGACGGGCGCTTGGCCCTAGAGACTTTCGTGATCCAGTGGCAGAGATTCCGGAACAGTGTTGACGCACTAATGGGCATAGGGGGTCAGGAATGACGACTGCTGATATCGACCAAATCATCGCCGACTACCTCCACCGTCTCGACGTGGCTTTGGGTAGGCTTCCCGAGTCTCGCCGCCGACAACTCGTGGCGGAAATTGATGAACATCTAAAGGAAGCGCGCGCTGAGCTGTCCGACCAATCAGAGGCAGCCATCCGAGAACTTCTAGACCGAGTCGGGCAGCCCGATGACATTGCGGCCGAGGCCATGGACGGTCAGGCTAGCCAGAAACGCAAGCGTCTTTCTCGCTCTATGGTCGTCGTTTTGATCGGACTAGCCGTTCTCCTTGGAGGTTGCCTCAGTTTTGGTTTTGTTGTAGGCATTGCGCACCGTTCGACCTCAATCCGCAAAGTATATGTGGAGCCAACAAAGGTGATCACTACTCCGAACATCGTGGGTCTAACCGAAGCACAAGCTGCCAGTGCACTCTTATCCCTGGGCCTAATCATGGCTACCCAAGTACTACCTGGCGCTTCGGTCACAGCTGGCCAAGTTGTATCCCAGGAACCAGCTGCAGGCTCTCGGATTCCTCTAGGATCGAGGATTATGGTGTCAGTTTCAAACGGAATCTCCGGCCCGGCTACTTCCCCGTAGTGCCATCTCTTCGGGGTGGCATTTGCGTCGACGGAATGACCAAAATATGAGCACGCATAACTACCAGGATCTTTGCTTTCTAGAATCCGCTAAAATGTGACCGCCTCACATTTCTGGCTGTCCTCCACCCCCAAGATTTTGAGAGACAAATTCATCTTTAGCTGCTTTATCAAGCTACCATCAACATGGTCAAATAGGATATATGGACTTTATAAACCTGCTCTTTACCTGGTTATTCGCATGCATTTACCCTCAATTCGATGGTCAATAGGGCTCATCCTTTACAGCCTGGCTCACACTCTCTGATCCAATTACCTGGGCTTGAGATACCTGTACATTGTGTCGCGACTGATGCCAAACTCTCTGGGCAGCATCGCCTTTGGCTCCCCGGCCTCCGCTCTCTGTTTCAGGTTGGTTATTTGGTAGCTGCTCAGGATCTTGGTGCGTCCTCTATAGATCCCTCGACTTTTTGCTAAAGCGATACCCTCCTTTTGGCACTCGCGAATCAGTGCCCTGTCGAACTCAGCAAAGGCTCCCGTCACGGAGAGCAGTAGTTGTGACATTGGCGAATCGTCGCCGGTGAAGGTCAAGGATTCCTTCAGGAACTCGACACGGACACCGCGTTGAGTGAGTTGTTGCACCAGCTTTCTCAGGTCGTCGAGATTTCTCGCCAGGCGATCCATTGAATGGACCACCACTGTGTCACCTTCGCGCACAAAGGCGAGCAACTCTGCAAGTTGAGGACGACAGGTGTCTTTGCCAGAAGCTTTATCTGTAAAGATCCGGTCCAAGTTCATGTCTAGAACATAATGATGGATGGTTACCTGGTATTTAACGGTGCAATGTTCACGGAAATGTGACGCGGCGTCATTTTTTGTGTGGTGGGAAAGTGGCACGGTCGTGCATCTTTGCCCTGGGTTAAGGGGCTAATGCACCTCAGTGGAACATGCCCCTGAGTGGTTTGGATGCAACTGGAAAGTGACGGTCGATACCGCGGTAAACCTCTAAGGTGAAGCCAAGTCATTTAATGTCTATCGACATAGGGAACGAATGGTGAAACATAATCCACGCGTCGAAATCGCACTTCTTATCCTTGTGCTCGCTCTCACGGCCTGTGGTACAGGGACAACCAATACTGCCGCTTCGCCAGTTAACTCTACGACAACAACCCAGATGGGCTTTGCGACTACGACCGCAGTCCCGTGGATAGATAAGCCAGCCACTAATCCAACGACCACTACAGCACCAAAACCAATCCCACCGCCATGTACACCAAGGGTTCTGAAAGTTGGATCCGTGATATCAGAAGGAGGAATGGGCAGCGCCCTCTGGGCCGTACCCATTACAAACATTGGCAGTGGTTCTTGTTCCATGCCCGATAACCCAAAGACCGTTACAGCTGTCGGCCCTAACGGAACACGGGGTAATCTTGAAGTCCAGCTCCTAGAACAGTCTGGAAACATCTCGATAAAATCGGGCACAGGCGTCACATTTATGATTCAAGCCAGGGACTCCTGTGACGCAGCGGCAACCGTACGACCTACCAACCATTACAACTCTGTCGATATCGATCTGACAACCGGAGTTCTAGAACTTAAAAACGTTCACCTTTTGCTTTGTGCCAACCAGATATTCTCAGGATTTCAACCACAGCTGACTACTAAGGTGCCTTCCCCAGGGAGTGTCGCTAGCCTCTACCCATATCTACAACTTCCTGAGACTATTAAGGCTGGCAGTATCCTTCACTATGTAGTCACTCTTGAGAACCAGACCAACACCAACGTCTCTCTCGCACCTTGCCCCGTTTATCAGGAGGAGATATTCGTCCCTTCAGAATCAACACAGAAGATCAGCCGAACCTTGCAGCTAAATTGTTCCAGCATCCATTCGATACGTCCTCATAGTCAGGTGAGTTTTGAGATGGTGATAGCCGTGCCCTCGCAGACCGGACCGGCGAAGTTCAGTTGGCAAATCGGTCCCAGCGGTCCATATATGGGCGTTCGAATCGAAGTCACTTCGAGTTAGAAGGAACTCCGGACCAGCTCGTCAAAACGAATTGGCGGAAGTGACCACTACCAGCAGAACGGACGCGAAACTGGTATCCTGCTCGCGGTGATTTCAGTCCGACCACATTTCGTTTCTGAAGAAATGGATCTATGGACTAGTCCGATGACCCAAACATAATGATGCATAACTACCAGGGTCTTCGTCTTCGAGAATCCGCCGAAAAGTGACGGGGCATCACATTTCTGACTGTTTGTCGCTTCAAGATCTTGAGGGACGAATTCATCTCCGCAGTCTCGAAAGCGTTTCGATCAATGTCGTTCGCTTCACACCAAAGGTTCGACAGATTGCGGCCTTAGACATCCCGGAATCAACAGCTTCCAAGATCGCCGTGAGCTTCTCAGAACTGATCGCTCTGGGTCTTCCGCCTATCCTCCCTCTGTTCCTCGCAGCCTCAAGTCCAGCGGTCACTCGTTCAGAGATGAGAGTTCTCTCGAACTGCGCCAGAGCTCCAAAGACGTGGAACAAGAGCTCTCCCGATGGTGTCGTGGTATCCATCCCCTCGGTAAGAGATCGAAAAGCTACGCCTTTATCCTTTAGAGAGTCGATGACTTCCATGAGATGGAAAAGTGATCTTCCCAGCCGATCGAGTTTCCACACCACCAACACGTCACCTTCTGTCAGGAAATCGAGTGCAGCTGTTAGTCCAGGTCGGTCATCTCTTGCGCCTGAGGCCTTATCCTCAAAAAGATGCCTCTGGTCAACTCCAGCGTTGATCAATGCATCCCTTTGAAGATCCGTGCTCTGCTTGTCTGTGGTGGAGACTCTCATATAGCCAACCAGCATGTGTGTAAAACCCCTTCCAAACGGTTTCCGTATACCTTCTCAATCCGACAGGGTTTTCGGTGCAAATATGACTCCGTTTTTGCGCTTACAAACCCTGCCAGTGAGAGCATGTCGGAAATCAAATGTTAAGCGAGAACCCTTGCCAGTCAATTCCGTATAATCCTCCGTCTGTCTGGTAGTCCTCGAAGAGGCTGGTTTCTGACGTTTTAGCCTTTTGTTCGGAGGTTATCTGCACTGAGTGGATAAGGAGAGTATCATTGCCGTGTCCGAAGTGATGTTTTGTATTGCCAACAGAGGAATTTGAGTTGACATTTAAGTAAGTCCTAGGTCCTGACGGGTGAGGCAAGGAAGATAAGGGGTTTCATGAGTCGGATATTGAATTGGCGATCAGTTGGCCTACTGTCAATTGGAGGACTCCTTAGTGCATGTGGTGCTGGCGCTGTAAATGCCGCCGCCTCTGCAACAGCCAGTGTTGTCTCAACGAGCGTTGTGACAACAACATCGGCTCTTCCTCCCAGTACGACGACCGCAGCACCACCGTCTACCACTAGTGTTCCTCAGACAACAGCATCAACATCGTCTGCTCCTGCTACAACAGCTGGGTGCTACATCGACCCTGAGGGGAATTGTTATCATGCTGGAGAGTACTGCCCAACAAAACTGAGAGGACAGACTGTTCAGGGATCTAGCGGACCTATCATCTGCACCGACAATAACGGTTGGCGTTGGGAGAATGCATAGTTCTACACCCTTGAAACTCTCTTCGAGCGGTTCTTGCCCTGCAATATCAGATGTCTCAAGAACGCTCTCGTCCAGAAGACTGATCACTCTCATGCCGAGTAACACGCTGGAACTGAGGCCCATTAGTTCTACCGGAAAGGCAGATCAGGTTCTTTAAGGTTGACTTGCTGTTTAAACGCTACTTGATTTTTCTCGATACCAAAGTACTCAGTGATTCCGGTTGCAACATCTACCGCCATCCCCACAATCGGCTTGTTGAGCGGCTTGCCACCCATCGCGCCGTCAAACTTCGCGTCACCAAAAGTGAAGATCCCACCATCGGACGCAACAAGCCAGTAGCCCTTGCCATCGGGAGTGGCTGCAATTCCAACGATCGGCTTGTTCAAAGGCTTGCCACCCATGGATCCATAGAACGTGGCATCCCCAAAGCTGAACACTCCCCCATCAGAGGCAACCAGCCAATAGCCCTTGCCATCGGGAGTAGCTACAATGCCAACGATCGGGGCATTGAGAGTCTGGCCGGCTAGTGAGCCGTAGCAGGGGGCGTTGCCCTGCATCGAGATCTCTCCACCCGCTCCCACGACCCAACCGCCGCCTGAGGGGTCAGATGCTGCAGAGACTGCGGTGCCAACTGAAGGCGAGCACATGCCGGTTGGGTTGCTGGTGTTGGCGAGGTACTGGGCCCAGGTGTAGGTATAGCCGTGGGCGGGGGTTGTCTGAGCAACGATCATATCGGCGTTGCTATATCCGTTGCCCCAAGGTCCTACCGCAGCTCCGAAGCTCAATGTCCCCCCTGGCTGCCAAAGCATGGTCTTTCTGTGTCCCCAACAACCAGAGGATATTGGGGTGGTGCAGGCGCCATTCATGGTGTTCGCAGTACTGCCACCCCAGCCATCCTCGTACATGTAGA
>DAHXKX010000073.1 GCA_027366165.1 Actinomycetota bacterium
TTGATACCATCAGGCTCAGGAGCACTCCCTCAATTGCTAACAACAGGATACTTAGACGCATATGCCGCGACCAAAGCAGGGCAGCCGCGATCATGAGAAGTATCAAATCCAATATGTTCATAGGTTAAATCCTCCTGATGAAAGTGCAAAAGCGAGCATGCCGATGCCGGCGGCGATTGACAGATAGGTGGGCAACTGAAAGTAGCGGATCTTGGTGAAGCGGCTTTCGATCCAGCCGAGGGCTGCGGATGTGCCAATCAATTCGACCAGCATCAGTCCAAGATTTGCCCAGGCTGACCCTGAGTGCGGTCCAAAAATCACCCAGCCCAGGGCAATCATCACCGTGAGTTTGAGCGTCATCGCAAACTGTGAGAGTGCCAGCAACCGGCCGTTGGTCTCCAAAATCGTGGCTTCGTGGATCATGGTTAGCTCCAAGTGGGTGTCGGGATTGTCAACCGGCATGCGGCCCAGTTCCGCCAACATAATCAGGGCAAAGCTGATGGCCGCCAAGGACAATGCGAACACGCCTGTCGGCACGGCTTTCAGTGATGCCGACACAGGCTCTATAGCGCCCGCTCCGCTAACTTTCCAAAGAACTCCGAAGGTGGCCAGGAGGGCAGGTTCAATTCCGGTTCCGATAGTGCTTGTACGGCTGGCGCCAAGGCCTCCGAAAGTGCCAGCGCTGTCCAATCCACTCAGTCCAACCCAGAAGCGTTCAAGGGCCAAAAGAAAGAAGACGCTCAAGAGGTCGCTCGGCCAGCCCTGGGGTGCTTGACCGGATAACGGGATCATGATCAAAACGACGCTCAAGGCGGCCATGCTGACGCTTGGCGAAAGACGGAAAAGCAGTGAACTGAATTCAGGTGCAGTTGTCTCCTTTTCCCAGTTTTTGGCAATGACGCGATACATTTGCCAAACCGACGGACCGCGGCGGCCCTGCAGATGGGCCTTTACCGACTGAGTCACGCCCCAGAGAAGCGGGGAACCCGCAAAGAGAATCGCGATTCCGCTGAATTGAACAAGCCACAACATCTTTGAATCTCCTCGCGCCTAGTGGATGATGGCTATCATTAGCCCTACCGTACCCAGCAGATATGCGAGATATAGGCGAATGGGTCCCGCCTGCATCCGGGTGCTGAGGCGCGATACTCGCCAGATCCACCGATACAGCGGCTTGTAAACGTGACGCTCCCAGACCGGAACCGTGCCTCCTTGATAAAGCAGACGGTCCGCAAAATCCGGTGCGTGTTGTCCCAGCCGTTCTAATTTACGGTGTGGCTGGTAGATCAAGGCAAAGGTGGTGCGTATTGCCTTCGTGAAAGATGCCGACGTGAACTGCATCGACGCGTCGGGCACCCGTCCGCACGACCATCGAGGTACAGTCTTGATCTGCCAGACCCGGCTGAATGCCGCAAAGATGGCGGTTCCTGCCAAGAGCATCGCCGCAACTGTCACGGTCTTAGCCGAAGCGAGAAGGTTGCCCAGGTCCGTATGGCCCGCCGCTGATTGCAGACCGACCTGGCCTAACAAGTTCAGCAAGGGTTGAGGGAAAATCCCCAATACCAGCGATAGCAGACCCAGGCTCAGCACAGGCAATGTCATGCTGGCAGGAATTGCGGTGTGGCCGACGGCCTTGCGTGGCTCTCCGAGAAAGATCGTTCCGAATGCTTTTATAAAGCAGACACCCGCAAGCGCGCCTGTCAGGCCCAGTGCCATAGCCAGACCAAGCCCGTAGATGCCCATTAGGAAAACGGAGTGCGACGCTACTGTCAGGAGCCCCCGGAACGTGAGCCATTCGCTGACAAAGCCATTGAATGGCGGAAGGGCCGTGATGGCCATGGAACCGGCAAGAAATCCGACGGCTATGCCTGGCATGGTGCGAATGAGGCCACCGAGATGGTCGGCATCCAGAGTTCCAGTGTGCTTTTCTACGGCACCGGCGGCAAGGAACAACTGCGACTTAAAAATTGCGTGATTCAGCGTGTGGAACAGAGATGCTGCCAACCCAAGGAAGGTCAGGGCCGGTTGTTGCCAATCGATTCCAACCCCCATGACTCCCACTCCCAGGAGGATGATGCCGATGTTCTCGATGCTGTGATAGGCCAAGAGGCGTTTCAGATCGTGTTCCATTAGGGCGTAAAGCACGCCCAGCAAGGCGGAGACCGCCCCGACAGCTAACACGACCAGAGGCCAAAACCGGTCGGTCTGGCCAAGATCGATCAGGAGAAACTGGATGATTCCGAGAATGCCGAGCTTGATCATTGCACCGGACATCAGGGCAGAGGTCGGAGCGGGTGCAACCGGGTGGGCTCGCGGGAGCCAAATGTGAAATGGCACGATCCCACTTTTAATGCCGAATCCCAGACCCAGCAGAACAAAGACCAAGTTCTTATACGAATCCGGCATCATTGAGGCGTGGGCAGCCCAGATCGCGAAATCGAAAGAATGTAGTTGCGATCCCATCGCCATGAAGCCAGCCAGTATGAACATCGCACTCAACTGCGACATGACAAGGTATATGTAGCCAGACTGGAGCACACCCGGCTTTTCGTGATGGGTGGTGACGAGAAAAAACGAGCTGATGGTCATGGTTTCCCAGGCTGTCAAAAATACCCACGCGTTGCCCGCTACGATGACCGTCGTCATGCTCAATAGAAAGATAGGCAACCAGAAAGACGTGGTGCGGCTATGATCCGGATATCCCCAGCGGTACCACGAAGACATGGTGGCGACCACCCCCAGGACAATCAAGAACCATCCGCCGAGAGTGGAGAGGTAAAAAATCCCATGAGCCACTATTACCGATCCACCGTGAAGCAGGACAAGCCCGCCCAGAATCAAGATTCCAAGGCTTGAGATAAATGCGGATGCGTTGGATAATTTTCTGCTTGCCAATCCTGCAAGTGCGGCAAGAAAGACGGCCGTAATCAGTCCCAAAGTCACCGTTGTGAGCCCTTCGTGGTTGTGGGATTCAAAGCGATAAAATGCGGCTTACGCCTCGACGGATAGGAGCGATGACATTTGCGCTACCTGGTGTTCGAATATCTGCCTGGCGATGGTCAACAGATCAAAGATCAGTGGGTCCCGGACTGTGTAAAAAACATTTGTGCCATTCTTGCGAGCATCAACCAGTTGGCGGGCACGCATCAATGAGAGCTGTTGTGACACCGAGGACGCTTCAATCTCCAGCTCCGCTTGAAGCTCGGAGACGGTTTTCTCACCTGACATAAGAAGTTCGAGAATTCGCAACCTGATTGGATGACCCAAGGCCTTGAAGAGTTCAGCCTTGAATTCATGCAGTGCGCCTACCATGATTCCTCCATTGTCAGCGGTTCGTATTATAATCTCTAACTATTTGAATACTGTAATCTAGAAGATATCATATATTTGAGACGGCGACAAAATCCTTGAGAGCGGTGTTTGTTAGCGGTCTGGCCCGGCCTTTTCCGGCTGGGTCATTATCGGGGCGTACCCGGTCGCGGCAAAAATCGTGCTCGCGATCAAGGTGAGCCGCCTCACTGGTTTCAGGGCATTGAGCGCCCGTTGTGGCCGCGTACTCATGCTGTGGCCGGTCCAATATTTTTACGCCAGCTTCGACTCCGGTTGTCAGGCCGCCCTAAAGAGTGGCAAGGTGTAGTAACGGGTTTCGAGTGTTGTCGGATAAACCGCTTTGATCCAAACAGGCGTGCGGTTCGGTTTTGTGTAACGTCAACTGTGAAGTCTGTATGCGGGAGTTGCAATAGGGAGGTGCTTGTGTCACAAGCAAGGAGCATTTCGCTCACCCGCCGGAGACCTATTGGATCTCCGTTGGTGGCGGCTGGTACGTCGATGGCAAGGGATCATTTGCTGGACCTAGCCGATCGAATGAAATGCCAGATCGATTTCGTTGAGATTGATGAACAGGGAGCTGTGTTGCCGGAGTATGCAGGGAAGGCGCCGGAGGTGGAAATGCTCTGGTGCCACGGGAGATTCGCCGGTTCGTGGGTTATGTCCGCTGTCGACGCGCTTCCTGGACTTGATTGGGTCCACTCAGATTTTGTCGGAGTTGACGCGCTAACACTTGGAACCTTTGTGCAGCGCAGCATCGTGATTACAAATGGAGGAAACAACTTCTCGAGACCGATGGCGGAGTACATCGTTCTCGGGATGCTTGCTTCTGCGAAGCAGTTTCCCTTCTTTGTCCGCAATTCCGACGCCGGGAAGTGGGATACCTCACGGGAACTCTCCGAACTGGAGGGTGCGAAGCTTCTTCTTTTGGGTCTTGGCTCTGTGAATTCGCTGGTGGCAAAGATGTGCAAGGGGTTCGGCATGGATGTCGTGGCATGGACCCGTACGGTGCATACTTCGCTTGAAGAAGGTGTCTCCCGCCATGTTTCCGGTAACGACTGGCTCAAAGAGATAAGTGATGCCGATTACATCGTCGTCGGAGTGCCATTGACAGCCCAAACGAGGGGCCTGATCGACAAAGAAGTGCTTCTGGAAATTGCAAAGCCTGATTTGACCCTTATCAACCTTGCGCGGGGCGCGATCATCGACCAGGCGGGGTTGCTTGAGGCCCTTGACTCTGGCCGGCTTCGCTACGTGCTGCTTGATGCGTACTTGAGTGAGCCACTTCCACCCGAGAGCCCCCTTTGGAAAAGGCCGAATGTTACAGTTCTACCCCATCACAGCTGGTCCTCGCCAAGGGTAATAACCCGTAGCGTTGAGTTGATGGGTTCGCAACTGCACAGGTGGATGTCTGACCTCCCGCTCTTCGATCCCGTCGATTTGAGCGCTGGCTACTGATTCTGCGAACCTGAGGGCAATCCAGCGGAAGCGGGCGTTGTCCATTTGTGAGGGTCATTGGGGCTGGTCGTGACGTTTGTGAGTGTGACTCTCGCGGTGGACTCTTTCCACCTGTCTCAATCACCGCCTCCATTCGGCCGCCAGTATTTTCATGGCTGGAAGCAGCGCTCAGCGCCCCCGACTCACTTTGATTGCGCAATTCACGTGCACGGACCTTCAAACTGGCAGTTTCTGCGGCCTCATGTGATCACCAGAAAATGGTCTAACCCGGTCGCGATATCAGCACCTAGAGGTGGATTCCCTGTCACCGCACTTTGTCTCGGATTCAGAAGCTGAACTGTCACAGCTGAGGGGATCCCAGCACGTCCATGAGTGCCGCACTAAGTTCGGTGAGGATTTCAGGATTTGCGATTGGAGCGCCATCACTGTCGGTCAGATAGAAACTGTCTACGACGTCGTCGCCGAGAGTGAGCACCTTTGCATGGGCGATGGAGAGTGACATATTAGCCATGACTGCGGTTACGTCGTGGAGCAGGCCAATTCGGTTAGGTGCCCAAACTTCCACCACAGTTGCGCGTGAAGATTCGTCAGGTGCCACTACGACCCTTGGTGGAACCAGTTGTACCCCGGAACGCCTACGTGCCCTCGAGTAATTCTTCACCTTTTCCTGGAGTCTTTGTTGCAGACTGCCGGGTTCCTCAAAGCTCTTTTGTAGTTCTCTCCTGAATCTGTTCCAGTCCGATGGTCTGCCCTCAGGAGGTTGAAGGACGAAGTTCTCAAGGGCCATAGGGCCTTTGGACCCAACTCTCGCCGCGACGATATCAGTGCCCACAAGCGCGAGGGTTCCAGCCACTAAAGAAAACAGGCCAGGCTTGTCGGGGGCGACAATTTTGAGCGAATCAGCGTTGGCATCCATGGCCCAGCCGTTGTCAGCCTGGGACAACAGGTAGTCGAACTCGTCACCAGGAAATATGTCGCTCTCAGGTTGAAGACCTTCCAGTGCACGAAGAGTCCTGCTGGCAAGTTCGGAGACCAGGTTTGCCTTCCAGCCACTCCAGGCGCTGGTTCCGGTTGCCAATGAGTCCGCTTCCGTGAGGACTTCCAAAAGTTCCACTACCAGTGGTTCTTGAAGCAATTCTGCAACTTTGGTTATGGTCGTTGGATCTGATATGTCCCTTCTGGTCGCTGTATCAGCCAGAGTCAGGTGATTCTGGACTAGACACAGGACTATGTCTTTGTCTTTCTCGTTCATGCCGAAGCGGGCACATATTTGAGGAATGGTCTTCACCCCAGCTTCCGTGTGGTCTCCCGGCAATCCCTTGCCGATGTCGTGGAGCAGTGCGGCAATGAGGAGGAGATCGGGCCGCTTCACCCTCCTTCGCAGTATCGCCGCATTCACCACGGTTTCCAAAAGATGGCGATCGACAGTGTAAATATGGTAGGCATTTCTCTGCGGTTTACATCTGACCTGCTTCCACTCTGGGATGATGATTTCAAAGAGTCTGAAGTGATCCAGTGCTTCTGCTGCCTGAATCATTGCAGGACCAGCCGATAGAAAGCTGATGAAGCTGTGGAACTCGTCTTCGCTGAACGTCTTTGGCGTTTCAAGATTTGCGTCGGCGAACTCCTCTAACGACCTTTCGGATATGTGCAGGCCGTTAGAGGCTGCGATCAGCGCCAACTTTAATAGCATCGAGAACGTAGGTCTCGACCCGTCATGAAGGGTGAGAAGGATCTCGTCACCGTGGAGCGAGAATGGGATAGGAAGATTCAGTTTGGGGGTCGAGGGCTTTGTAACTGAGGCCGTCAGCCTTCTTGAAATGGTGTCGAAGGCGAAGGATATAGTCTTCCCGGCCTGTGCGACCTCCTCCATCAGCATGTCCGCATCCTGGAAACCCAGTCCTTCGGCTACGCTGTCCTGATCCTGGAGCAATAGCCTGTTGGAAGATCTCGGGTTCTTGAGGTGCAGCATTACCCGTGTGTCATGCAGGGACTTTTGCGCGTCATATACCCCCATCAGGCCACTGCCCAATAGATCAGTGTCTTCGAGGTATTCAAGAGCCTTTATTATCGCGAAATCCCGAAGGCCTCCCTTTGCGTCTTTGAGATCGGGCTCAAGCAGGTAGGCCAGTTCTCCGGATTCGCGGTGCCGCTGCTGGGCGTATTCGATGACCACGGCCAACAGTGATTTTCGTTTCTTGGTCCACGTTTCGCGAAGTGACTTGTCCAGTTCGCTGACCAGGTCAGCGTCGCCGACGATCAGTCTCGGCCGGCATAATCCATTCAAAACTCTTGGATCGGCAATCGCCATCTTTATGGCTTCTTTTGGAGTGCGAACAGAGTTGTCGACCTTCAGTCCCACATCCCATAGCGGATACCAAATCGACTGCGCCAGGCTTTCCACCGATAATTTTGGCTTATGAAGTAGCACTACGTCAATGTCGCTGTTTGGCGTCATCTCGAAGTCGGCGTAGCTCCCCAGAGCTATCAGGGCAGTTCCTGGTGGGGGCGGTGATGGGTACAGGGACTTCAAAAGACTGTCGCACAATAACGTGAGTTCTCGCGCGATTTGGCGCGCATCGACCACCGGCTTTTCCAAGAGGGTGGTCCTTTCCCTCTTGAACTGTTCGATTACCGGCTTCAGATCACTTGTCATTGGTCCTTGTCTTTCTAGAACATACCAATACTAGAGGACTTGGAAATGGCACATGGGGCAGTTGTCTGGGCAACCCGCCCCATGTGTTGTCAGTTCTCTGATCAGAGAGCGTCAGTGCCTCTCTCGTTGGTTCTCACCCGGACCAACTCGTCGATTGGAACCACCCAAATTTTTCCGTCACCAATCTTGCCGGTTTGGGCCGCGGCAACGATCGTGTCGACGACTTGGTCTGCCATGGCGTCATCTACCGCTATCTCGATGCGGACCTTTGGCACGAAGGACACCTGATATTCCGCCCCTCGGTAAACCTCGGAATGCCCGGATTGACGGCCATAACCCTGAGCCTCGTTAACGGTCATTCATTTGATCTCAAGACGATCAAGGGCCTGTTTCACGTCATCAAGTTTGAAAGGCTTGATGACAGCCACGATGAGCTTCATTATTCTCCTTTGCAATGTTTTTGGAACTCAACGACATTGAGCCAGCTCCAAGACCAGACTGCTATTGGACGGGTAGCCGCTCTTAACTTCCAGGACGTTCATAAGTCCCTGTTGCCCCTTTCCACCTGACATGGGTCGCACCATCGTCAAGTTTCTAGCCGTAGCAAATATCCAGGAAAAGGCGACGAATTGCCTTGAGCCTGATGTTATCGCAGGGGAGCAAGGCCAAAGCAGACCCAGACGGATTTGACATGCCAATCCTTGCTTTTCCGCAAGACCCCCCAGGCGATGGGCATTATCGCCTGGGGGGGTTGCGGGGGTTGCAGAAGGTTGGACACTGCCGAAAGGGTAAGCCTCACGGGCAGGCTTCACTGCTCGGTTGATACCAGGAGCCACCGCCGCAATGGCTATGATAGCCAGGACCTCCCGATGGATGTGAATAGCCGCTTTCCCGCCAGTTTGTGAACTCAGATAAATTGCTGTGAGAACCGTAACAGCGAGAAGGGCCTCTACAAAGCCAAGCAAATGGTATCTGCGCACAGAATTAATGAACGTCAACCCGTTTCTGGTTAGACGATTTTCTGTGTCTGCCGTGAGCACCAAAGTGGAACCTGTGGAAGACCAACTGGTTCCAACGGAGCTAGATTGCATTGCTCAGCCCTTCTGATTGTCTAGCTTTGTTTCGTAGCTGACCACACCATTGTGGATTTGCACGAGGAAATTCCCGCGTCAGTACCACTACAAGCTAGGCAGGGCTAAGTTTCAGAATTGAGTACGGACTGTTACCACATTGTTAAAACTGGAATTGGCGCACTGATTTAGACGGCGTCAGTGCCTCTCTCGTTGGTTCTTACGCGAACCAGTTCTTCGATCGGGACGGTCCAAAGTTTTCCGTCTCCGATCTTGCCGGTTTGCGCCGCAGCAACTATTGCGTCGACGACCTGATCCACCATCGAATCGTCCAAAGCAATCTCGATCCGGATCTTGGGTACGAATGACACCTGGTACTCAGATCCGCGGTAGATCTCAGTATGTCCCGATTGACGGCCATAACCCTGAGCCTCGGTTACCGTCATTCCTTTTATGTTGAGACGGTCGAGGGCCTCTTTGACATCGTCAAGTTTGAATGGCTTGATGACAGCGACCACGAGTTTCATGATTCTCCTTAAAAGTCAAATTCTTAAACCTGGCGACCCAGTTTGCCAACCAGATCGACAAGCGCAGATGCTGGCCCTCTAGGAACACAACTTAGTGTCAATCTGTGTCCATTGCAGTCAGAAATTCAAGCGTCCACCCGCCGATAAGATGGACCGGGCCTTTTCTCAGACTTTTCGCTTCGAACGTCGGGTGGACTGCGGTCGCTTTGCAGGCGAAAGGGTCGATCGGTCAGGTGATGAATCAGACCTGTCCTCAGGTGTCGCATATGTCGGGCCTTTGCAGCACCCTTTGATTCGCCCGGAAAGGGCGTAAAAGTTGGTGTTCGAACTCGTTATGACCAATGTCTCAAGTTTCTGGTATATGGAAATCCAACGGATTAAAAAGATTATGCCTATTCTCAACTGGCATTTTGCCATTATTTGTCGATGCGTTTGCACATAAGGTTGAATTTGTGTCTACAATTTGCCACTGTGGATCGTCGATATCGAGTAGTTGTTGCCAAGCCTGGACTTGATGGCCATGATCGCGGTGTGAAAGTGATTGCACGAGCGCTACGTGACGCCGGTTTTGAGGTCATCTACACGGGGCTGCATCAGACTCCCGAACAGATCACTCAGGCCGTGGCACAAGAAGACGCGGATGCGCTGGGTCTGTCACTACTTTCAGGTGCTCACATGACATTGGTACCCAAAATCTGTGACTTGCTCAAGGAACAGGGACTGGGTGACGTTCTGGTAGTGGTTGGAGGCATTATTCCTGATGGCGACATTCCGAAACTCAAGGAGATCGGTGTCGCCGAGGTGTTCACGCCTGGATCCTCTCTGCCAACGATTTCCCAATGGCTGACCGATGCCCTCGACCAAAGGGAGCGCTCCCTTGGCTGAGGACTGTTCGTGAACGCTTTACAAATCGAATTACCCATCTGACCATCAACCTCAAGGAGAAAAGGTGGATCTTTTTGAATATCAGGGCAAGCAGTTCTTTGCCCAGTACGGCATCCCTACGTCGCCAGGCGGGGTGGCTGACACTGTTGACGAGGTAGTCGCAATTGCGGAAAGAGTCGGCTATCCGGCGGTTATCAAGGCCCAAGTGCAGGTTGGAGGCCGTGGCAAGGCTGGTGGCATCAAGATCGCCAACAACCTGCAGGAAGCCAAGATGTACGGGGACAGCATCCTCGGAATGGACATCAAAGGTCACCTCGTAAAGAGAGTTTGGGTTGAGCATGCCTCTGACATTGAGCAAGAGTATTATGCGTCCTTCACGCTCGACAGGAGCGCAAAGCTTCACTTGGCAATGGTCAGCGCTAAAGGTGGAGTCGATATAGAAGAGGTGGCGGCAACGGATCCTGATGCCATTATCAGGTATCACGTAAACCCTCTCGATGGAATCACCATTGCTGAAGCCCGTGACGTCGTGGCTCGAGCTGGAATAGATGAGCCCGCAATTGAGGGAGTCAGCGAAATCCTGGTCAAATTGTACGACGCTTTCGTAAAGGGTGACGCAGATCTGGTCGAGATCAATCCGCTCATTCTGACGCCGGACCACAAGGTTCATGCGCTCGACGCAAAAGTCACGCTGGATGATGCGGCTTCATTCAGGCACCCGGAGTGGGAGCAGTACCGAGCGACCCAGGAGTACGATGGTCGCGAGAAACTGGCAAAAGAGCGCGGGCTCAACTACATCGGGTTGGATGGAAATGTGGGCATCATTGCCAATGGTGCCGGACTGGCAATGTCAACACTGGACGTCGTGAATCAGGTGGGTGGCCAAGCGGCAAACTTTTTGGATCTCGGCGGCGGCGCGGACGCAAACACAATGACCAGTGCGCTCGAGGTAATCAATACAGACCACAACGTGAAGTCGGTTCTAATAAACATTTTCGGTGGAATTACCCGGTGTGACCTTATTGCCAATGGAATCATTGAGGCACTCTCGCGGGTCGAACTCAAGGCACCTTTGGTGATCCGTCTCGACGGCACGAATGCGCAGGAGGCACGCAAGATCATCGAGCCTTTTGTTTCTGACAAGCTAATTATCAGGCCAACGATGTTGGATGCGGCGCGCACTGCCGTGAGCATTGCCAATGGAGGAGACGTCAAGTGAGCATTTTCGTTGACAGCAATACAAAAGTGATTGTTCAAGGTCTCACCGGTGGCCAGGGTCGGTTCCACGGTCTTAGGAATCGTGACTACGGCACGAAGGTGGTTGGAGGGGTCACCCCGGGTAAGGGTGGCACCGATGTCGAGGGCATACCGATCTTCGACACTGTGGAAGAAGCCGTAGTGGCCACCGGTGCAACGGCATCGTTTGTTGTGGTTCCTCCGAGATTTGCAGCAGAAGCGGTCATCGAGGCAGCTAAAGCTGGTATTGCGTTTGTTGTCTGCATCACTGAGTTCATCCCAGCCCAAGACGAGGCGAGAATGTACAATACATTGCGCCGGAACTATCCAGGAACCCGTCTCTTGGGTCCAAACTGCCCCGGTGTGATTTCGCCTGGCCAATCCAACATCGGTATCACATCAGGTGATATTGCACTTGCAGGTGGCCCTGTGGGAATTGTCTCGAGGTCAGGTACCCTCACCTACCAGGCGTTGTATGACCTGAGCCAAAAGGGTGTTGGGCAGACAACATGCGTCGGCATTGGTGGCGACCCTGTCCCTGGAACCAACTTCATCGACTGCCTCGCGGCATTTGAGGCGGATCCTGAGACCAAGGCGGTCATAATGATAGGCGAGATTGGCGGCGCAGAGGAGGAGCGTGCTGCTGAATTCATTAAGGAAAAGATGACCAAGCCGGTCGTCGCCTACATAGCTGGAGTCACCGCCCCTCCTGGGAAGAAGATGGGACATGCTGGAGCCATCATCTCAGGCTCTCAGGGTACTGCGCAGGCCAAGATGAAGGCTCTCCAAGAAGCCGGAGTGACCGTTGCGAAGAATCCAACCGAAGCTGCAGAACTCATGGTGGAGATAGTTTCAAAGCTGAAGTAGAGCCTCTCGTTCCCTGTGGGAACCACAAGGTGGCCAAGTGGAATCAACCAGTTCCCATTATTGCCAAGGCCTAAATATGAGCGATGATCAACATGCTATGGCCGTAAGTCCAAGTAGCCTTTAGCCGTGAGAATTGGGGTCTTGGCGTCTGGGAGCGGTACAATTCTTGACGCGATTCTGGAAAATCGAGTGGAAGTCTCGTTGGTGGTTACCGACAGGCCCTGTCGGGCCATTGAGGTGGCTGCTTCAGCCGGAGTTCCATGTTTGGAGATTCCGCGAACCAGTTTCGGTAAGGACTTTGATCGCGAAGGCTATAGTGAGCGTGTGGTCGCTGCGCTTGATGACCATGGGATCGACCTGGTTGCGATGGCGGGATATGGAACAATCTTGAGCGCCGTAATGCACCGGCGTTTCAGTGGAAGAATACTCAATACCCACCCGTCGCTGCTACCGTCGTTCCCGGGTTGGCATGCTGTCGACTCTGCGCTCGAATTTGGGGTGAAAGTCACAGGTTGCACCGTTCATCTTGCCACTTTGGAGGTAGATTCTGGTCCAATTCTGGCCCAGGAGGCAGTGAGGGTCTTTCCCGGCGACGACAAAGAGCGCCTGCACGAGAGAATCAAAGAAACGGAGCGACTTTTATATCCGGCGACGATTTCCGCATTTGCCAAGCATCTGGAGTCCGGGAATAAAGATCTCTTTGACCTGGGCATGAGGGTGGTTAGAAATGACGAGGGCGTATTGATGCTAAAAAAGTATGAGGAGTATAAGGAGTTTTGATGAGGGCGCTTATCTCGGTCTATGAAAAAGAGGGTCTCGTTGAGTTTGTGAGGGGGCTTTTGGACCTGGGTTTTGACCTGGTAGCGAGTGGAGGTACTTCAGCCCTTCTCAGAGAAAATGGTTTGGCCCACAGTAGCGTTGAAGAGGTTACGGGCGCCGCCGAGATGCTCGATGGCAGGGTGAAGACCCTACACCCCAATATTCATGGCGCGATCCTGGCCGATTTAGACAAGGAGAGTCATCGTCAGGACCTTGCGAAGCGTTCTATCGTCCCGTTTGACCTGGTGGTCTGTAACCTCTACCCCTTTTTCGAGCGGCCAGGCATTGAGACGATCGACGTGGGAGGACCCACTATGATCCGCGCTGCCGCGAAGAATCATGCGCATGTCGCTGTGGTGGTGGATCCTTCGGACTACTCCGGGATTTTGAGCGAATTGAAGTCGTTGGGAGGTGTTTCCACAGACACCAGGAGGTCGCTGGCTCTCAAGGCTTTCGAACTGACCGCAAGGTATGACACGGCCATATCGAACTGGTTAGCCGGGGGAGACTCCTCGGAGAAGCTTCCTAAGAGAATGACGCTGACTTTGGAACGCGCGGCCGTCCTGCGGTATGGCGAGAACCCACATCAGGTGGGTGCGCGCTTTAGACAGCCTGGCATTAGAAGCTGGTGGGACGAAGCCAAGCTTCTGTCAGGAATGGAGCTCTCGTATCTTAACATCTTCGATGCCGATGCGGCCTGGAGATTTCTGCATGAATTTGAAGGTGCGCCAGCCGTGGCTATCATAAAGCACGCCAATCCCTGTGGCTTTGCAATCAGGAGTACGATTGAGGACGCCTACAAGACCGCCTTCGAGAGCGACCCGATTTCCGCCTTCGGTGGAATCGTGGCAATCAACCGCAACGTGGATGTCTCACTCGCAGGCATGATCCTGTCAAATCCCAAAGCCGACGTGATAATCGCCCCGTCATATGACGACGAGGCGCTTCAGTTGATGGCGACGAAGCGAAAGAACACCAGGCTGATTGTGGCTCCAGTTCCAGAGCGGAGTTCGATTGAGGTACGCACTATTGGTGCCGGATTTCTGGTTCAAGACCGCGATACCTTCAAGGTCGCTCTTGAGGATTTCAAAGTGGTGTCGAAGACGCAACTCTCAGATGGCCAGCTGTTTGATGTGGACATCGCATGGAAGTTGTGCGCTAGAACCAGTTCGAATGCAATCGTAATAGTCAAGGACAAGATGGCAATCGGCATCGGTGCCGGACAACAGAACAGGGTTGATTCGGCAAGAATTGCGGTCGAAAAGGCGGGCGACAGGGTAACCGGCTCAGTGGCCGCCTCCGATGCTTTTTTCCCGTTTCGTGATGGCCTCGACGCATTGGCAACTGCGGGGGTGTCGGTAATTGTCTCGCCTGGCGGGTCGATTCGCGATCAGGAGATAATAGATGCCGCCAACGAGGCGGGGGTAGTGTTGATCTTCACTGGTGAAAGGCACTTCAGGCACTGAATATGGTTGCAAAGCTTTTAGATGGTCAACGAGTTGCGGATGAGATCAAGGCTCAGCTTTCCATGAGAGTTCAAGATCTGATTTCAAAGGGCAAGACACCGGGCCTAGGGACGATTCTCGTGGGAGACGACTCGTCGTCGGCCCGCTACGTTGCAATGAAGCACAAGGACTGCGAGGAGATCGGCATCTCCTCGTTCCACCGGCATCTGCCCAGCGGCGTAGGTCAAGATGAACTCAACTTGGTCATCGATGAGTTCAATGAGAGTCCGTTCATCGATGCATATTTGATTCAGCTTCCGGTCCCTAAGCATCTTGACGAAGTCGCTTCGCTAATGAGGGTCGACCCAGACAAAGACGTGGACGGACTCCATCCCGTGAATCTTGGGAGATTAGTGATGGGCGCAGACGGCCCTCTTCCCTGCACCCCTAATGGAATTCTGGAACTGCTCAACTACTACGGCGTGAAGACCGAACGGTCGCGGGTCGTCATTGTAGGAAGAGGTTTGACGATCGGCAGGCCCCTGTCTCTGCTCCTGACGCTCAAGCGTCCGCGGTGCAATGCGACAGTCACGGTTGTCCATACGGGCACGGAAGAAATCGCGGCCTTCACCAGAGAAGCAGACATAGTCATCGCTGCCGCCGGTCAGGCTCATCTTATTAAAGGCTCCATGGTCCGACCCGGTGCTGCGGTGGTCGGAGCCGGAACTACCTTCGTCAATGGGAAGCTTTTATCCGACCTTGATGAGGACGTATCGGACGTAGCCGGTTGGGTCACTCCACGCATAGGCGGAGTTGGTCCAATGACAAGGGCAATGTTGCTAGTGAATGCAGTGCTTGCCGCGGAGAGGCACTATGACAAAGATCGCTGAGATCGTTGCCAAGGCAGATAAACCGACTTTTTCGATAGAACTTTGGCCGCCGCGAACACCTGCTTCGGCCGCGAAGCTCGAAGAGGCGCTTCTCGTGCTGGAAAAGCTACATCCAACGTTTACCGCGATCACCTACGGAGCAGGTGGGTCAACCCGCGAAAAGACTCACGAGTTGGTGTTGAGGATCAAGCGGCAAACCTCAATCGAACCGATGGCACATTTGACTACGGCGGGTCATAAGAGAAGTGAGTTGGTTGCGATTTTGGAGCGATATCGTTCCGCGGGGATTGAGAACATCCTTGCACTTCGGGGCGATCCTCCGCTAAATGGCGGCGCAGAGCTGTCGGTGGGAGAGCTCGCCCACGCCATCGATCTTGTCGAACTGGCACGATCCGTTGGCGATTTCTCAATTGCTGTCGCCGCACATCCTGAAGGACACCCGGACTCTCCTAACCTCGTGGCGGATCGGAAAATGTTGGCAAGGAAATTGGAGCTGGCCGACATGGCAATAACTCAATTCTTCTTTGTAGCCGACTATTATTCCAAGCTTGTCGACGATTTGGAAAGGTTGGGAGTTTCCAAGCCCATCCTGCCGGGCGTAATGGCTCCGACCTCAGTGAAGACGCTTGAAAGGATGGCGCTTCTTTCAGGCACAAGAATACCCGAAAGAGTGAGGGAGCGGCTCTATCGGGCTGACCAGAGCGCCGAGACAATCAAGGAAATTGGCGTTGAAATTGCTATAGAACTCTCTGACGAGCTGTTGAAACGGGGAGCTCCAGGCATCCATGTTTTCACGATGAATGAAGCCGCTACGACGGTTGAGATATACAAGGGCTTAGGCCTGGGCTAGAAAAAGTCTTTCATACTGGCTCAAGCCAGTCGTATGAAGCTTGTGTTGCATCATTTAGACAGTTGATCATCGAAGGGGTACTATCAAGGCTATGGCTGAAAAAATTACTATGTCGAGTTCAGGCTCGCTCAATGTTCCAGATGAACCGATAATTCCTTTTATTGAAGGTGACGGAACCGGTGTCGACATTTGGCCGGCGTCGCAGCTCGTTTTGGATGCGGCGGCAAAGAAATACAACAAGAAGATAGCGTGGAAAGAAGTCCTTGCCGGAGAGAAAGCATTCAATGAGACGGGCAGCTGGTTGCCGGACGAGACTGTTGAGGCGTTCAGGTCTCACTTGATCGGAATCAAAGGACCTTTAACGACGCCAATTGGTGGCGGGATTCGTTCGCTGAACGTCGCTCTCAGACAGCTCTTGGACCTATATGTGTGTCTTCGTCCCGTTCGTTGGTTCCAGGGAGTGCCTTCTCCTGTGTTACACCCCGAAAAGGTGGATATGGTCATTTTTAGGGAGAACACGGAAGACGTCTACTCGGGTCTTGAATTAGAGGCTAATTCCGAGGGGGCCAACAACCTGATCAAGTACCTGCACGATTCCTTTGGCTGGGATATCAGGCCAGGTTCAGGCATTGGAGTCAAGCCAGTTTCCGAAGTTGGGTCTAAGAGGCTAATTAGGGCCGCTATTGAGTACGCCATCAAGCATGGGC
>DAHXKX010000110.1 GCA_027366165.1 Actinomycetota bacterium
CGGTCACTTACGGAGAATCCATCACCGTAACCAGCCAGATCAAGATTGAGGCAGGAAAGGTCACCAGAGGGAATTTGAAGACCCAGAAGTCAAAGCGGAGTGTAAGACTACCCGAGTTCCTTATTGCCGACCTTGATAGCCACAGAGAAAGGCAATTCAAAACCGCGACCGACAAAGGACAAGGACCTCCGGAGCTGATCTTCACAACTTCACGCGGTGGACCTGTTCATCCTGCAAACCTCCGATGGCACTTCATGAGGGCTTGCAATAAGGCCGGTCTCGCGCCTCACGACGATGGCAGACCCTGGAGCGTTCATGAACTTCGTCATACTACAGCAAGCCAGCTACTTAACGATCGCGTACCGATGCAAATCGTGTCAAGAACGCTAGGTCACAGTTCAATTGCGGTGACAATGGATACCTACTCTCATCTCACGGACCAAGATAGCGAGCTTGTAGCTGACTCAATGAGCAAGCGCTACGGCACAAACAATAAGCAAAAATTGACCGAATAATTCCATCAACTACCGACCAACTACCGACCAGCTGCTTTTAGGTGGTCAATTAAGAGTCAACATCTACCCCACAACTAGGCTCCTATCAGCTATACTACCCATCTCACGCAGAGTGATAATCCCTCTACTCTTCGACAAAATTTCAACAAACAATCTATTAGGTCAGCGAAGTGGCGAATACTGACAGTAGCAACTTAAATTTGCACTTTACAAATCCCAGAGAATTTGACACACTGATCTCTGCTTCTCCGCAAGTGACCGAATGATACTAAAGGGGAAAATAATGTTAGTTACTGGAAGCGACGCTGGCGATGCACAGGATGAGCCTTCATCAGATTCACCGAATGGCGCTTATTTAGTCTCAGCCAAGAAACACCCTATGTGGGAGTTCCAGTCGCCGATCCGCTTCACAAGTTGGAGAGACGTCAACATAGAATCATTGGGCTACGACCCGCGATCAAGCTACGTCGAGAAATTCTGGTTGCCTTTTCTCGGTCCATCAACAGTCTTCCTGGCGAGGCGAATCACTGAGACGCTGGAAAACGAGCCGTACGGAACCGCGATCGACTTGCAAGAACTTTCGATAATGTTGGGCCTTGGACCCAACATCACCAAACACTCTTCCATCCAAAAGACCCTCAATCGACTTCTAGTCTTTGAGCTAGCACGTATCATGCCATCCAAGGCAGTTTCCGTTCGACTGAAACTGCCGCCCTTACCACAAAGATTCATCAGTAGGCTGCCCCAAACCTTGCAAGAGTTCCATGGCAAAGAAACGCAGGACGGATCCGAAAACGCCCTTGCAGCCATCCGGACTCGGGCTCGATCGTTAGCACTGGCTCTAACTAAGTTGGGGCACGATCGAATGGCAATTGAAAAACAGCTGATCTCATGGAGGTTTCACCCCTCTATCTGCTACGAGACGCTCAACTGGATCGAAACAGTTTCCATGCCAGATAAACCTTCATCCGATCAACTAAACGAGATGAGAGATGATGACCTGAACATACCGAGAACTCAGCAATAGAATATCCAGTTGAACCGTCCGAGCTGGGCCATGTCGCCTTCGAGAAGCCGCTTTTCAGCTGAAGTGGTAGCACGGCCGGATTTGGAACTTGATCTCTGGCGGGGCAAGATCCGTGGACTATCAACAATCAGCTCGTTTTGATTTGCACCGCAAACACGGCGCTACTGTGATTTGGCCTCCAGATACCTACATAGGGTCCTAACACCAAATCCGGTAGCGCCCTTCCTGAAATAGCGGTCATCCGATTCCGATCTGGACGGCCCTGCAATATCAAGGTGGGCCCAGGGAGTGTCTCCGACAAACTCCTTGAGCAGCAACGCCGCAGAAATTGTTCCGGCCGCACCGGGAGCGCCAATGTTCTTCATGTCCGCAACTTCAGACTCTATGTGCTTTTTGTATCGGTCCGGAAGAGGTAGTTGCCACAGTGGTTCTCCCGCTGCCTCTCCAGCCTTGAGAACTTCGTCTATGACACCCGGATCATTTCCCATCACGCCTGCAATCTCACGCCCCAGCGCTACCACACACGCGCCTGTCAACGTCGCAAGATCAATGATCTCCCCCGCCCCGTCCTCGTTGGCAAGCGAGAGCGCATCGGCCAGAACCAGCCGGCCCTCAGCATCGGTGTTCAATACCTCAACGCTTTTACCGTTCCTGGCGATGAACACGTCACCCGGCTTCGTCGCCGACCCACTGGGCATGTTCTCTGTTAAAGCCATATATCCGTCAACCGCGACTGCGATCCCCAGGCCGGCAATCACCGACATAGTCGCCAACACCGCGGCAGCGCCACTCATGTCGGTTTTCATTGTCATCATTCCATCGCCGCTCTTCAGCGACAAACCGCCCGAATCAAAGGTGATCCCCTTTCCAACCAAAGCCACGACGGCCGCGCCTTTCGCCCCTTCCGGACGATATGACATCTTTAGCATTCTCGGCTCTTCGACGGAACCGCGGGAAACTGCCAGCAATCCACCAAGTCCTTCTGATTTGATCTCAGCCTTGTCCCAAACCCGACAGCTGATGCCATTTGATTCAGCCACACTCTCTGCTATCTCGGCAAACCGTGTGGGGGTCATGGTGGCAGCCGGCTCGTTGATGAGGTCGCGCGCAAAACAGGTCGCATTTGCAACCAACACAGCCCTATTCACCGGGCCAGACATCTGAAATGTCTCCGTGACAACAAGCTGCAAATCTGCGAGTTGTGGTAAAGATGACGGGTCAAAACCCTTCCCCCTCAGGGCGTCATACCGGTAATGACCCAGGACCGCACCTTCCGCAAAAGCGGCCACCAGATCTGGGTCCATGCCACCCGCATTGACCGCGGCAACAGTGACGTCTTTAGCCAAGGCCCTCACGGCTGCCGCACCGGCAAGACGAAAATCCTCTCTATCCAAATTCTCGCCAAGTCCAACAAACAAGGCCACCCGATTTGAAACCTCAGCAAACGCCACTAAGGTCTGACCGGACTTTCCGGTGAAACCGCCTCCCTGCGCAAGTTCGGGCTGGGGTAATGTCCCGCCCAACGCCTGCAAGCCATCACGAACAAGGTTGATTTCGAACGCTTCAGGACTACCGCTTGAGACCACAACGACCTGCAATTTATTCATTTCTCTCCTGATCGGATCCATTTTCATGACTTAATTCGCGCGGACCTCTAGCCGCTTTGGCGGTAAGGTGAACGTCTTCCTGCCAACGCGCCAGAGTCCATACCAGGTCGGAAAGCCGATTAAGGTAGGGTCCCACTTGGGAATCGGGGTTCTCGCTGGTAAACACAACGCTCAGGCGCTCGGCTCTTCTAATAACGGTGCGGGCAACATCCAGACTGGCAGAGATTCTGTTCTGGCCTGGAACAGCAAACTCGTTGGGAAAACTGAATTTGGCGGTTATCTCATCGATTTGTCTCTCGATACTGGCGGTCATCTCTGCGCTGACGGCGGTCTTCCCTTCGGTCAGCCTGCCACGATTTGACTTATCCGTGGCAACCTCGGCCATTAGAATCCAGAGATCTGACTCTAACGCCACGAGCAGCCTGTCAATCACACTGTTTGGCTCGCACTCTGCCCGGGCCAAACCAAGGGTCGCCTGAGCCTCGTCTACGACACCGTTGAGTTCGATCTGCGGCGCGTCTTTCCTGACCCGTCCCCCGTACAAAAGCCCGGTACTGCCGTCATCGCCTTTTTTCGTATAGATCTTCACGCAAGATAAAGAATAATTGGCGTCAAAAAGTTATCATTCAGTCGCCAGCAACCCGAAGCCTTACTCAGACAGTTCTATCCAGCAGGTAACCTCTAATTGAAATGAGAGATTACCTGGAGCGAATTAAAGAAAAAATACTTATTTACGACGGAGCCACCGGGACGAATATTCAATTGCTCGGACTTGGACCAGACGATTTCGGAGGCCCTGACCTTGAGGGCTGCAACGAAGCGCTCGTGCTTAGCCGCCCACAGGTTATTGCCGAACTTCACGATTCGTTTCTCAAAGTGGGCGTGGACGCGATTGAGACTGACACTTTTGGTGCGTTTCCAACAGTACTTGCAGAATACGGGATCGGGGAAAAAGCCTACGAGATCAATTTCAAAGCGGCGCGGATCGCCAAGGAAGTGGCCAGTTCATACACCAGCGCCGGTCATCCCAGATTTGTCGCAGGTTCCATTGGCCCCGGAACAAAGTTTCCATCGCTGGGACAAATCTCCTTCAGCCACCTTAGAGATGCCTACCAGATTCAGGCCGAAGCACTGCTTGAGGGCGGAGTAGACCTGATTCTGATTGAAACGGTCTTTGACCTCCTGTCTGCAAAGGCCGCAATCATTGCCACAAGACGCGCAATGGCAAAAGTCGGCCGAGAAGTCCCAATTCAAACCCAGGTGACAATTGAACTAACCGGACGGATGCTTCCAGGAACCGAAATTGGGGCAGCTCTGACCTCCCTGGACGCCATGAGAGTGGATGTGATTGGAATCAATTGTGCGACTGGACCAGCTGAGATGAGCGAGCATCTTCGCCACCTTACAGCGCACTCCAGAACCCCGGTCTCGTGTCTTCCTAACGCCGGCCTTCCATCGGTTGTAGATGGAAAAATGCACTACGACCTGACTCCTGATGAACTTGCCGCCTATCATTCGCGCTTCATTACCGAACTCGGAGTAAGGGTAATCGGAGGGTGCTGCGGTACCACCCCGGAACACCTTCGCAAAGTTGTTGAAGTCTGTTCCAACCTTAAGCCTGCAACTCCGAAAGTGGAATTTGAGCCATCTGTCTCATCGCTTTACTCTTCCGCCTCGCTCAAACAGGAAAACGCGTACTTCGCCATAGGTGAGCGGACCAACGCAAATGGCTCAAAAAAGTTCCGTGACGCGATGCTCTCAAAGGACTGGGAAACCTGCGTCCTAATGGCGAAAGATCAGGTAAAAGAGGGCTCCCATGCTATCGACGTATGCGTCGATTACACCGGCGCTGATGGAGTCGGCGACATGAATCAGATTGCCTCCCGATTCGCGACCCAGTCTTCATTGCCAATCGTTCTCGACTCCACTGAACCTCCTGTCATTGAAGCAGGTCTACAATGGCTCGGTGGAAAGCCGATCCTAAATTCAGTCAATTTGGAGGACGGAGATAGCCCTGGGACACGGCTGGACCGTTTTCTGACCTTGGCGAGAGAATACGGCGCAGCCGTAATCTGCACCTGTATCGACCAAGAAGGCCAGGCTCGAACCGCTGAATGGAAATTGAAGGCTGCCAAAAGTATCTATGACGTTGCGGTGAACAGATACGGACTTGAACCCCACGACCTCATCTTTGACCCACTCGCACTGCCGCTCACGACCGGCATGGAGGAGTCCCGAAAAGATGGGATAGAGACCATTGACGCTATAAGGTCCATCAAGTCAGAACTGCCGGGTGTTTTTACAGTGATTGGT
>DAHXKX010000048.1 GCA_027366165.1 Actinomycetota bacterium
GTGGCCTGGTTCCCGTGCCCCTTGAGGCCCTACCTGTCCTGGCTCCCGACGACGTTGAATTCCTTCCCACGGGCGAGTCTCCACTTGCGGTTCATCCGACCTTCAAATACACCGCTTGTCCAAAGTGTGGCGGAGACGCAATTCGTGAAACAGATACCATGGACACCTTTGTGGACTCATCGTGGTATTTTCTGAGATTTTGCGATCCAACGGCAGACGAAGCGCCCTTCTCGAAAGAAGCAGTTGCGGCCTGGATGCCTGTCGATCAGTACATAGGTGGAATAGAGCACGCGATATTGCACCTCATGTACGCAAGGTTCTTCACTAAGGCTTTGGCTGATCTAGGGTATGTCCCAGATCATATAAGGGAGCCATTTAAGAGGCTATTCACCCAAGGGATGATCCGTTTGGGCGGATCGAAAATGTCAAAGTCCAAGGGCAACCTGGTGGCACCCCAGAGGTACTTCGATACAGTCGGTGCCGACTCTCTTCGTTTGTTCCATCTTTTTGTCGGTCCACCTGCAGATGACTTCGACTGGTCGGAACAGACAGATGATGTTATCGACGGCTGTTTCAGATTTCTGAACCGTGTATGGAGAATTTCTCTTGGAACTGCGGAGAGTTTTCCAGGGGTCACTGTGAAGGTCCTCAATCGTGAAACCAACCAATCCGATAGGGAAATCCTGCGGCTAGCGCACAGACTCATCGCCAAGGTCTCAGAGGATTACGAGCGATGGTCGTACAATACTGCTGTTGCCGCCATGATGGAGTTCACCAATTCGCTTTACCGCTATGCGGGGAGTGGTGCCCAGATCGAAACATTCGATTTTGCGGTCGACACCCTTGTAATGTTGTTGGCCCCGATGGCTCCCCACATTACTGCCGAGATATGGGATAGGCGCAGTGGGGGACTGGTTCATGCGCAAGAATGGCCAACTGCAGACCCAGATCTGGTGAAGTCGGAAAAGGAAACCTTGGTTATCCAAGTCAATGGCAAGGTGAGAGACAAGATAGAGGTCGATTCTGGGATAGACGAGCAGACTGCGGTTTACCTCGCCTTGGCTTCTTCAAAGGTGCAGCAGGCGTTGGACGGACAAGCAGTCAAGAAGACGATTGTCAAGTTGCCGAAGATGATCTCACTGGTCATCTAGTCCCGAAGCAATCGGCCGAAAAGTCGTGACGGGTTATTTTTCCGAATTCTTTCAACCTGGACAGGATGATTTGCACGTCGTTGTCGCCTGCCTGATTAGGGATGGTATTCAAGCCGGAGCTGATCATCTAGGAGTTCGCTGAGCCAACTTTGACCGGAGCTGACAAACTTAAGGCATTTATGCGTGCCTGTCAGAGAGTCTCAGACTCGACGCCATGCGCGGGTAATTGTCGTTTTCAGCCAAGTTGAGGCAGCAACTGCGCAGCAGACGGTCCAAACTTTTGTGTGCTGGTTGTGAAACAATTTGATGGAGGGGCAAAGGGTGGGCCAGCTGCCGGAATTGTGCTGATGCAGAATTTTCGATTGTAGCTCAGCAAAATGGGTCGTTCAAAGGCTTAACAGGTTGTGAAGAACGAAGATGACTCTGAATTTGAATCATGGTACTCGGCGGAGCATCCTCGAATTCTGTCAACACTTGCTTTGATGACTGGCGACATATATTTGGCGCAAGAGGCAGTCGACGAGGCCTTTGTCAGGGCCTATGACAGATGGTCCAAGGTGGGATCACTGGATTCACCTGCCGGGTGGACCTATAGGGTGGCTCTCAACCTCGTGCGCCGCCAATCCAGGCGGGCGAATCGGGTTTTTGGCCCGTCCAATCTTCAGGCTGAAGAGTCAGTGTTTCCGTCAACGTTTCACGAGATCTGGCAAATGGTGAACGGCCTTTCGAGACGCCAAAGAGAGGTGGTGGTTCTGAGATACATTGGAGACCTGACTGAAGGTCAGGTTGCCGCGGTGCTTGGCATAACCCGCGGGACCGTTTCTCAGACACTGCGCGCAGCTCATTTGAGGCTCGGCGAGATGATGGATTATCGTGATGACAGCCAAGGGGACAGGTGCGATGTCAGAACTATATGAATTGTCAGATGCCCTCTTTGCTGAAATGTCAGAGTTGGCGCTGCCCGTGGAGGAAGTCAGATCCCGTGCCAGGAACAGGAGATTGAGGCGGCGTAGATCTATCATTGGATTCGGAACTCTATCGTTTGTGATGCTGGTGGCAGCACTTGTTGGAATTGGAAAGTCAGATCTTGTTTCAAATTCTCAGTTCACCAGTTTCACAACCCCTGGTCCACCCCATCTGCTGGACAATGAGGTAACGTTTGCCTATCTTCCCTCTGGCTTTCGGCTGGTCTCGGATGAACGTGTAAACAAGACAACGAACCCGGCGGACTACATGCGGATGATCGTGTACCAAGGCAACTCCACAGCTGGTCCTGCACGGGTCAGTCTGACGATTGAGCAGGCCCTGTCTGAGCAGAAGCTTCCTCAATCGCTGAGGTCGACCTCCTCGGAAGAGTATGCCTTTACAAGCGTCAGGGGTCACGAGGCTTTAGCCGTGGAATATTTCGATCACGTTTCTGGCCAGGTCAACACAAGTTATGTCAATGGTCAAAAGCGTCAGAGTATTAGCTGCAGCGGTCCCATTAATGCCCCAAAGAGTCAAATCGACCCTATATGCCGCACTGCTTTCTCAGCTGTCAAAAGCCAACCGCAGGGACCGATATTCTCTAACTCACCCTCTTTGACCAACCTGTACCCAGCCACATCCCTGCAATGGATCGAGCGGCAAGGTGTGATGTTTACACTGTCTGGCCGCGGTTTGACTCTTTCGGTCTTACGCCAGGTTGCCAATGGTATTGTCTACAACTCGTCGATTGGCAACTGCATCGTCAATGGCCAATCTCTTGAAAGCGGTGTCTGTGCGGCCGGTGTAAGTGGATCACCGCCGATCAATTCAACGATGGTCCCGGCGGGAGGGGTGGAACTCGCTTCGGGGGTGGTTGCCGGTCACCAGTGGGCACTTTCAGCGGACATGCAGAAAGGGGATTTTTGGGTGGACCTCGGATATTCTGGAGAGTTCCAGAACGGAAAATGGTTCTCGTCCACCAGCGCCTCGCCAACTATCGCGCTTCAAACCGCTGACAATGGGCAGCGGTTTGTGTTTGGGATGATGCCCACTTCTGTTACGTCGTTCCAGGCAACAGTTCAAGGGGGTTCGACGCTGAAAATGAAAGTTTTGCCAGCAAAGCTTGACGGCTGGTCATTTTTCGTACTTCCCCTGGGAAAGGTTAGCGGGACTTGCAATTCAGCCTGCGACTCCCCGGTGCACCTGACGTTCTTTTCGGGCAGCAAGTCAGTCTATTCTTCTGCTTGGTCAACGGATGCTACCGGCGAAGTAAGTCTGCACTAGCGGGATAGTGACTTGGGTGACACGGTGACACCTGTCGCGGGTTGGTGCATCTTGAAGCAGATATTGAGCCGTGCAACCGGCGTAGCGGCCTATTGAGGTGTAGCGAGACGGAATGGAATATGCTTGATGCATGATTGAAGTTACCGATGCTACCTTTGAAACTGACGTTTTGGATTTATCCGAAAAGGTTCCAGTGGTCATTGATTTGTGGGCGCCATGGTGCGCCCCTTGTCGTACTCTGGGCCCGATGATTGAGAAGGTCATTGACGAGACACAGGGCCGTGTTGCGCTTGCAAAGGTGAACGTTGACGAGAATCCGGCAATATCGCAGGCTTTCAAAGTTCAGTCGATCCCTGCCGTCTTTGCCATCAAGGACAGAAAGATCGTTGACTCTTTCATTGGTGCTTTGCCGGAGGAGCAGATTCGGGCCTGGGTTGAGAAGTTGTCGCCTGTAGAGTCTCCCGCCGACTTGCTCGTTGAGGCCGACGATGAAGAGAGTTTGTTGAAGGCACTGGAAATTGATCCGGGGCACGTCGGAGCAATTGCAAAGTTGGCCAGTCTGAAAATTGACAATGGCGAATACGAGGCGGCTCTGGAACTGCTGTCCAGGGTGCCTGAAACGGATGAGCTGCGCCAGTTGGCCGCCAAGGCTCGGCTACTGTCAAAGGATATTAGTTTCTCATCCCAGGATGAGGTGGAGGCTCGCTTGAACGAGCTGTTGAGTTCAGTACGCGAAGATGATCAGGCAAGGAAAGAGTATCTTGACTTGCTGGCCACCTTCGATTCTGCTGACCCAAAGGTGGCACAGTATCGTAAGGCGCTTACCTCAAGGCTTTTCTAGCTTCTCGGATGCTGCTCAAACTCAGAGACTTTCAATTTGATCTGGAACAAAGATCCCTTGTCATGGGGATTCTCAATCGCACCACCGACTCCTTTTTCGATCATGGAGAGTACTTCGAGCTGGATGCGTTTCTTTCTCGTGCCGAGCGCATTGTCAAAGAGGGTGCTGACATTCTCGATGTCGGGGGAGTAAAGGCCGGGCCTGGGCCCGAGATTTCAGAGGCGGAGGAGCTAGATCGGGTGATTCCGGCTATTGAACTGTTGCGGACTCGTTTTGATGTGGCTTTGAGCGTGGATACGTGGAACGCCCGGGTCATAGAAGAGGCCATGAAGGCGGGTGCCTCGCTTGGAAACGACATCTCAGGCTTTGGCTCTCCGGGTTATCTTGAGAGCGTCGCAAAATACGGTGGGGCAGTGGTGGCAACGCACATACGTCTTGTTCCCAGAATCGCCGATCCCAACCCGGTTTACCAGGATTTAAAGGGTGAGGTGAAACAGTTTCTTTCAGATAGGGTCAAAAGGGCGATAGGCGTCGGGGTGCTTCCCGAGAGCATACTGGTCGATGCCGGCTTCGATCTTGGAAAGACTACGGCCCAGTCGATGGAGCTGCTCTTGTCCACGCAGGAGTTGTGCAGCCTTGGGTTTCCAGTTCTTATCTCAGCTTCCAACAAGGGTTTTGTGGGGGACGTGCTTGGCAAGACGATATCAGAGAGGCGCACAGGCTCACTATCTGCTGTAGCAATCGGGGCTGTTCAGGGTGCAAAAGTTTTCAGGGTGCATGACGTGGCTGGAACGCGTCAGATTGTCGATGTAATTGCCGCGATTGCCGCTGGCTATCCGCCGGCCTGGCTACCCAAGGAATGATATGGCATCAGTTGGGGATGTGATTTCAAATCTGAGTCTTATCGTTGGTAATGAGCCGGAGTTGGTGTACAAGACTCTGGAGGAAGTTGTTCAAAAGTTGGAGCACCGCTTCGGTTCGGATGTCGAGAAGATCTCCTTTCAAGGAGGAGAGTGCTCTGTGCAGGACGTAGTCAGCGCCATGTCTCAGAACTACATGTTTTCCCCCTCAGCCCTCATCACATTAAGGGATCCCTCTGAGTTGACTGCAGAGGAGGCCGAGGTCCTGCTTTTGGCCCTTGACTCCTATTCAGGGGATAACTGCCTTGTGCTGGCCAACTTCTCAGGGACTGTTGATTCAAAACTCAAGGCCTTCTTCTCCGGTAAGCGGTCCCTGATCGACTGCTCCCTCAACAGCAAGGGTGTAAAGTCGAGCTTCCTTGGCGACGAGGTTCACCAGTCGGGAATGCGCTTCCACCCGGATGCCTTCAGGCTTTTGGCCGAGACGCTAGGTGAGGATGTTGCACAGGCGATTCCGACCTTGGAGTTGCTGAGGGCAAGTCTTGGCGAGGGTGCAACGGTGGATGTTGAAACGCTCGCAATGTATCTGCCGACGCCTGGTGATGTGGCGCCTTGGGATTTCACAGATGCCATTGAAGCTGGCAAGGTGGACCAGGCTCTGGAGATGTTGTGGAGACTCATGAGGGCTGGAGGGCGACACCCCTTGGTGGTCCTCGCAATCCTACAGCGAAGGTTTGTTGAACTTGCGGTTGTCTCCGGGAGCAGCATCCATGATGCCGACCAAGCTCTGGTCAGACTTAGAGCGAGGGAAAATAAGTTCAATAAGCCGCCGTTTGTTATCAGAAAGATGATTGCAAGCTCCAAAGCTTTGGGGCCTGACAGGTTGGCTCAGGCGTTCGTCTGGATGTCACAGGCGGATCGTCAGATCAAGGGAGAGGGGGGGCTCCCGCCAGAATTGGCGATTGAGCTGCTTGTAGCCCGGCTTGCCAAGAGTTTCTCAAATCGTGCGTCATGAACCGGATGGCCTATCAAGCAACCTGAGCGGCATGTCAGGGAGGAGGGTGTGTGAGTCTAGACACTCTCTTGTCTTTTGGATAGAGGTGAGTGATTCCTAGGGCGGTTTGGAAGCGCTTTCTCCGTGGGTGTTGGTGGTGACGGTTATTTTGTTCGCCGGATTTACAGCGATTTTGTTTCCTGCGCGTCGGTTAAGAAGCGGAAATATCTTGCAATTCCAACCGTAATGGAACTGGCCCGCTACTGTCCCCACGACATTTGCGGTGGTAGATTGGGGCTCAAGAGCTTCGATTACAGTTCGACGGAGCCGGTCGTGTGGAGGCGGAAACTGCGGCCTCTCTATTGGAAAGGGCGGATTCGGGTTCTTGTTGAAGGAGGGATTTGAATGGCGCAGACAATTGGACTCCCTACAGAGATAAAGGATGGCGAGAGGCGGGTTGCCCTTGATCCAAGCGCGGTCAAGATGTTGGTCCATTCTGGTCTCGTGGCCCTTGTCCAGAAGGGCGCCGGTCTCGGTTCAGGCTTCAAAGACCAGGATTACAGCTTGGTTGGTGCGCGGATAGTCGATAGTGCCGCAGAGGCGTGGTCGGCAGATTTGGTCTGTAAAGTCAAAGAGCCCCAACCATCAGAATGGGCATATTTAAGGCCTGGTCTCCAACTTTTTGCCTATCTGCACCTTGCCGCCGGACCGGCACTTACTGAAGCTCTTGCGAACTCTGGGGTCGAAGCATACGCTTTTGAAACTCTGACTTGGCCCAAAGGCCTTCCACTTTTGGCGCCGATGAGTGAGATCGCGGGGAGGGCGGCCGCAATAGTGGGGGCATTTCACCTCGCGGAGGGCTCTGGCACCTTGTTGGGGGGTGCCGCTGGCGTGCCCCCGGCACGTGTCGTGGTCATTGGAATGGGTGTTGTCGGGACAATGGCGGCGCGTGGCGCCAGGGGCATGGACGCTGAGGTCACTGGGGTCGATGTCGACCTTGAGCGGCTGTTGGAAGTCCATGAACAGGGAATCGTGACTTCCACCCTGTATTCGAACCATCACAACGTTGGAGAGGCAGTGGTGAACGCCGATCTGGTGGTCGGAGCCGCTTTGGTGACAGGTGCGAGGGCACCCGTTGTAGTCACCAAAGACCAGGTTGAATCGATGAGACCAGGATCGGTGATTGTCGATTTAGCGATAGACCAGGGCGGGTGCGTTGAGACTTCGCGCCCAACATCTCTGTCAAATCCGACTTATATCGAAGCGGGGGTAATTCACTACTGCGTAACCAATGTTCCGGGGCAGTACCCAAGGACATCATCCAGAGCTCTTTCGGCGGCGGTGATTCCGAGACTCATCGATCTGGCAAAGGATCCCAGTTCCGAACGGCTCGCAGGTTCATTGAACGTTTCCAACGGCGAGGTGGTGCATCCGGCGGTTATCGCCTCGCTCCGTGGAGACTATCAGACCGCTATTGATTAGCCTAGTTCGAAGAACTCCCAGTTGCAGGCTGATTTATTGACGTTTGCGACCGTCAGGCGACGGGAGGGTTCTGGGGAAAGTGGTGTGCGATATTTGGGTGGGCTGAGTCTCCATCGTGGTGCAAGGGACTCGTGTGAATCACGGCCTCCGAAAGACGCGGAATCTCGTGGAGAAGTCTGTGGTGGGCATCTTCCGCAATTAGATGACTTTCGACAAGGCTCAGGTTTGCGGCGGACAGGATATCTGCCTCCGCCCTTAGCTGATGTCCGATCCAGCGTATATGGACGGCATCGATGCCTTCGATTCCGGGAGTGGAAAGCAGTACGCCGCGGACCTTTTGAACCAGTATGGGATCAACGCTATCCATTAGCCTGCGGTAAATGTCGCGGGCGGCGGTGCGCAGAATACCGAAGACTGCGACTCCGACCAGGAGGCTGGCAATCGGATCGGCCTGCCTAAACCCAAAGAGCATCCCAATCCCCCCAAGCACAACTGCAAGTGACGCGAGACCGTCGCTTCTTGCATGGAGTCCGTCAGCAGTGAGTGCGGCAGAGCCAATTCGCGTGCCGACTCTGATCCTGTATATCGCCACCCCCTCGTTTCCCAGAAATCCTACGATACCGGCGAGTATCACGGCGGGAATCTGATGGACCTCGTGCGGGTGGATCAGCCTGGAAATTGATTCGTAAAGGGCGGCAAGCGATGAGGCGGTGATGATTAGGACTATGAACATACCTGCAAGGTCTTCAGCTCTTCCGTATCCATAGGTATAGCGTGAATTGGGTTTCTTCTTTGCAACCATGAATGCAATTCCAAGGGGCAGGGCCGTCAGGGCATCGGCAAAGTTGTGGATCGACTCTGAAAAGAGCGCAATCGATCCCGAGACGGTTACCACCAGCAGCTGGATGACTGCGGTGAGGCCGAGTCCAATCAGAGAGACCTTTAGCGCCCGAATTCCCTCGCTGCTGGTATCGATGACTGAAGCAAAAAGGTCAGTTTCGGCGTGGCTGTGCTTCACGAATCCAATTAGGGGCGATAGGAATCGAATTTTATGATCGTGTCCATGATGGTGTTCATGGTGCTGGTGACCCGAGTTTTTATTGGGTGGAGGTACAAGGTTTCGTTGCTCATTGGAGTGAGGGAAGGGTCTATCGGAGGGTGAGTCAGACAATTGAAGTTCCCGTCAGCATCCGCTCGTGGGTGTAATCTTTTGTCAGGCCCGATGTGGCGTCAGATGATATCGGACTTAATTTAAATTGGAATCGCCGGTGGGTTATGTAGAAGTTTTTCTCTTTTCCGGGTAGGAGCTGCTTGGCTCGGTCCGGGTATCTGAAACTTTTCGGGGGATTTATGTGAATTAGGGTGAAACTCTTGGAAGTGCCGGCCTCGTGGACACAGTTGTGGCCCAGCGTTCCACTTGGAGTTTCCCATGGAATTCGCAGTTCGGGTGATTCAGACTGTGGCCTGATGCTTGGGAGGTCCATGCCGCCTCTTGGGTCAGTTGGTCGGTCGTCCGCCCCCGAGTTCGCCCATATGGAATACTCTGTCGCTCTAGCCACGGAGTGGTATGGAGGCGGATTTCATAATGCAAAGGTGCGCGTGAGTGTACCTTATAAAAATTGATCCGTATCTAGTCTTATTGAGCTTGGGAAATCTTGGCGAGTCGGGCCATTAGCCGACCTTTTCTCCTTGCGGCCTGGTTCTTGTGAATTACGCCAGATGATGCCGCTTTGTCCAACTTCTTTACGGCCAGTTTTATCGCTTCGGCGCTGTTTTCCTCTTGATTTTCCACAGCAGCCACAGCCGTTTTGACCCTGGTCTTCAGTTCGGAGCGAACCGACTTATTCTTGAGTCTGCTTATCTCGTTGGTTCTGATTCTTTTGATTTGGCTTTTGATATTTGCCATTCTGGTTTCCGTGTCCGTTTCTGTGACGCAAAAATGATCCAGCACAAAGGTGGATGCTGGGAAAAAGAGTTTAGATCCCATTCAACCTAAGTCGGGCTTTGGGAGCCTAATCTTTTGTAGAGAAAAATGATTGACTCCACGAAAATACGCAATTTATCCATTATCGCTCATATTGACCATGGCAAATCGACACTATCGGATCGAATCCTTGAGCTTACCGGTGCAGTTGATCCAAGGGAAATGCGCGAGCAATATCTCGACACCATGGACATCGAACGCGAGCGCGGAATTACCATAAAAGCTCAGAATGTTCGCGTCCACTGGAAGGACCACGTCATCCACTTGATAGACACCCCCGGGCATGTGGATTTTGGCTACGAGGTGTCGCGCTCTTTGGCCGCCTGTGAAGGAGTGATACTTCTGGTCGATGCTTCGCAGGGAATCGAGGCCCAGACTTTGGCTAACTGTTACCTGGCAATGGAACACAATCTCGAGATCGTCGCGGCTCTGAACAAGATCGATCTTCCGGCTGCAGATCCAGAACGCTATGCTGCGGAAATTGAAAAGGTTCTGGGTATACCTGCAAATGAGATCCTAAGGATTTCGGGCAAGACGGGTGTCGGGGTTCCTGAACTCCTCGACGCTGCGGTGGCAAGGATCCCTGCGCCTGTCGGGGACGTGGATAAGCCGCTCAGAGCGCTCATTTTTGACTCTTACTACGATCAGTATCGCGGTGTGATCTCTTCTCTAAGGGTTGTCGATGGAACTCTTCGTACCGATTCAAAGTTGCGTTTCATGCAGACATCTGCTGTCCATGAGGTTGAGGAGATTGGGATAAGGACACCTGTCCAAGTGGCGGTGGAGTCGCTTGGTCCCGGAGAGGTGGGTTACCTGATCGCCGGCATCAAAGACGTTGGAGAGGCGAGGTCAGGTGAGACCGTCACCTCCTATGCGGATTCTGCATCTGAGCCACTGGAGGGCTACCAGGATCCCAAGCCGATGGTATTCTGCGGGCTTTATCCGGTTGATGGTGACGAGTTCGAGGATCTCAGGGAGTCGCTGGAGAAGCTGAGGCTGAATGACAGTTCGTTTACCTATGAGCCTGAAACCTCCGGTGCTTTAGGTTTTGGTTTTCGGTGCGGTTTTTTAGGGCTGCTTCACATGGAGATTGTCCGCGAACGTCTAGAGCGGGAGTTCGGTCTTTCATTAATTGCCACATCTCCTTCGGTTGAGTACATAGCCTATCTCGAGGGTTCGGACATACCAGTGAAGATTGACAGGCCCAGCGACATGCCGGCGGCACAATCGGTTTCGAAGGTGGAGGAGCCGTTTCTTCAGATAAACATCATCACCCCATCGGAGTACACCGGTGCGATCATGGAGCTATGTCAGAGTCGGCGGGGAGAGATGAACCGGATGGAGTATATCTCCCCCGAAAGACTGGAGATTGGCTACCGAATACCGCTTGCCGAAGTCGTCCTCGATCTCTTCGATCAGCTGAAAAGCAGGACAAAAGGATACGCATCTTTGGACTACGATCCAGCTGGATACGGCGAGAGCGATCTTGTCAAGTTGGATATCCTGCTCAATGGGGTTCCAGTCGACGCGTTTTCAGCGATCATTCACAAGTCAAAAGCGTATGATTATGGCAGAAAGATGACAGCTAAGCTGGGAGAATTGATTCCAAGGCAGCTGTTCGACGTGCCGATCCAGGCAGCCATAGGCGGGAGGATCATCGCCCGCGAGACCGTCAAAGCCCGTAGAAAAGACGTTTTGGCGAAGTGCTATGGAGGTGATATATCCCGCAAGCGGAAGCTTCTTGAAAAGCAAAAAGAAGGCAAGAAGCGTATGAAGAACATCGGGCGGGTGGAAGTCCCTCAAGAGGCTTTCATTTCTGCCTTGAGACTCGACGATTGAAGTCAGGATTCAGGCTTGGCGCCTGAAGGTGCCAGCTCTGAAAACCTTTGGTGTTTGTTGGATGCTCCAGTGGATCTCCGTGATCGGACTGCGCGACAAACCTTGTCCGTTAGAGCGAGGAAGAATGGCGCAGTTGGGCAAATCATTGTCTGGGTTGGGCGGGCATTGGTATCGCCTCATATGGCCATTTGCATTCACCAGCATCTGTGGCTGGGAAATGCCGTGTGTCCTATGTGAGGCAACCCGTATGAAGATAACCGCAGCCAGATGGCATGTTCGTCATCGTGGAAATCGGGAGGGGCGACGATGCGGATATCAACACAGCACATGATGTCATTTCTGCTGGAAAAGTAGTCAAAAACCTGGCAATGCCTCTGTCAAAGACTTGTGGAGTTGAGTAAAGCGTCACCCAGACTTGTCAACCCATGGAGGTGCTTGATTACTTCTTCAGACTCTAGCCATCAATTTGAGTTGATAGTTCGGCTTGGAAAGTGCTCTCCTTGAAGGAAGAGGCGATGTATTGGCCGACCGGACAAAAACTGAAGTGGGATTTGCTCAAGAAGTGTCCGATGATCTGGTTCGACGCTAATTGTGGCTTTTCGTTTGGTATGTTGAGAGTCTCTACTGCGGGATTTCCATGGAAAGTGAAGACTGGGCTTGGAGGGAGAGTGATAGGCGGCGGTTTTCGCTTCCGTTGCCGCATAATCTTGCGCGATGTTTTTAGCTTTGAGAGATTGGGACGGGGTTGTTACAGCTAACTGATACCTGGACTTGGGATTTTTGGATTGCCGATACCGGCGACGAGTATCACATCTACTTTCTCAAGGCCTCCAAGGTGTACCACTCACCGGACGGACGCCGAGACCTGGTTAGAAATCCGGATGGACGCCATACGAGAACAACCATTGGCCATGCGGTATCGAGGGACTTGTTCGATTGGGCAGTCTGTGAAGACGTCATGGCTCCATCTGATGACGAGGCATTTGACGATTTGGCAACCTGGACGGGTTCGGTCGTCAAGGGTCCGGACAATCTTTGGTACATGTTTTATACCGGGATTTCATATCGTGAGGGTGGACTAGTTCAAAGGATTGGGCTGGCAACATCTGATGATCTGTACAAATGGGAAAAGAGGAAGGATTTCCAACCTCTTGCTGCTGATGCCCTCATATATGAAAAGTTGGGTGAATCGACCTGGTCAAACGAGACTTGGCGGGATCCCTGGGTATTTCCCGATCCGGATGGCAGCGGTTGGCACATGTTTATCACCGCCAGAGCCAAGACCGGTGTGGATGACGATCGTGGCGTGGTGGGACATGCTTTTTCTCTCGACCTCTTGAACTGGGAAATTCGTCCGCCATTGTCCGAAACTGGATCGGGCTTCGCTGACCTTGAAGTCACTCAAGTTAACATTGTTGATGGCAAGCCTGTACTTCTGTTTTCCTGTCTTGCCAGGGAGTTCTCCGCCGTAAGACGGTCTGCCGTTGTCGGTGGTGGCGGCAAGGGTGGGGTATGGGCGGTACCATGTGATTCGATTCTCGGGCCTTTCGACATATATAATGCCCAGCTGATTACTGACGACAAGTTGTATGCCGGTCGGCTGATTCAGAATCGGGAGTCCAAGTGGCTGTTCATGGCCTTTGCCAACGATGACGAGAATGGCAATTTTGTGGGGCATTTGGCCGATCCTATGTCGGTCAGCTGGCAAACCGACGGCAAATTGACGCTCCATACGATAGTCAGGTCCCAATTCATTCTTTGACGCTCCTATGTTTGAATTCCTGAATTCCTGAGTTCATGACGTCGTGGTTTCCTTCGAAGGGCCGAGGGACTTATCGCCGTCAGCGCCCGCTGGAAGCATGGCACGGTTGGGTTCAGACCCGGCCCTGGTCCGGTTTCAGTAAGCTTTGAACGGCGATGGCTCAGCAAAGCTAGCGCATCAGCTGGGTTTTGACCTGAATTACGGGAAAAAGTCCACTGAATAGCTATCTGGTTCGTTTAATTGATTTTCATATCTATTGGCACTCGATAGAATAGAGTGCTAGGGATGTTCTGATGAAGGCGGAATGATGTCAGGTTTTATGGACTCAAGAAAAGCCGCTATTCTGCGGGCGGTTGTTGATGAATATGTTCAGTGCGCTGAACCTGTGGGGTCGTCTCTCCTGGCTCGTGTCGCGGGAATCCAAGTCTCTCCCGCCACGATCAGGAATGAGATGAATCTTTTGGAGCACGAGGGATATCTGACTCAACCTCACACCAGTGCGGGTCGAATTCCCACGGACAAAGGTTACAGGTACTACGTGGACACATTTGTCAACGATGCGAATGACTCCGATATCATCCAGTTTCAGAGCGTCGAGGAGTTCTTCACCAAGGCGCACGGGGCTTTGGCGGAGATGTTTAGCGATACGTCACGCCTTTTGACCAATTTGACGAACTATGCGGCCGTGGTAACTGGGCCAAATCCGGAGACGGTTCTCATTCGTTCGGTTCAGCTAATCTCCCTTGATCCCAAGAGGGTCCTGTTGCTGATGGTGGATTCTAAGGGTGCTGTTGAGAAGAAGACACTTGAGCTGAGTACAGATATTAGTGAATCCGAACTCGAGGTGGCATCCAACTTTTTGACCAGGCGGTTGCGTGGTGTACCGTTGGGCTCGCTGGACGAGCCGGAACCACTGGGTGAACCGCTTGTAGATCAGATCTGCGTCTTGGCTGTAGAAAGTCTCAGAGAGTTTCAAGGTGAGACCGAGAGTGTCTATATCGAAGGTGCATCGAAGGTGGCAAGCGCTTTTGATGCGGTGGACACTGTGCGAAGGGTCTTGGTGACACTCGAACAGCACTTTTTGGTGGTGTCGTTGATAAGAGACGTTCTTTCCAAAGGTCAGAAAGTCGCAATCGGGTCCGAGCTTGGAATTGCGCCGCTGGCGGAGTGCTCTGTCGTGGTTTCACCATATGTGGTTGAAGGTGAGCAGGTAGGATCTATAGGTCTGGTTGGTCCCACGCGGATGAACTACCCGAAGGTATTGGCAGCGGTAAATTTGGTCAGTGCGGGACTTGGAAAAAGACTCAGTGAGGGATAGAGATTAGTTGGCAAACGATTACTACAGCCTTCTAGGTGTTTCGAGGAGCGCCTCCGAAGATGAAATCAAAAAGGCTTATCGTCGCCTGGCCAGGGAGCTTCACCCTGATGCCAACGGTGGTGATAAGGAGTTGGAGGACCGTTTTAAAGAGATCACCACGGCTTACGAAACACTGAGGGATCCAGAAAAGCGCCGTATCTACGACACTTATGGTGAGGATGGGCTGCGCGGTGGTACCGGAGACGCCGGTCCGTTTGGCACAGGAGGAATCAACGACATCTTCGGCGCCTTTTTCGGGTCGGCCTTCGGTGGTGGATTCAACCAGCAACACAAAGGTCCTCAGCGGGGTGCGGATAGTGAAGTGTACGTGGATCTGTCCTTCAATGAAGCGGTTTTTGGCGCGCAGAAGGATGTTACTCTCAGACTGCCGGTGACTTGTGCCACATGTTCAGGGTCCGGGGCGAAGCCAGGGACAACCGCAAGCTCCTGTCCGGTTTGCGACGGTACCGGTCAAGTCAGGAGGGTGGCTCAGTCGATATTGGGAAGAATGGTCACCACGGCTCCGTGTGACCGCTGCCGAGGCGAAGGCATGGTGATCACCACTCCCTGCCAGGATTGCCGTGGAGAGGGCCGTCGCACTGAAGAGAGAACCTATTCGGTTGAGATTCCCGCGGGAGTGGACCATGGATCTACTCTCAGACTGGCTGGTCGGGGGCCAGCCGGTCCAAGAGGTGGTTTACCAGGTGATTTATACGTTCAGATCAGGGTAAAGCCGCATCCGCATTTCCGGAGAGAGGGCAACGAACTCAGATGCGAATTGACCATTCCCCTGACTCAGGCAGTTCTCGGCGCCGCTCTGAAATTTGAGACACTCGATGGTGATGAGGACCTTGTGATACCGCAAGGAACTCAGTCCGGAACTCAGTTCAGGCTTCGATCGCGCGGAGTTCCCGACCTTCGCGGTAGTGGTCGCCGTGGAGACCTTGTGGTGACAGTTTTGGTTGAAATACCGGCCCACCTTGATGTCGATCAGGATGAACTTTTTAGAAGAATTGCCGACCTGAGAGGAGAAGAGGTGGCCGATCGGGATCACGGAATATTCTCAAAGATCAAATCGGCATTCAAGTAGTTCCATGTCCCGTGTGCCAGGGATAGCGTCTTTAGCAGAGTCGGGAATTGCCCATGTGGTGGTGGAGGATCTCCACCGAGCCGAATTGATGGAGGAAGACCAGCATCATCTCTGTACCGTTCGTCGACTGAGATCTGGAGACGCAATAACCCTCGGTGACGGGCGAGGCCGGTGGAGAGTGGCTTTACTGCGCGAGACGGGTCGGAACCGCGGAAAGGCCGGTATCCAGATCGACCTGTCAGGTGAAATATTTCAAGAGACCAGACAAGAACCGCCAATAGTGGTTGGCTTCTGCCTACCTTCACTTGATCGGGCAGGTTGGGCCTTGCAGAAGATGACCGAGCTGGGCGTAGACGAGATTCACCTGCTCCACTCCAGGTTCTCATCGGTGAGAAAGTCTGGTCTTGAAAGGGAGGGCAATGACCTCAACAAGCTTGCAAGGGTCATAAGGGAGGCGGGAATGCAGTCGCGTTCGGCGTTCCTGCCAACTCTGTTTCCAATTGAGAGTTTGGAGAGTTTCGTCGAAATGCATCCTGGGGGTGGAGTGTGTACGCAGGGTGGTACGGATTATTTGGAACTTGGGGTTCCGACGGTAGTCGGCCCCGAGGGAGGATTTATCGATTCTGAACTGGAGTTATTTTCCCGTAGGTTTGGATTGGGAAGGAATGTCTTGAGATCGGAAACTGCTGTGGTTGTTGTTTCCGGGATACTTTCTGTGAGGCGATCAGGCCTTTTACTCTAAGCAGCGTATATGCTATAATTTCACTGTGAGCGGTCGCATGCATACAATTCTTGAACTTAGGGTGGTGCTTCGCTAAGACTATGGCTGTTAATGAGGACGAAGAGATATCCGATGGTTTTGCGAGGAAGGTGGGGCTGAGGCTCCGCTCTGTCCGCAAGCAGAAGCATCTGTCGCTACACGCGGTGGAAGAGGCTTCAGACCAGGAGTTCAAGGCAAGTGTTCTTGGTGCCTACGAGCGGGGTGAGCGTTCGATCTCTGTGCCCAGGCTTCAGCGCCTTGCCGAACTCTACGATGTGCCCGTGGATCAATTGCTTCCGAGACAGCTTGCTCCCAAGACGCCAATAGTTCCTCTGGTCAACTTCTCGGTGCCGAACAGTGGCGGAGAAGAGGTGGTTGAGTCCTTTTCTGTTGTTGCTGGTGAAGAGCGCCGGACGCCATTGATCGAGCCCAGTATCAAAGTCACCATCGACCTGATCAAGCTCAATCTCATGGATGGTCCTGAAAAGGAGCTCCTGCGTAGGTACCTTTCAATGATCCAGGTACAAAGGCAGGACTTCAATGGCAGGATGATCACGATTCGACATGAGGACCTGAAGGTATTGGCATGCCTGTTCGAGCTGACTGCCGAGGACATGGCCAGGAGACTCGAGGACCTTGGTTTGAGGATTCTGAACTAACGCCGCTGAGTCTGTTCATGCCGAAGGTAGACAAATTCTCATGCTTGAACTATCGGTTCGCTTGCCCGTTCTACGCTTAACATGGTGTCAACTGATCGAGGACTCTATGTCCACATCCCTTTCTGCGTCTCAAGGTGTGACTATTGTGCCGGCGACAGCTCCAAT
>DAHXKX010000014.1 GCA_027366165.1 Actinomycetota bacterium
CGATGAAGGTGTGGAACTTAAGATGCCTATTGCACTCGACGCAGGGATTCGGCGTCAGACCCAGTCTGTGGGAGTCCACATAGAAGTCGACCACCTTATCATGAAACTCCTCTGTGAAGTTGAAGACATGGTGATCTATCCCGATCTGTGCGGCGACCCTGCGGGCATCCTCGACATCAGAGACTGAACAGCATCCAGAATCAGATGAACCGCCCCATAGCTTCATCGTCGCGCCGACAACCTCGTAACCTTGCTCCGCCAATAGCACGGCTGCAACCGAGGAATCCACTCCTCCAGACATTGCAACCAATACTCTCATTTGACTCCTCATGGATAGAACAGGACTTTCTACACAGCCTAATTTGCCCTATATGTATAATGCGTAGCATGTTCTTCGATCACCGGAACCACCAGGCTGGGCAAGTCGCTGATCAAGCCATCCACACCGAAGGCCAGGAGCTTTTCCATTTCAGTCCTGTCATTGATGGTCCAGACGTAAACCGCCTTGCCTGCAGCATGTGCGACTTCGACGAACTGCGGTGTCGCCACCTCAATCTCTCCGTAGAATCTGGGTATTTGAAATGCCACGTATGGAGAACGCTCGGCTAAATCCATGGCAGCCATTCGTCCCGAAACCAGAGTGAAGTAGAACTCGCTTATCTCGCCAGGAGCTGCGGAGGTGCAAATCATGCTGTTGCTCTGCCTTAGCCTCCATATGGCCGAATCCAAAAAGGAGCTGACAATCACACGATCCTCCGCCTCGTGCTCCAAAATCAGTCTGGCCAGCTGCTCCTCATATGGCTCCACTGATGGCGAAGTGGATTTGATGTCGAAATTGAGGATACAGTCCGGAAAGCTCTCGAGGACCTCATCCACCCGTGCCAGCCTGGTCATCTTTCCGGTCTTTGCACCATCTCTGAAAATGTAGTCCTCTTGCGGCCTCGAACGGATAGCACTTGCATTCGACCCTGGAACGAACCAGTATCCCGCATTGAGATCTTCGATCTCGCTCCATGTGTGCTTGGAGACTTTACCTCTGCCATTAGTGGTGGTGTCGACCACGTCATCGTGGCAGCAGATGAGCACACCATCCGCAGTCGAGCGGACATCGAGTTCCAATCCAGATACCCCAACACGGCAAGCGTTCTCCAACGCTCCAATTGTGCTTGAAGGCGCCTCATAGGAGCCTCCACGATGGGCATAAGAGATAACGCGTCTGTCCATCCATGTACTATCCACGAAAGCCAAAACTAGCCTGTCCGCTAAAGTTATTCAGACATGATTGACCATGTTTTTAACGATCTAATCAACGCATTGCATCAAAGCCTTGAAACTGCCATGCTTGAGCAGCTTCCCAACCAGGAGCATTTGCTGCTGGATCTCCTCCTTGGCGACATCCACTACGAAAATTCCTACGCTCTTCCCGGAGAGGTCAATCCACCAAACCTGAGGGTAGACATAAATCTGGAATGGCCCGTCTGGAGCCAGAGCATCTACCGCTCCTGGATGCTCGGTGAGAGCGACCCTGAATCGTTAGAAGTTGACGTGGAATTGGTGATTCGCGCCGTCAACATGACTGAGCCTGCTCCAACTGCGGTCTTGTTGTCATCTCTCGACGAGAGGACTTCCCCTATTTTCGCGTTCCTTTTGGAACGGTCTTCCGTGGTCTCGAGCGAAAGCAATCTCGGTGGAGGGGTCGAAAACGAGTTCGAATTGGAGATAGGTTTCGACGGCAGCCTGGTTTTGGAAGAGAGCTCCATTACTGCGAAGGACGAATTGCGAAGCCTTCTTGCGCCACTTGGCCCTTGGATCGCATCCATGCTGGTCCGTCTCAGTGATCAACCGATAAAATACTTCCCCGACGACCCGGACTAGCCAGGCAATCCGTCTTGTTTGCTCAGATCGTGCCACCTATCAGAAGCTGCAAATCGGTGTCGGGCCGGGCTCCAAAATGAGAGACAACCTCAGCCGAGCACGTCACCCCAAATATTGCGCACTTCTCGACCTCTTTGTGGTCAAGGCTCAGCACTCCATGGAGATATCCGGCAGCGAACAGGTCGCCCGCTCCCGTGGTGTCGACAACGGGATCCACCTTGCGTGCCGGTACATAAAATCTTCCCGACTCGCCATATGCGACCGCGCCATCCGCTCCGAGAGTCACCGCCCCCTTCAGTGATTTCAACCGAAGCGCATCAACAATCTTTTCCACGTCATCCATGCCAGTAAGGATCTGGGCCTCCTCCCGGTTGGCAAAGAGAATCGATACCGGGCCGTTCACCAGTTCCAGGAATTCATCACGGTGCCTTGAAACACAAAACGGATCAGATAAAGAAAGAGCAATTCCAACGTTGTTCTCGATGGCGACATCGATCGCGGCATGTATCTGCGTCTTGGTTGTTTCGAGGTCATAAAGGTAACCCTCAATGTAGAGCAGCTGCGAATCGGCAATGACAGATCTGGAGTAATCGTCGAGCTGGAGATGCGATGCCGCCCCCAACCATGTGGCCATAGTCCTTTCGCCGTCGGGTGTCACCATGACCAGACAGCGCCCAGTGCCAAGATCGTTCCTCTCGTAGGGCCGAACCACCCGTACTCCGAAAGCCTCAAGGTCCGACACATACTGGTTTCCAAATTCGTCCATGTCGGTCCGGGCGATGAGAGCCACTCTGTGACCAAGCGAAGCCATCCCGACGAGGGTGTTCGCGGCCGAACCGCCACCTCTCACCTCGACTTCACCGAGCACACTTACGACGGATCCAGCCAAGTCAGGACCTACAAGTTGCATCGAACCCTTTCGGATGCCCAACTCTTCGACATAACCCTCCGGAACCTGACAGAACATGTCCACAATGGCACTGCCAAGTGCCACCACTTCAAACGAACGGCCCGAGCTATTCCACATCCACACACACCCATTCTCAGTCAATCAAGTCCGAACAACCATCCGATCCCAAAAGAAGATATTTCCCAATCCGTATAATCGTGGCTTCCAATTTCGGTCTGAATCAACTACGGTAACCTCTGTGGATACTTCAACGAACTACAGACTGCCAAGAAATATAGTACCCAGCAGGTACGAAATTCGGCTAAGACCAGACTTCCAAACCTTCAGCTTCGATGGCCGCGTGTCGATTCAGGTTTCCGTAACTGAGCCCTCCAGCTCGATTGTCCTTAACGCCGCGGAACTTGAAATCAGCAAAGCCAAAATTACACAAGCCGGAAAGGCCCTCTACTGCACCATCAATCTCGATACCGCACTAGAACGAGCCACCTTGACTGCTGATGGAACCTTGGAGCCGGGAGAGGCCCGGCTGGAGATTGATTTTAAGGGCACGCTCAATGACCAGCTGTCTGGATTCTACAGAAGCAAGTTCGTTGACAACCAAGGCCAGGATGCATACATTGCAACGACACAGTTCGAAGCCACCGACGCCAGGAAGGCGTTCCCCTGCTTTGACGAACCCGACCTGAAGGCCGTATTCAGTGTCGAACTGGATGCGCCAGTCAACTACCTTGCCATATCGAACGCGCCAGAAAGGAACACTGTCGACCTGGGGGATGGTTACAAAAGAGTCTCTTTCGCGGACACCATAGCGATGTCCACCTATCTCGTTGCCTTCATCGTTGGCCCTCTGGAGGCATCGGAGCCATACATGAGTGGAATGACTCCAATCCGCATCATCTCAAAGCCAGGCCAAAGTCATCTCCAACAATTTGCCAAAGAGGTTGCGGCGCACGCACTGGAATTCTTCACCGACTGGTTTTCCATTCCTTATCCAGGTCAAAAGCTTGATCTGATCGCCATACCCGACTTTGCCTTTGGCGCAATGGAGAATCTTGGCGCGGTGACTTTTAGAGAGACTCTGCTACTTGTCGATCCGGAAAGGTCGTCAAGACCGGAACTTGAAAGAATCGTCGACGTCATCAGCCACGAGATTGCACACATGTGGTTTGGTGACCTCGTGACCATGAAGTGGTGGAATGGACTTTGGCTAAATGAGGCCTTTGCAACGTTCATGGAGCTTCTGGCCACCGACGACTTCAACCCGAGCTGGAATCGCTGGGTTTCGTTCGGACTTTCCAAGGGTGCCGCACTCGCGACAGACGGGCTTCACAACACCAGACCCATCGAATTCAGCGTGGTCAAACCCTCTGATGCCGAAGGCATGTTCGATGTGCTCACTTACGAGAAAGGGGCCAGCGTGCTCCGAATGCTCGAGCGCTACCTAAGTCCCGATGTATTCAGGGCGGGAATAACCAGCTATCTCAACTCGCACAAGTTCGCAAACGCCGAGACAACAGACCTTTGGAATGCACTTGAGAAGGCCAGTAATGAACCAATCGCTCAGACCATGGTTGACTGGGTATTCCAGGGGGGGTATCCGATCATCCGATTGACGTCAAACGGGTCCGATGTCACCATTACCCAGGAACCATTCTCATATTTGTCAGACCCTTCAAAAGCTGGAGTCAGAGGCGGGCAGTCTGAGATCGGATCTACCTGGAAAGTGCCGATGAGTCTCAGGATCGGAAACCAGGAGCGCAAGTTTATCCTCGAAGCCGAACCGGTCTCAATTTCCCTTGAAAACCCCGACAACCTTGTCGTAGCCAATGCAGATGGCTGGGGATTCTTCCGGGTTGGCTATGACCGGAACCTCCTTGGCAGGGTTCTTACCAACTTCTCTCAATTGACCGATCTTGAAAAGTTCAACCTGGCCAGCGATATTTGGGCTCAAACCGTCTCATTGCGAACAGACGTCGGCTCCTTCTTCGAGCTGGTGGAAGCGGTCAAAGGTGAACCTGACCCCAACCTATGGGAGGTCATTATCTCTGCGTTTTCGCTTATCGATCTAATGACGCCAAAAGACAAGCAGGACACCATCGCAGCAAGATGCAGAACAGCCTTGGCGCCAATTCTGGAGAAGGTCGGATTCGAGGCCGAAGAAGGGGAAGCGGAAGGCACGTCAAAACTGCGGTCGGCTGTGATAGAAGCAATGGGCACCATTGGACAGGATGCAGAAACGATAGCGGACTGCAAAGATTTGTTTGTAAAAGAGATGTCCATAGAGTCCAATATTGATCCCGATATCGTCTCGGCAGTTTTGCGAGTGGTGGCAGCAAACGGCGATGAGGCAGAGTTCGCCTTCATTCTGGATCGATACAGGCATCCGTCGACTCCCCAAGAGGAGAACCGGTACCTAATGGCGCTGACTAGATTCGAACATCCGGAGTTGATCAAGAAGGTCCTTTCTATGACCCTTTCAGAGATCCGCAGTCAAAACGGACCGTTCGTCATCGCGAACTTGTTGACGGGACGCCATTCCGGACCGCTGACATGGCACTTCATTGCCCAGAACTGGGATGCCCTGCTGGAGCGATTCCCGCACAACACGATTCCAAGGATGCTCTCCGGAATCACTGGATTGGTGTCCGATGACTCGTACTATCTAGAGAGGGAGATCCGGAGTTTCTTTGAAACCCACACCATTCCAACCGGAGAAAAGAGCCTCGGACAGACACTGGAGCGATATGCGGTGAACCTGGCATTCAGAAGGATTCTCTTGGACATCGATCTCTAGTGGTCGCACCCCACCAAATCGAAATTCCAAAAGAACTTGCCCGGCTCCTTGCCGGCAGACAGGAGCTGATTAGAGCCACTAAAGGATTCATGCCCCAAGACGAAGGCAAGGCCCTGGCCCTGGCCCTCTATGACTGCGACCTCCCTAATGACGTTCCTGCGGTTGAGATTGGTTCGTACGTAGGCCTTTCGACCATATACCTTGGCACAGTCGCCAAAGAACAGATGAGACCCCTGGTATCGGTTGACCATCACCGTGGCTCTCAAGAGAACCAGGCGGGATGGGAGTACCATGATCCAACCCTGGTTGATCCGATTTCAGGAAAAATGGACACCCTGTACCTGTTCCGACGGACCCTCGAGCTGGCACAGCTTGCTGACACCGTGATAATTGCAGTTGCAGATTCACAAACGTTCGCCAAAGCCTTCTCCGGCGAAATAGGTTTTCTCTTCATAGACGGAGGACACGGAATTGACGAGGCCCGCACCGACTATGAGAGCTGGGTTCCCAAGATCACTCAAGGGGGCCACCTTGCCATACATGACGTTTTCCCCGACCCTGCTCTCGGCGGACAGGCTCCATTTCTCCTCTACCAAAGAGCGCTAGTAGAGGGATTCCACGAGACCATTGCTCAAGGAAGCCTTCGCGTTATGAGAAAAGACTCAAAATAGTCGATCCGATACTTTTCCTCGCCTTGACTGCAAGTATGCAACTCGAAATGACCGCTGCCGCTGCCGAATAGGAAGACTGTTCGAGATGAGGGAACGAGGCACCGGTGGGTCCGACCATGCCTGTAAGATAACCGCCATTTGCTCCACGAAAGCGCTCAAGAGTTAAGTACACGTCCTGCGCCAAGGGCTCTTCCCCGGCAATGTGCAGGGCCATGGCCGTCTCGGCAGTCTCCGCCGTCGTAAACCATTCATTTCCGAGGATGCAGCGAATACCCCAGTCCGGCAGGTAGAAGCGACTAAGGAAGCCTTCTGTAAGACGGCACGCGTCGTTGACGCCGCCAAGAACGGGGTAGTAATGGTCCATGGCCCAGCTCGAAGTGTCCGAATAGGGCCCCACGGCGGCCGAAACCGAGCTGTTAAGCGCTACGCTAGCTTCTTCATAGCGGACCCCGTCCCCTATTCCAAAGCGCCCGTCGAGGTCCGCTGCAACCATGAGTGAATCGCATATCGAGGATGAAGCCGCAATGAGCGAAGTTGGATGACCACTCCCATCTGGATCGACGGCCCACGGGATCGAACCATCATCCCTTTGAAAGGCGATGACGTAGTCAAGTCCCCGCAGAGCCATTTCAACATACGGCTCAATCGCCCGCCTGTCACCGATCAGCCGGTCTAGCACCGCGACCAGCACCACCGGGTAGCTGCAGGTGTTCGTGTCCATTCTGGGCTCCGCAACTCCGCTCGAAAGGTAGAAGTGACACCAGGACCCATCGCGGTTCTGCATCTCCATAAGCCATTTGACCCCGGCCAAAGCTTCGTCCAGCCTGCCGCCAAGAGCTAAGGCCATCGCTGCCTCGGCATGATTCCAAGGATCAGCTCTCCCCCCTTTGAACCAAGGAATCATCCCTGACCTCAATTGCAGCGAGGCCAGAAAGGAAAGTGAAGCCTCGAACGCAGCACTTCCCATCAGCGATTCACATGACTTACTCGACCGCACTTGAATCCTTTCTCGCATACAAGACAAGGCTCTTGCCTCCAAGCGGATTCAACACTCTCTCCAGGAGTTTGATCAAGTACGGCTTTCTGGTGATGTCCCAAACCAGGAAGCGGTGGTAGAGCCTGTAGCTTCTTGACTTTGTATTGTTGACTCCCACCAGACACCTGATCAACCAGTATGGCGTGTGCAACGCATGCGCATGATGGAGCGAGTACACGCCAAGACCAGCCTCCCCGGCCAACCTGATTACCTGGGAGCGTCGGTAAATGCGAATATGGCCGCCTGGAACGTTGTGATACTCAGAAGAGACCATCCAGTAGAGCGACTCTGGAAAAAAGCGCGGCACGGTAATGCAAACTGTGCCACCTGGCTTCATCACCCTGGCGATCTCCGCCATCGCAGCCCTGTCATCTGGGATGTGCTCGAAGACCTCGGAAGCAATCACAATGTCAAACGTGGAATCGGCAAACGGCAGTCGCAGCCCGGACGCCTGCACGGCAGAACCGTTGCCATATCCTGGATTGTCTGCCGCCAGAGCCTCAAAGAAAGCCGGTGCGCTTTCGATCTCCTCAAGCGCAATGTCCACTGCCACCACCTTTGCCCCCTGTGTCACCGCCCAGAACGCGTGCCGGCCCGCTCCTGCTCCAAAGTCGAGGACGTTCTTTTCAGAAATGTCCCCCAGCTTTGACGGTCTAACTGTAAGCATTGGCCATATCCACCACTATGTACAAGATCTAATCCTCGCCGCGGGCTGACAAGAGATCGAAATAGTTTTGCTCCGTGGCTCCCGCCGTTGCCTCCCAGGTGAACTTGCTCATGACACGTTCCATTGCGTTCCTCCCGATTTCGTCACGCAGAATTGAAGAGTCAAGAGCTTGAAGTATCTTCTTAGCGAGATCAAGATGGTCTCCAGCGCGGGCCAAGAGAACCGTTTCTCCATCGGTACCGGTCACCTCCGGCAAAGCACCGCCATCTGTGGCGACCAACGGCACACCACATGCCATGGCTTCAACCGCTGGCAGCGAAAATCCCTCATAAAGGGACGGGACAACCGCCACCTCAGCCCTGTTGTAAAGCCGAACCATTTCATCTTGAGCGACCACCCCCGCAAATTTCACGAACGCGTCCAAACCAAGTTCAAACACCCTAGAAGGCAGGCTCGAACCCTTGTTTGGGTTTCCAATGATTACCAGGTGCGACCTGGGCTCGACGTTCTTGACCTCCGCCATTGCGTCCACCAGCACGTGAAGCCCCTTCAGCGGTACATCTGCGCTTGCGGTGGTCACAATCAAACCAGGCTCTCGCTTTATTGTTGGATTCGGCTTGAAAACGGATGTGTCTACGCCAATGGGCACAACCCTCGAACGCTCCAAACCCACGTTCATGTATTTGAAGAGATCATTCCGCGAGGTTTCCGAGACCGTCAAGACTCTCTCCATGCGACTGGCCACCTCAGACTGCATCTTCACAAACCCATACCACCTGAATGCACCGAACTTTGACTTCAGCCCCCGCGCATGTTCAATAGCAAGAGCCCGGTCGACGGTTATGGGATGATGGATCGATCCTATAACTGGCAAGCCCTTTTGCGCTAACCTCAGAATCGACCACGACAAAGACTGGTTGTCATGTATTAAATCAAAATCTCCAAGACGCGACTCAAGGGCGCGCTCCAAACGCCAGCCAAACGTCCTCGGTTCTGGAAAGCCGCCAGTACACATGAGAGCAAACTCCGCGACATCGATGAGCGAACCGAACTCTTCAATCTTCGGAATTCTAAATGGATCCTCCGCCCGGTAAAGATCCAAAGATGCCAACTTATTGAGCACTACGGATTTAGGATCCAGGTCGGGGTATGGCTGCCCGGAAAACACCTCTATCGTGTGACCGCGTTTAGCCATCTCATGGGAAAGGTGCTTTGTGTACACACCCTGGCCACCCGAGAATGGATTTCCACGGTACACGCAAAATGCAATACGTAGAGGTCTAACGTCGCCAATGCGCTTGTTCAAGCTAAAGCCATCCGATTACAGTTTGCACCATAAGCACCGCCGAAAGCCCCGCAATCGCAATCACTGAGACCGCTGCCACCATCCTGAAAATTCGTCCATTCACCGCATCACCAAGAACACTTCGCCTATTTGTGAGAACCACGATAAATGTGAGAATAATTGGGGTAAGCAGACCCTGCAGCACCTGGGTGAATATCAGAAGCGTGATGAGGTTAACCGGAACCAGCGAGACCGCGGCGCCAAGAAGCACTTGGGCTGAAAATAGTCCCAAGAACAGAGGTGCCTGTCGAAACTTCCTCGAAACCGATCTCTCAACGCCAAGAGCCTCAGCAATGGCGTACGACGTCGAAAGTGGAACCACGGCGCCCGCCAAAGCTGACGCACCAAACAAACCGATGGCAAAAAGTATCACCGCATGGGAACCAGCCACAGGTGCAAGTGCAAGTGCCGCTTGTTTGGCCGAGCTAAGCGGTCCGGTGCCTCCAATGGCTGCCGCCGTGGCAATGATAATGAAAATCGATATTACGTCGGCGAAGATTGCACCGCCCACAGCATCTGCACGCTCAAGCGGATACTCCTCCGGGGAGATTCCCCGGTCAACCACTCCAGCCGCGGCATACACCTGCATATAAGGGGAAATCGTTGTTCCAATCAACGCAACCCCGAGAAAGATAAAACTATTTGAAGCAATAAAATGTGGAAAGATGGTTTGTGCTGCCACCTTGTGCCAATCGGGATGTCCCAATACTGCAGCCACCGGGTAGGCAAAAAAAGCCAACGACATTATTAGGAAGATCCGTTCCGCATAGCGATAGGAGCCGAACACCACCAGGCCCCAGATAAACAACGCCGACATGGGGATCGAGACGTAACGCGAAACCCCAAACAGCTGAAACGCGGCGCCAATGCCGGCAAACTCCGAAACAACAAGACCTGTATTCGAGGCCGTCAATGCGCCCATGGCCAATCCGGTCAGCCTAATTGAGAACTCCTCGCGGATCAAAGCAGCTAGACCTTTGCCACTGTAAACCCCGAGCCTCGTCGACATCTCCTGAACCACAACCAGGCCGACCGTAACAAGTACCATGAAAAACAACGTCCGGTAGCCAAACTGGGACCCAGCCGACGAATATGTTGCAATGCCACCGGCGTCATTACCCGCGTTGGCAGCGATCAGACCAGGGCCGGCTGCAGCGAGGTATACCCAGAACGGGCGCTTCCTCTTAGACGTGGAAACGCCAAAAGGCCCACCGAAATGCCAACGTCCATCTTGATTGACTTTGCGCTTCGGCACGGCTGAACTCACAATGAAACCTCATCACCAGCTGACTCAGTACTTCGAAACTAATTGGTTAGGAAAGCAAACGCGGGAAATGGAACCGTCCCCGCTCCGGAGATAGAGCATCGATAATGTCGTCAGCGAGTATTCTGCCAATTGGCCTTTGATCCACCACCACGACAATTGAAAAGCGGCGCGAGCCGGTGAGCTTTTCCGCCACGTCGCCTAAAGAGGTAGCTGGCTCCACGACGACCGGATCCTCAGACATCAAGGTGGAAACCGGTATCGCGCTACCGGCCAATGCCAAATCGTAAAGGGATACCTCGCCAAGCAGCACGCCATCGAAGTCGACCACCAGCACGCCATCGATCTCGTCCTTGTGATCGCGGTGGGACTCCAGCTGGATCTTCACTTCACCTACAGTGTCATTTGACAGAACTTTGACGAACATAGTCGTCATCACCCCACCTGCCGTATCGGCTTCAAACTCGAGCAAGTTTCCCAGCACCCGGGCGGCCTCCGGCGCCATTAACTCGAGAATCTCTTCCCGCTCGTCTTCATCAAGAGCTCTCAAGGCCTCAACCGCCTCATCGGGTTCCATGTACGAGACAATGTCTGCGGCCACCTCCGGCTCCGACTCTCTGAGCAGAGCCTCGCGTTCGGCGGACTCCATCTCCTCTATGGCATCTGCCGCGGTCTCGATATCCAAAGCGGACAGCAAACCTTGCCGCTCAGTTCGGCCAAGATCCTCAAGAAGATCGGCAAGTTCGCCAGGCTGCAACCTCTTTATCGCCTGTTGCGAACTGCGCAGCCTGACGGCTCCAGTGTGCTCATCGAATGGAGCGACGGCGGCCCAGTCGAGAACCTTCTCCGGTGTTGCCGTTGAACGAAATCTCGCCGGGCCAAATCTTCTCAGCAATGAGTGCATACTCACATCGACGCCAACCAGCCTGAGCCGGCCCAAAGCATGGGCCAGAAACAAGTCTGCAGCTCTTAGAACCTGCACACCGTCGACATCGACCAGCTGATGGTCAAGAATCTCCTTGCCAAGCAGAACCTCTCCAGGACGTTGAGAGAAGTCCCTAAGGTCCAATGTGGAAGATGAGAGAACCACTGAGTCGCGGGAAAACGTCTCCACTCTATCTATGTCAACAAACGCGATTCTGCGCCCGATCTTCACCAAGATTCCAGTGACTGGCGGATAGTCGGCGTCCTGAGACCAGCGAACGACAACATCGACAAGTGTGCCGATTTCGGATCCGTTTTGGTTTATCACTCGTTTACCAGTATTGCCCGCCAAGGAAATGATCGACTCTCTGATGCTCTTGATCGTCAGAAGTCGCTGAGATCTTGACTGTCGCATGCTTCGGATCCTGCGTGGATCCAAGAGGATTGGCTTTCGCGCCATAGGACTGTCCTCCTTTCACGCGGAGAAACGCCCAAGGAGATCAACCGCAAATTCTGATTCCAAAGCCAGCTGCTCCTAAATCAAGAAATCGTGATTGGCGGTAAAATCCGGGGGAACGCCATGAACGAATAGTTGAAGTCGGTACTGTGAGGTTCACTAGGCTTCATGGCCAATCACCTCCAAAGCTCAGCCAATACTACGCAGCATCAACTGCCAACAATAGAATAGCCAACGATTGGGGCAAAGGACAGTAAAAAAGCGCGGATCAGCTCGACAACTTTGCTAATTTACCGGCTGGTAAAGTCAAACGGCGGGCCCGGCTTGGTCCCAAAGACGACGCCTGCCTCGGCCACCACAATGTCAGATCCCACTTCAAGGAACCCAGCCTCTTCAAAAAGTAGCACCCATGCTCGCTGCGAAATCGGCTTCTCCTGAACCCTGGCCAGATAACGCACCGTGTTCTTGGCGATTCGCCACCATCCACCTGGCCCTTTGCGCAACATTATGGAGATCTTCGAAACGATGATATCGCGGTCCTGCCTGGTGCCACCACGCCCAAACATCATGTCTCCAAACACCATGCGTCCGCCAGGTCTCAGCCAACGAAAAGCTTGCCCGACCACCAACTTTTTCTGATCATCACTTAGGTGGTGGAGCGCGTAGTTGGAGACAACCAGGTCAAAACTCTCATCAGCGAAATCGAGTTCCTGGATTGATGCGGTACGAAGGTCAACATTAGAAAGTCTCGATTCCTTTAGTTTTTCTTGCAAGAGTCCAATCATGCGCGGAGAAATGTCAACAGCCAGCACCGACTTGACGTCTTTTGAGATTGGAAGCGACAACTGTCCGCTCCCACATCCAAGGTCAAGGACCTCATCCCCTTTGACTAGGTTTGCCTTGGCAATAACCGCGTCGACAACTCTGCCCAACCCTGGATTCTCTGCATGGTCCCAAGACTCAGCCCTCTTGCTCCACACCGACCTTTGAACTGCCAGACCAAGCTTCTCAATTGCAGATGACAATATCCTTTGCTCCCACTCGCTACAAACGACTCTCGAGACGGTTCACGGCCCATTCACGCATCACAAATTGACCAGGCCGCAGAACCCGGCCAACTGAACAGCCTTGACGGGCGCACTCAGTTACCCATCGCCGCCAAATCTCACACATCTTACGCCATGTGGCATACCGACCAACCAAATAACAAGATATCAAGCAATTATCAGAATCAGATGAGAGTGTGCGCATGCCAGATCTTCATCGAGCCTGGATCTCAACCTAGAGAATCTCGCCCACGTGTGTGGATCAGGCACTCCCTACTCCAATGCCCTGCTACTGTAGATCCGCACCAAGCCATTCCCGGGACATGTAAACGCTGGGGATTAACATCCCCTATTCCGAACCCGTGGAACCCAGGTTTGCGGCATAGGACTTGGTCGGCCCATCCCCAATCCCGCTCAGTCGAAGAGGGACTTCAGCTCCAGCGTTGGCTCCACATTGGGCTACCCGGCGACAGAACCCCCGTGCAACGGGCCAAACCCATTATCAACGGCCCGAGCTTCAGCCAGTCGTGCCGCCCTCCGTTTAGCCGCATTGATGAGCCCATAGGTTCCAGCTAACAAAGACGCCGCCCCACCCACGGCAACTGAATACCGCGCACCAGCATGCTGGCCGATGAAGCCGACTATCGGAGCACCAATTGGTGTTGAACCCTGAAACGCGATCGTGAACAGCGACATAACACGCCCCCGCATTGCTGGGTCCGAATTCACCTGCAGCGCAGCATTGGCAATCGAAACACACAGCATCGATGCAGCACCCATAGGAATCATCGCCATCATCGCCGCTGGTGAATTCGGCATCAGAGTTACCAACAGTATGGAGATTCCAAAGCCCAGGGTTGCATATGCAAGACGTTTGATGCTGGTCTGGGGAAACGTAGCTGCAAGGAGACCGCCTACCACTGCACCGGCACCCATGAATGACATAAACGCAGCGTAAGTACCGGCCCCCTCATGGAAGGTCACACTCGCAAAGAGGGGTAGAGAGACTTGGAACTCGAAAGCAAACGTGCCCACGAGCACCATTATCAGCAGGGGGACCCTGAGTCGGCGGGTGGACCAGACGTAGCTGAATCCTTCCCTCAGCTGACCTCTTGACCGGACCACCCTTTCCGACGAATGAAGTTCAGCCGGCCTCATCGCGAGAAGGGCGACAATTACGGCGACAAAAGAGACCGCGTTGGCAAGAAAGAGCGAGCCGGTGCCAAGTACGTATATCACGACGCCTGCAATGCCTGGTCCAATGATACGGGCGGAGTTCATAACCACCGCGTTCAAACTCACGGCATTTGCGACGCTTTTCTTCTCCACCATTTCACCAACGAAGGACTGCCGAGCAGGATTGTCCATGGAATTCGTTATACCCAGCCAGACTGAGATACCGTAGATCATCCACATTTGGATCGATCCCATTTCGGTAAGAATACCCAAAACAAGCGAAGCCAAAGCAAGTGAGCTTTGGGTTGCCACAATCAGTTTGCGTTTGTTGACCCTGTCCGCAACCAGTCCACCTACGACCCCCAGCAACAAAACGGGCAAGAACTGGGCGGCCATCACGATACCCAGATCGACCCCGGAACCGGTCAGCTTAAGTACCAGCCATGAAAGTCCCACCGTTTGCATCCAGGTGCCGGAAACTGAAATCAGCTGCCCGGACATGTAGAGACGATAGTTGCGGTTCTTCAGGGAAGCAAAGGTACCCCGCCTGGCCCTGTTTGCGTTCATCAGATCCCACCTCAAAGATCATGCCCACAACTCAACCAACCCGATATGGACGACGACAAGAAAAAACAGCCGGGAAGCTACCCGGAAAGTGTCTGCCCGCAGACTTTCACGTCCGCGTCGAGTACCGCCATAAGCAGGCTACTCTCCCATAAGCAATGGAAGCTTCTCCTCGAAACCGTCCTCCGCATTACTATGGACGACCCGCCTCAAAGGCTTCTCCGGAAGAAAGAACGCTATGACAAAAGCCAGCACGGCAAACGGAATCGCAGCCAGGAACATCACGTGCAATGAATCCACAAACGCCTGCAAGAGGGCCGAGTGAATTAGCGGCGGAAGCGATGCCAATGCCGAGGGAGAGCCGGAAACCGCCCCGTTTGCCAAGGATGACGGCACATTCACGCCTTTAGGAAGCAGCCTTGGCATGTTGTAGGCCAGTCTGTTGACCAGAATGCTCCCAAAGAAAGAGGTGCCAACTGCCCCACCCATGGTACGGAAGAATGAAACGGCCGATGTCGCCGTGCCAAGATCTTTGTGCTCCACACCATTTTGAGTGGCCAGCACAGTCACCTGCATGGACAATCCGATGCCGAACCCGGTAACGAACATCATCAGTGCCTGGTTCGTGTAGGTAGTGTCAATCTTCAAAGTACTCATGAGCAAAAGACCGACAGCCACGACCACCGATCCAACGATCGGGTAGACCTTGTACTTTCCACGCTTGGAGATCAGTGCACCTGAGCCTACCGAAGCCAACACAACCCCAAGGGTCAATGGGATGAGCATGAGACCAGACTTGATCGCACTCGCTCCCCTTACAACCTGCTGGTATTCGGGAAGGAAGATGATCGCGCCAAACATGAGAAATCCCGTCACGAAACCAAGAACCGAAGAGACGCTGAAAATCTGATTTCGAAACAGTCTCAGTGGAAGCACCGGATCAGGGGAGCGGAGTTCGACGAAGATGAACGCGGCGATCAGCAGCGCCGAGCCAATTCCCAACTCAATGATCGTATTTGAAGTCCAAGCGTAGGTATTGCCACCCCATACAGTAATCAGCAATATACCCGTGACCGCTGCCGCCACGAGAGCGGACCCCAAAAAGTCGATATAATGACGACTCCTGTTGGTGGGAAGCTTCAAGACAAGGGCGGTCACCGCAAAAGCGACAATTCCAATGGGAACATTGACGTAGAAGATCCATCGCCATGAGAGACTGTCAGTCAAAAAGCCACCCGCCAGCGGGCCAAGGACAGACGCTGCGGCAAAGACGGCGCCGATCAGTCCCTGGTACTTGCCACGGTCTCTGGCCGGAACGATATCCCCGATGATGGCCATGACCATCGAAAAAATTCCACCACCACCAAGACCCTGGATGGCCCTGAAACCTATGAGTTCTGGCATGTTTTGAGACAGTCCCGAAAGTACCGAACCGAGGAGGAACAACACGATGGCAATCTGGAAAAGTGTCTTTCTGCCAAAAAGATCCGAGACCTTGCCGTAGAGCGGAGTCACAGCTGTGGAGGTGAGAAGGTAAGCAGTAACTACCCAGGAAAGGTGATTAAGTCCGCCCAAATCTCCCACAATTGTTGGCAGTGCGGTTGCCACGATCGTCTGGTCCAATGCCGCCAATAGCATTCCAAGCATGAGTGCACTAAAAATAACCAGGATTTGGCGGTGCGTAAGCGGGTTCCCACCATTGACAGGTGCCACCACCACAGATTTATCTTCGTCGAAAGAGGACTTTGTTTGCGCCATACAACTAACAACCTACCAAAATAAGAAATGATTCCCACTCAAAACCTTTTTATTTATAAAACTAATTTATCATGTGGTGAACACGGGAGCTGACGAAATGTGTGGAAGATTTGTTCAAATTGACGCGACGATCGCCAGGTTGCAAGCAGTTGCCGACTTCCAAATACGGCCTGACACATATTCTCCTCACCGCCACCTCCTAGAGAGTTTTAATGTCTCTCCCCAGAGAGTTGTCGTGGTAATCAAAGCTTCAAATGGTGAGTTCCAACTCGACGAGATGCTCTGGGGCATAAGACCAAAATGGGCAACGGAAAGCTCCCGCCACCTGATCAACGCGCGATCGGAAAGCCTGAGGGAAAAACCGACCTTTAGAAATCTTCTGAACCAAAAGATTGTGGTTCCGGCTGAAGGATTCTATGAATGGAAAAAACACGCGATAATCAACGCCGGCACAAAGACGGAAAAAACGCCGTTCTACTTCCACAGAGCCGATGGCAGTCCACTTCTCATGGCCGGGATATTTCAAAGGTCCATCGACTCCGTGACCGGCGAGATAGTTGACTCTTTTGTGATTCTGACCACGAGTGCCAACGCGATGATGTCTGAATATCATGACAGAATGCCGGTCATCGTTCCGCCAGCCCAGGTATCCGAATGGCTTTTAGAGGAGACCACACCTTCACTCCTTGCACGAATTACACGACCACCAGGTAATGAAGTGTTGATCACCCACCAAGTCAGTAACCGTGTCAATTCATCAAGAACGGATGGACCGGACTTGATCAAAAAAGTCGACAGTCCTGGTTCATCAGAACCAACACTACTCACCTGAAAACAAGGCTAAACATCCGCCAGACTTCTGGTTACCGAATTGGCTATACCTTCCGCATCAAGACCAACCGAGGCGAGTATGTCGTCCGCTTTACCCTGAGCGATATAGCTCACGGGAATGCCAAGCTCTCTGAAACGGGCCGAATCCCAGCCGTCGACTGTCTCAAGATGGTACCTCAAATGAGTTCCATAGCCACCGGGGACGAACCCGTCCTCGATACTCATCACGATGCGATGTGAGGCAAGATCCTGCAAAAATGCCTCATTGAACGAAGTGAGAATTCGCGGATCCCATACCGATACCGATACTCCCGATTCAGCCAGAACCTCCGCGGCGTGAATCGCCGGAACTACCATCTTGCCGACTGCAACGAGAGCGACCTCGCTGCCACCAACCAGACATCTTGGCTGCATCTCCTTGGAGGTGGGAATCCAAAGCCGCTCCGGACCTGGAGTTTTGGGGAATCTGATCATCGAAGGACCCTGAAGCATAAGGGCGTACTCCAGCATCGGATTTAGATCTTCAAGACAGCTCGGGGCTAGAACCGTCATACCTGGAATAGCCAAAAATTCAATCAGATCCAAGACCCCATGATGTGATGGACCATCGTCGCCAGTGATCCCTGCGCGGTCCAGAACAAAAACAACCGGCAGACGATGCAGACCGACATCAAGATTGACCTGGTCAAAAGCACGGGCAATGAACGTGGAATAGATGGCAACTACGGGCTTGAGATTTCCCATTGCCATTCCTGCCGCGGCCGTAACGGCATGAGCCTCGGCGATACCCACGTCAAAAAACCTCTCTGGGTACCTCTCCTGAAACCCCAACAAACCTGTCGGCCCCGGCATTGCCGCGGTAATGGCGACAATCTCGGGAGAATTTTCCGCCAGATCCAACAGCGCCTTCGAAAACGTCTCGGTATAGGACCCGTACTCGACCTCGGCCAGCAATTCCGGCTGGGCCACCTTGAGGTCGTGGAGGCGTTGCACCTCGTCATCTTCGGCCGGCCCATAGCCACGACCTTTTTGCGTAAGAACATGCACTACGATAGGACCGTCCCAATTTTCCGCATTGGCAAATGCGTACTCCATGGCGGCGATATCATGTCCCTCAATCGGACCTGTGTAACGAACGCCAAGCGATTCAAAAAAGACTCTCGGCTCGATCACCTCGCGAAGCGCGGAAGTGATCCCAGCGATGCCAGAAACCGCAAGCCCACCAACTGCCGGCAATTCGGCGATCATCTGCCGTATCTTTGTCCTGGCCTGCATATACGAAGGATTCAACCTGAGTCTCGTCAAGCCTGTGGACAGCTTCGACACAGTTGGCGCATACGAGCGGCCATTGTCGTTCCAAATTATGACAACCCTTTTGCCTGCATGGCCTATGTTGTTGAGGGCCTCGTATGCCAACCCTCCTGTCAGCGCACCGTCGCCGACGATCGCCACAACCGTTCTCGGACCGTCCCCGGCATCAGAGCCGACTGTAGGTTCATACCCAAGTTCCAATGCAGTCGAAATTCCGTAGGCATACGAAAGAGCGGTCGACGCATGGGAATTCTCGATCCAGTCATGCGGTGATTCCCGCCGGGAAGGATAGCCCGAGAGACCACCACCTTTGCGCAGACCCGAAAAATCTGCCATTCTTCCCGTGAGCAGCTTGTGGACATACGCCTGATGTCCAGTGTCAAATAGGAGTATGTCCCGCGGAGAGCTGAAAACCCTATGTAGCGCCACTGTTATTTCAACAATTCCCAGGTTGGATCCGAGATGACCACCGGTCTCAGTCACAGTATCAACGATGAACTGACGAACCTCGCTGCATAACTCTTCCAGGTCGGCACTGTTGAGCGACCGTAAGTCTTTGGGGCCCTTGATCTTTTCTAGGATCATCTATGCCAATTTCCTTCGCGCGCGCTGCACCCAATCCAAGCCCTGAGCACAACAAGCCGCCGGTGCAGTAGAGCCAGTATCAAAGTTCAACAAATTCTCCACCAATTAAAATATCCCACTTTACGAATCTGTGGTTAGCTGCAGAGGCCGCTCGTTTGGCCGAGCAGAACTGACGCGACCCTGCCGAACGTCAAACCAAATACCAGCCTATGTGTTCCAGGTTTATTTATCTTCCAAGTTGTCATGCCGTGGGCACTCGCGCATATCATCCCACCGCTTACGTTGAAATATGGGCTGTAGAAGAGATTGAGGGTATAGCTGCCCGACTCGGGCGCATGAAACGACAGGGAGTCATAGCCGATCTTTGCTGGAAGATAGGCACCTCCTGGGGATCTGACCACGGTCGGAGAACCTGGAACACGATAGATTTTACTCCCACCAACAAGGGCCAAAAGCTTGAGCCCGGAATCACCTGACGCGATTAGGTTAGCTTCCGCGCTTGCGGAAAAATCGTAAGGTCCGGGAGGAAGCACCACAAGGGATGCCCCGGATCGCTCCAGCCAATTCAGATAACTTTCTCTCGAGAGGGGTGCCGAGCCATAGAGCAGGGCGTTCTGAGGAAAATCGTCTTGCCGGAACCAGCCGCGAACTATGGGAAAGCCCATCTTCGGAAGATAGTAGTCACCCTGGTGATTGGCTGTGTCAACCAGCTCCACCCGGCTTCCTGGCGCAAGATTCCGGGAAAGCACCGGCTTGAGTTGTTCCCAAAAGCTTGCATTTGAGGTCTTGTAAATGGAGGGTGACATTATCTGAGAAAGGGGCATGAGATTCCAGATCAGAGCTGACCCTAACACAGCGAAAGCAAGTGCGCGAAGCCGGAAACCCCTCAGACTCACCAGCGCAACAAGGATGGGAAATGAGAAGTCGACGATCCGCGCTGCATTGGAACCCAAATTCGATCTCACAAAGAATGCCACAACATTGATCAGCGCGTACCCTACAATGAGTAGCCGCAATCCGGTGCTGTAATGCCGACCCTTCGGCACCAGAAGTAGACAGATGACGAAGAACAATTCTACTTGAATCAGGTCGCTAACCCAATATGGATAGTAGCCATGGTCGGGAAACGCTCTGATCGACAACAGCTGGATCAAGGTCAAAGCCGCAACCACCCAAAGGTAATAGCTCGACAAAAGCCGCTTGACGAAGACTCGCCACGCACCATCTGCAGCCCCGAGATCATGTGTAGCCTCTGAAGCCAAAACGACGAGGAGCAAGGCAATCAGCGCAAGTGGACTCGATAAGAGAACGAGAACCGCTCCGACGACATAGAGGAGCCTTCTCCTTGCTCCGTACATAAGGAGCGTCAGAAGCATGAAGGTCATTCCCAAAAGAAATGGCCATGCCCCTGTTAGGGCCATAAGCGGCACGACCAGAAGCGAAAGGCGCCGGTAACCGGGGAAAGACCCAGGAAAATAGCGGTCTGCCAGTAGGCTGATAATGGCAACGGACGACGCGGCACTCACGACCGCCAAGACTTTCAGACCGAGCAAATAAGCAAGGGCGTAGAAGGCAAAGGAATAGTTTACAAAACTATATCGACCCAGATACCAGCTGTTGTCCCACAGATCAAACCCGTGCCTGTTGAAGATTTCCTGCAAATGAGAGTGTGCGGCCTGATCAACAGCCGCCGGTCCAAAGGTAAGAAGAAACGCCGCAAGAACCAGCGCGGCACCTGAACAGGCGGCGGCGGTTCGGACCGACTTGTCAAACCTGGTTTCAAGACCGAGCAGCTGCAACATCCCCTCCGCACCAAGTCCTTAGACGAGTGGCTATTTGCCAACTCCACTTGGCAATCTTAACTCGGCTGGGGAATCATATATCGCCGGAACTGGCCAGGCATCTTCGCTGGGATGGGCAAGTCAAAGCTCTCTGTTTGCTACGTACTCTGCAAGTTCCTCAAGTTCTCTTGTCGCGCTTTCGTTCAATCCAGAATTTCCAATTGCCTCAATAGCTTCAGCGCAAAGTCGGTCGACCAAGAGCTCGACCTCCCTTTTTGCGCCTGTCGAAGTCAGTATCTCTTGGAACCTGAGAATCTCATCTGCGCACAGATCTTCCGCTCCAAACCGTTCCCTAAGAAATACGGCATCGGGACCCTGTGCTCTCTCGAACGCAACCGCGGCGAGCACTGTGGGCTTGCCTTCCCTGAAGTCTTCTCCAACTGGCTTTCCAATGACCGACTGGTCACCGAACGTGCCCAGCAGGTCGTCGCGCAACTGAAAGGCCTCTCCTAAAGGAACACCGTACCTGGACAAGCTGGGGCCATACTCTTCAAACTTGCCCAAGAGTGCCACCCCAAGATGAAGAGGCCGCTCCACGGTGTACTTGCCCGACTTGTAAAGGCTTATCCGGCGAGCCTGCTCCATGGAAATCCTCGGCTGGGCATTTCCGTTGGCCGTACCAATCAGATCCAAATACTGGCCTATATTCACCTCTAATCTCAACTCAGTGAAAATATTCTGTGCCTGGACAGGAGCTCCAATGAGCATCTTGTCGGCATACACGAATGCCATATCGCCCAGCAAGATCGCGACGCCCTCACCGAACCTCCGCGACTCGCCTCCCCAGAAAATTCCTTCGTGCTTGTCTTGGAATCTCTTGTGAATGGCAACAAGTCCACGCCTCGTCAGCGACGCATCCATGATGTCGTCGTGGATGATAGCAAACGAGTGAAGGAGTTCCAGAGCGCAGCCCGCATTCAAAATCTCTTCAGAGTCAGGGTCGCCGCCTGCTCCAACGTAGGCCCAATAAGAGAACGCTGGACGCAATCGCTTGCCTCCAGCAAGGACCATCTCTTTCAAAAACGTAAGGGGCTCACCAAGGTCGGGGTCGAGTGCACTCCATCGCGCAATCTCGTCGCTGAGGAGCTCATCCATACGGGACCCGATCTTCTTGGCGAGAATGTCCAGGGAGTCGGGGGCTTTTTGTCTTACAAATTTTTCAGTCAAGAATTGCGTTGCTCCATTTAAATTCACTCGGTCAAATCAGCTGGGATGATCTCACTAAATCAACTTTCTACCTACATCCTATTGGCGCCCGAGCCTTTATAGCAGGGTTAGCCAAGACAGCATCTCACACCAGTCCCCTTTCAAAGTTCCACGTCCTCGATTGATCCCAGCTAGCCAATAGAGTGGAGTAAGTCGCCAGTCGTGGCAAAGGAGCGAACTTGATCTCACAAGAGATAGTCCAAAAGGTGTTGGCATCCGCCGTTTCTCGAGGTGGCGAATTCGCTGAGATCTTCGTCGAGGATAAGAAGTCGTCATCGGCGGCATTTGATGACGGGAAGGTTGAAGAACTCACTTCCGGAGTCTCAATAGGTGCGGGCATCAGAGTCGTCGTCGGAGAAACAACTGGTTTTGCCCACACCGCGGACTTGAGCGAAGCAGGACTCTTGAGCGCTGCGGAGGCCGCCAGAAGCGTGGCAATGGTGTCAGGTTCAGGAACCAAAGCAATTGCAATGAGTCCACCTAATGAGCACATGCTTTCAAAAGACATTTTAATCCCCAACCAGGTCGGCAAGAAAAAAAAGATCGAGCTCCTGGAATATATGAACCAGACCGCCAGAGCGACGTCGGGGTCGATAAAGCAGGTTTCAGCCGGCTATGGAGACTCCTACAGAAGAATCCTGGTCGCCAATACCGACGGCGTTTTCGCTACAGATGAGCAGGTGAGAACCCGCATAGCAGTTTCGGTGGTGGCATTCGGCGACACCGGGATGCAGACAGGATATGAGACAGCCGCCTTCACTATGGGCTTTGAAATGTTTGAGGACGTGAATATCGAAGAGCTAGCCAGTCTGGCCGCCGAGCGAGCCGTGCGCAAGCTCTCGGCGCGACCTGCTCCATCGGGAACACTCCCAGTCGTGCTTCAGGGAGGCTCCGGCGGAATTCTGTTCCACGAAGCCTGTGGTCATGGGTTAGAGGCAGACCACATCGTAAAGGACTCCTCCGTCTACAAGGGAAAAGTCGGAGAGCTGGTGGCTTCGCCTTTGATCACGCTGGTTGACGATGGAACCGTCAGCAAACAATGGGGCACTGCACTGATCGACGACGAGGGCAGGCCATCCCAAAGAAACGTGCTGATCGAAAATGGGGTTCTCACTGATTACATGTGGGATGGGCTTAGAGCTAAAAAACTGAATCGCGCCTCGAGCGGTAACGGGCGGCGCCAGAGTTATCAACACCTGCCAATGGTTCGAATGACCAACACCTACCTTGTCGAAGGCAAAGAGAGGCCTGAAACCATCATTGAGAACACCAAACATGGGGTCTACGTTGCACGTCTTGGTGGAGGCCAGGTGAACACTGCGACCGGGGACTTCGTATTTGGAATGACTGAAGCCTATCTGATCGAAAACGGCGAGATAACAGAACCGCTCCGCGACGCAAACCTGATCGGGAATGGACCGGAAGTTCTGAAAAACATAGACGCCGTTGCCAACGACTTCTCCATAACCCCGGGCACATGTGGTAAGGATGGTCAGAGCGTTCCAGTTGGATGCGGTCAGGCAACGGTAAGAATAACCGGAGTGACGATTGGAGGTACTGCAAATGGATGATCTGGAAATCGTCGCTGAAAAGATCGTGAGCCAGGCAAGACCTGGAGAGGAGATCGAGGCATTCGTATCCTGGGATGAAGAAACCTCGATACGTGTCTACAACGGCGCTATTGAGAACCTCTCGAAGTCTCAGTCGAGCGGAGTTGGAATTCGAATCGTCAACAATCACCGACAAGGCTTTGCCTGGGCCGGAACGCTAGACCCCTCTTCTATCGATTTTGCACTGGAAGAAGCGCGGGACAACGCATCTTTCGCCACCGAAGATGAGTATCTCGGTCTGGGCGTACCGGACAACGTCGCGCCGAAGACGCTTGACCTCTGGCGGGACGACCTATCGTCGCACTCCACCGAAGAAAAGGTCTCACTGGCATTGGAACTCGAAGCTACCCTGAAGAACTCTGACAAAAGAATTAAAAGTGTGGAGTCCGCCAATTACGGTGACGTCAGTTCGATAGCCGCAGTGGTAACCAACACCGGCATGAAGGCAAGCTACCGTCAGACCTTCAGCTTCATCGCAGCTCATGCGATCGCGGTGGAAAATGAAGAGACCCAGACTGGCGGTGGCTATTCGGTGGGACGGACAATTTCGGAACTCGACCTGGGCAAGGCAGCTTCTGATGCCTCCATGCGGGCCACTCGGCTGCTTGGAGCGAGCAAGCCAACCTCTGCCCGCATGACGGTTCTGTTCGACCCACAAGTAACAACCACCTTACTTGGGATCATCTCGGGCACACTGTCCGGTGAGGCAGTTGTTAAGGGCAGATCGCTGTTCGCTGGCCGACTCAATGAGCAGGTAGCCTCCCAGATCGTCTCGCTCGTGGACGATCCTACAAATCCATCGGCTTTTGGAGCTTCCGTCTACGATGCGGAAGGTTACGCGTCAAGAGCCAACTATCTCATAATTGAGGGGGTACTGCAGGAGTTCCTCTACGATACCTACTCCGCAAAGCGCGCCGGCCTTACGACAACTGCGTCGGCAGTGCGAGGTGGCTTCAGTTCAACACCTGGAGTCGGCGCCAGGGCACTCTATTTGACCCCAGGAACAAAAAACCAGTCAGAACTCATAGCGTCCATAGACAACGGAGTGCTTGTGCAGTCGATTAGTGGCGTCCACTCAGGAGTGAATCCAATCTCCGGTGACTTTTCAGTTGGAGCTGAAGGTCTTCTCATCAGGTCTGGGACATTGGGCCAGCCAGTCAAAGAGTTCACAATCGCCTCGTCGTTGCAAAGAATGCTCCAAGAGGTGGTCGCGGTGGGGAACGATGTCGACTGGATCCCCTCCGTCGCAGCTGGCGTAAGCCTCGTGGTCGAGGGAATTTCCGTAAGTGGCGTCTGAAACAAAATTGAATGCGGCACATGAACCGTGGGCATTCGACAAACCGGAAGCTGTTTTGGGCAAGGCGGTGGTTGACTGCCACACCCACACCTACTTCTCGGGCGATTCCAACACTTCGATAGACCAATACGTAACGGAGTTCGAGAAATCCGGGCTGACCCACGTGTTCATAACCGACCATCAGAGCATCTCCGCCTTTCCAATTTTGGAGGAGCGCCTTGGTCCAAAGGTAATCTGCGGACAGGAGCAAAGGGTCGCTGAAGGTGAGGTCATAGGGCTTTTTCTCACCCAGAAGATTCCACCAGGTCTCACCCTTGCCGACGCATCAAAAGCCATAAGAGACCAGGGAGGCATTGTATATCTATGTCACCCTATGGATTCAAAAAGGTTCTCGGTTGATCTCAAGACTCTCATGTCATCCGCTGAAAACAGGTATCTGGATGCGATCGAACTCTACAATTCGAAGTCCGCATCGATAAACAGTCAACTCATCGAAATTGCCCGGAAATTTGAGATTCCACTGCTGGGCGGGTCAGACTCCCATGTAGCCAGCGCAATCGGCTCATCTGGCGCCGTGATGCCCTGGTTCGACTCAGCTCCAACCTTTCTAGATGCAGCCAAAAATGCAACTCCATTTGGCCAGCAATACGATCCGCACAAATCCTGGCCACTTCAAGTTGTTCCAACCACATCAAATCAAGAGTCGGAACTCGCTGCCGGACGAGAGTCGGTCTTGTAAAACCCGGAACCTTTAAATTGGATCCCCACGGAACCAAATACCTTCTTTACTTTGCCCCCACACACCTCACAACTTGCAAGGGGTTCATCTGAAAACGACTGAAAGACGTCAAAACGCCTGTCACAGCTCTTACACACATATTCGTAGGTTGGCACCTACTTCCTCCAGGTTCATATGCTCTATTAGCACTCGACTATCCTGAGTGCTAATAATACCACAGCTTGAAAAACTACTATCTTTTGCCTGGTTAACGCGCTGTCATAAAGATTGCGTGGCAGGGAAAGCGGCCGTTGCAATACAATGAACTTCAAGTTGCCAAGTGACGCCCAAATGACTGCCTGCCGGATTTTGCCGGACCAGTGCAAATCAGACAGCGAACAAAGCCGATAAGGAGTACGCGTGCAGCATTTGCCCAGAAAGGCCGTAGTACCCGCCGCAGGACTTGGCACTCGGCTCTTGCCAGCAACTAAGGCACAGCCAAAGGAAATGCTCCCTCTCGTTGACCGGCCCGCGATTCAATACATTGTCGAAGAGGCCGTGTCCGCTGGCATAGACGACATTCTAGTCATTACCGGAAAATCGAAGTGGTCAATTGAAGACCATTTCGACAAGTCATTTGAGCTAGAGAAACACCTGGAGTCAAGCGGCAAAATTGAAGAGCTGGACCTGGTCAGATCTATATCAGACCTGGCTGAACTTCATTACGTCCGCCAAGGGGAACCCCTTGGATTGGGACACGCCGTTTCGATGGCAAAGCAGCACATATCTGGCGAACCTTTTGCCGTTTTACTGGCAGACGACATCATGATTTCTGATCATCCACTTCTCTCAGACATGATGCGGCTCCACGGAGAGCAGCAATGCTCGGTTTTGGCACTTATGGAAGTACCTTCGGAAGACATCTCGCTATACGGGTGCGTATCCTATGAACCCACTAACAATTCTGGAATAGTACGCGTGACAGGAATAGTCGAAAAACCTGATCCGGATGAAGCCCCTTCAAATTTTGCGGTAATCGGCCGTTACATCTTTACGCCTGAAATATTCGACTGTCTCGACAAGACAAAACCGGGACGGAACGGCGAAATTCAGTTGACGGACGCGATCTCCCTACTACTCAAGGAACAGCCAATTTTCGGTTATGTTATAAAGGACGGGCGTTTCGATGTTGGCACCAAGATCGACTACTTGACTGCAATCGTGGAACTAGCACTTGTGAGAGACGATCTTGGCCCGCAATTCCTCTCAATTCTCAAGAAAATAGTCAGCCGGTTCGAAGATAAACCCTCGGCGCGGACTCCCACGGAGCGCCTGGGCAACACTTTGAGCGAGATCGTGCGAAAATTGGAACACAAGCCAAAGTCAAAGTAGCCCCGCCATTTAGATATGTTGGACAAGACTCCAGAAGCAGGAACACCACCAATGATTGAATTGAATCAAGCACAAGACATTGTTCTGCAGACGATCAACCCCCTCGCCCACAGGTGCATCCCCTTGGCCGAATGCGACGGCCTGCTCACAAGCAGCGCTATATATGCCGACGAAGAGATACCGCCATTCGACAACACGGCAGTAGATGGTTATGCCCTTAGTTCCAGTGCCATCGAATCGGGTGTGAAGGAGTTTGAAATCCTTGGCACCATAGCCGCCGGAGACCCAGGTGATATTCCTGTTTCCGGATCGGCAACAGTCAGAATCATGACTGGCGCACCGATGCCTCCCGGGTCAGACTGTGTGCTCATGGTCGAAGACTCCGTGGTCACGGAACGGAATGGCAGGACTTACCTTTCGTTCGACAAGAGACCTTCCAAATTCGAGAACGTCCGGGATGCGGGCAGTGATATTGCCAATGGACAGCTGCTATTCCCTTCTAACACGCAGCTTTTCGCTGGACATCTTGGAGTGCTGGCTAGTCTCGGAATCTACGAGGTGAGCGTCTTTCCTCGAGCCCGGGTGGGTATCCTTTCAACGGGGAGCGAACTTACAGACGATCCGGGACCTCTCAAACCGGGCCAGATCCGCGACTCAAACCGCCCGACACTTTCCAGCCTCGTCAGAGAAATGGGAGCGATACCGATAGACCTGGGAACCATACCTGATGATCCAGAGAGCCTCAGACAGGGCTTTAGTGAGGCTGCTTCTTCATGCGATGTGGTTCTTTCCTCGGGTGGAGTCAGCGTGGGGGATTTTGACTACACCAAGGAAATACTAGATGAACTCTCAAATGGCACAATGTCCTGGATGCAAATTGCCATCAGACCGGCCAAACCGTTTGCTTTCGGCCACATCGGCACCACTCCCATGTTCGGCCTTCCTGGAAATCCGGTTTCATCTGCCGTGTCATTCGAGCTGCTGGCACGTCCAGCCATTCGCAAAATGATGGGCCATCAGCAACTGTTCAGGACCGCCATTTCCGCAGTCGCCAGGACCGACCTCCGCAGACGTTCCGATGGCAAGATCCATTTCATGAGGGTTTCTGCGCAACTCGAGCAAGACGGCTTGGTCTACATTCAGCCACAGTCCGGACAGTCCAGCCATCTCCTCTACTCAATGGCAAATTCCAACGCTCTTGCGATCGTACCGAATGGCAATGGCTACAAAGCCGGCGAACATGTCGACACCATGATCCTTCGTGAACTATGAGTGGTTCGACCCTTGCGCAGAAACTACGTTGTCACTTTGTGATAGGCCTGATACCGGCTGCAGTACCCCCACTCTATCAAAGTAGGCTTTAATCGTGACGTCAAAAAGCTTCGTTCCCCTCATCGATTCATTTGATCGACGGGTGAGGGACCTAAGGATTTCCATAACCGATAGATGTAACTTCAGATGCACATATTGCATGCCCGAAGAAGGGATGAAGTGGCTGGATCGGGCTGAGATTCTATCCTTCGAAGAGATTGCGAGATTGGCTCGAATCTTTGTTGAGAACTTCGACTTCGACGGCATCCGTCTAACAGGTGGTGAACCAACAGTCCGCGCCGACCTGCCACTGCTTATAGAAAAACTCTCGGGTCTGATTGTACCATCGACTAACAAACCGGTCGACCTGGCCTTGACAACGAACGGCTCAGCGCTGAGGCTGATTGCCGAGGACCTCAAAGAAGCCGGCCTAAATAGATTGAATATTTCCCTTGATTCTCTCGACCCTCAGATCTTCCACCAGATGACGCGGCGCAACCATCTTGACAAGGTCATGGACGGCATTAATGCAGCCCGTGAAGTCGGTTTCGACCCCATCAAGCTCAACATAGTCATGATACGCGGTACAAATGACCACGAAATTCTCGACTTCGCCACATTCGGACGAGAAAATGGACTCCAGCCCCGTTTCATCGAATTCATGCCGCTTGACGCTGACGGGGCTTGGACTATGGACAAGGTTGTCCCCGCAGATGAGATCGTTGAAAGAATCAATGATGTCTATCCTTTGGAACCAATCATTCACGGGCCAGAACCTGCACAGCGTTTCGCTTACAAGGATGGCATGGGTGAACTAGGAGTTATTCCCTCGGTAACCAAGCCATTTTGCGGAAATTGTGATCGAGTACGACTGACTGCGGAAGGCAAGTTCATGACATGCCTTTTTGCAATTGATGACTTCGATCTTCGAAAGATACTTCGATCAGGTGGAAGCGACCGTGAACTCATCCGGCAGATCCAAGCTGCGGTTGGCACAAAGTGGGCAGGACACAGTATTGGAAACGTCAATTTCATCAGACCGCCCAGGTCAATGAGTCAAATCGGCGGCTAGCCGAAGGTGTTTGGACTTATGGTTCACAGGAGCAATGATCTGCAAGATTTGGAACAAATCAAAGAAAGGCCTTGGATTTAACCTATGTCAGACCGCAGCCTAACCCACATTGACCCGCTTGGACGTGCACGGATGGTCGATGTCACCCCCAAGGATCCCACACACCGCAGAGCGACTGCCAGATGCAAGGTCTTCATGATGCCAGAGACCACCGCCAAAGTCGCAAACAACGCGATTACTAAAGGTGACGTACTGGGTGCGGCCAGAATCGCCGGCATTCAGGCCGCCAAGAGAACTCCCGACCTCATTCCACTATGCCATCCACTCTTAGTAGGATCGATCTATATTAATTTCACTATCGGTGACGACTTCGTCGAGATCGAAAGCCAGGTCGAAACCGTAGACCGCACGGGCGTTGAGATGGAAGCACTCACCGCATGCTCCGTGGCGGCTCTCACTGTGTACGATATGTGCAAGTCAGCGGACAGAACCATGGTGATCGGTGACCTGGCCCTCTGGGAAAAAGTAGGCGGTCGATCCGGTCTTTGGAAGCGCCCCGGGGCCGATAGCCTTACTGAACTAAACCTTTAACTTTCCACAGATTCCAGTTTTCGCCTCATTTAATAATCGTTTGTGACAATAATTGGGCTAATACCAAGCACGTCCAAAATTGGCTTGATATATTTGTAATTACACATTTGTATTTAAGGAATCGTTAATAATGCTTCTGGCGATTGTTGCATCAATGTGGGCTGCGGTGATTACCATTCCACTAGTTGTGAGATGGAGGGATTCGCGTCACATTACATCTGTTGGAAGCTTCTCCAGGTCGCTTGGCGTTCTAGGACATCAGTGTTCAACTTCTACAACTGCAATTCCTGGTAGGCAGGCTGTTCGTAAATCTTCCTGGACAATTCTCACGAAATTCGGCCGAGTTGAGCCGGAAGTCCTACTCCAGGATCGATACCGTTTCGCTACCTCTCAACCTAGCAGAGTGGCTAATTACAAAATAAGGGTCTCTCGCCTCGCCCATCAGCAAATGATTCGACGTCGTAAAAACATCCTGTTCTCACTCCTGGGAAGCACTGTCATGCTTTTCGCATTGAATCTTCTATTGGGATCAAGAGTCGTTGAACTACTAACCTTGTTGACCTTCCTTGCCTTGATCTCCTACGTTGGGCTGCTAGTTCAGTTCAAAAAAGCAGCTTTCAACTAAAACGTTCAATCAAATGGGGACTCCCGAGACTGGCATGGCGGGTAAGATCGAATTTTGCCCGGGGGTGTAGCTCAGCTGGTAGAGCGCTACGTTCGCAACGTAGAAGTCGGCGGTTCGAGTCCGCTCACCTCCACCAAAGCGGGTCTTCCGGTTCTAGCGGGGAGGGTCATCCCCATCACCGAACCACAATCGAATCCAACAGCCTGAAATTGGGCTTGCCGGCGTAGAGCAGAGCGCGTATTCGAAAGTTCTCGAAGTTCGCATAAGAATTCTGTGCTCAGCGATCTCTAAGTTCGAGAACAATACCAACAGACCCACTAAATACCCTGCAACTGGTCGCGAAGATCTTGGCGTCAACATTCTTATCGAGTACCGGACATGGTGATAGTCAACCTACGCCAGCGAGCAACCAAACTCCTGACCCACGAGGTAACCTCGTTTTGATCTCTATCGACCTTGAGTCCGTGGTCGGTCCTCGAAAGGAAAACGTTGATCACTTAGGTGACTGCAAGTCATGCGATTCCAGTTCATGCGGC
>DAHXKX010000020.1 GCA_027366165.1 Actinomycetota bacterium
TAAGTCGACCCTAGCCATGCATGTGGTGGCAGAAGCACAAAGGAACGGTGGCATCTGCGCGTATATCGATGCGGAGCATGCAATGGACCCGGTGTATGCGAAGGCGATCGGAGTCGATATTGACGAATTGCTGATCTCTCAGCCAGACAATGGCGAGCAGGCACTTGAAATCGCCGATATGCTGGTGCGCTCTGGAGGACTGGATGTTTTGGTGATCGACTCTGTTGCTGCGCTGACTCCGCGGGCAGAAATCGAAGGCGAGATGGGTGACGCTCATGTGGGGTTGCAGGCTCGGTTGATGTCCCAGGCATTGCGGAAGCTAACGAGTAATTTGAACAGATCTAGAACAATTGCAATCTTTATCAATCAGCTCAGAGAGAAGATTGGTGTTATGTACGGCTCGCCAGAGGTTACTCCAGGTGGACGTGCGCTCAAGTTTTATTCTTCGATTCGAATAGACATTCGGAAGATTGAAGCGATAAAGGACGGTGCGGAAATTGTCGGGAGTCGCACTAGGGCTAAAGTCGTAAAGAACAAGTGCGCTCCTCCCTTTCGCCAGGCAGAGTTTGACATTATGTATGGCTTTGGAATTTCCAGAGAGGGTTCTTTGCTGGATGTTGGTGTAGATCTGGGGATCGTCAAAAAGTCCGGAGCATGGTACACATACGATGGAGAGCAACTGGGGCAGGGTAGGGAGAAGGCAAAGGAGTTCATTTCCAACAACCCCGGTCTCATGGCTGAACTTGATGAGAAGGTGCGTGCAGTGGTTGGCATGGTGGCTGATCCATCTGCAGCTTCCGACGGTTTCTCGGAGGAGGACAATGAGCCTATTTTTCTTGACGACTAGTGATTGTTGATTACTGGCGGGCGGTGCGCGGGACCAGGAAGCCCCACTCATTGAGTGGGGCTTCCGCTAGTCTGGATTTGTGAATAAGAAGTATCTCGTTAGAACTTTCGGCTGCCAAATGAACGAGCATGACTCGGAGCGGATCGCTTCGGTCTTGGAGGCGGATGGCATGGTTGCGGCCACAGAGCCCGATGAGGCCGACGTGATTGTGTTCAATACATGCTGTATCCGGGAGAATGCTGATAACAAGCTTTATGGAACACTTGGCCATGTCAAGGCCATTCGAGACAGGAATCCGAACCTGAAGATAATGGTGGCGGGATGTCTGGCCCAGAAGGATCGGGAGCTCATCCAAAAGAGGGCACCATGGGTCGATGTCGTCTTTGGAACAAACAACGTCTCAAGAGCTGCTGAGCTGCTGAAGTATTCCGAGGATCATGGTTCGATCCTTGAGATCTTTGATGAGATAAGTTCTGAAGAAGTTGCGTTTGCGTCGCCTTTGAACGCAGTGAGGGTGAGTGATTTTCAGTCTTGGGTGACGATCCAGGTCGGTTGCAACAATAATTGCGCGTTTTGTATAGTCCCGTCGGTACGGGGCAAGGAGATGTCGCGGAGTTTTGACGACATCGTTGCTGAGGTTAAGAGCCTTGTTTCACAGGGTGTCACCGAGGTGACCCTCCTTGGACAGAACGTCAACTCTTACGGACGTGACATAACTCTTGGAATGCGCAGGGACCCGATCAATCCAACTTTGTCTGCTGGCCCGTATTGGGAAGCTGATAGGAGAGTCCGTCCATTGTTTGCCGACCTATTGCGCGAGGTGGGTTCTATACCTGGAATTTCGAGGGTAAGGTTCACGTCGCCGCACCCCAAGGATCTTCGACCGGAGACTGTTGCCGCAATGGCTGAAACGGCGGCGGTATGTGAACACTTGCACCTTCCGCTTCAGTCGGGCTCTGACCGGGTGCTGTCTTTGATGCACCGCGGCTATGATTCAACGAGATATCTGGAGAAGCTTGCAATGGCGCGTTCTGCGATACCTGACCTAGCAGTTACGACCGATATTATTGTCGGCTTTCCAGGTGAGACCGAGGAGGATTTCGAGCGCACCCTTGAGGTAGTTGCGGAGGCAGCTTTTGACGGGGCATATACCTTCATATTTTCTCCCCGGCCTGGCACTGAGGCGGCGTCAATGACTGAATGTTTCATTTCAGAGGAAGTGATCGCAGATCGCTTTGAAAGGTTGAAGGTAGTAATCGACCGTTCCGCGTTGCGTAAGCATACAGAGAGTGTTGGGAATGTGGAAGAGGTTTTAGTCGAAGGTCATTCGAAAAAGAATTCCGACCTCTGGTCGGGAAGGACTCGAGGACATAAGCTGGTTCATTTTTCGGTTCCATCCGGTATTGACGCGTTGAACTCTTCGTTTGGATCAGGCTCTTACGCTAATATCAGGATAGATTCGGCTGCCAGCTACTATTTGCGCGGTGAGCTAGTCAGCACGCTGCGAAATCCCAAACGCAAGAAAAGGTTGGATGTGAGCGTAGGATGACGCTAGCTTGGGTGTGAGGTTCAGACACGTTATTTGAGTGTTTGACCTTGTCTTTCAGGAAGTGGGGGCTGTGGAAATGACTGATGTGGTGAATCAGGCCAACCAAGGTTCCTCCGAAGAATTAGGTTTAGTCGGCGGGGGAAAGAGGCCAGAGTTCAAAATTGTTCCGGTCAGAACCCTGCCATTGGTGGCAGTGGTCATTGCTGGACTAATCGCCAGCATTGCTGGGAATTGGCTATGGGGACTCGACTTCTATCATGTTGTTGGGGGCGGTCTATGGACCGGAATCGATCTGTTTGTGGGGTTCGTCGTTGGTCCGATAATTGGGAGGATGTCCATTCCTTCACGAGTGGAGTTTTCTACTCGGTTTATGCCAAAGATGCTTGTGATCATGCCAACGGTGGTGACGATGACCCTTGGTTCGGGGTTCCAGCTGGCGCGAAAGCTAGGCTATTTCAATGCTGGTGCGTCGCAGCACGGTTGGCTGGTTGCGTCGTTCATAGTTGTGGGGGTCATGACAGTCATTGCGCTGGGGGTGCTGGAGCCAGCCAACCTCGCTGTGCTGTTCGAGCTGAAGAAAGAGCATCCAAATGGAAGGGTCATTGAGAAACTGATGCGTCGTTTCATATTTACGGCAGGCATTACAGGTGCGATGCAAATTGCGACTCTCATCATTATGACAAGGGTGGCGACGTCGTGAGGGGGATGTCGAAGGAAGGGAGTTCTGTGTCCGCATCAACGACCGACATAACGGGTAGTGGTTCACTGCCTCCAGTGAGTGAGATTGGAATAGCCGCACTTACATTGGTGGTTGTCGGAGGGATCTACCTCTCTTCCTATCCGCGAGGGGCATCTCTTGTGCTGCCCACGGTATTGGCGGCGTTCGCAGCCCTTTTTGTCCTTATCGGCGCAGTGTTGTTGTTGGTTTCTAAAAGCCTTGCCAGAGAGACATTTGTGAAGGTCGGCAAGTGGTCCCTTCTGGTCTACCTCATCGTTGCGGGGATGTTGGAGTACGTGTTTGTTTTCGATGGAACTCGCGGTGGAACTCTTATTGTTCTAAGCGCCATGCTGTTCATTTTCGCTGTTGACGTGCCGATGATCATCGCGTTCACAGTTGCGAGGTTCCATAATTCCTCAGGCGGTGTCACTTCTTGATATGTTACTCCGTGAGGCTGTTGGACTCAAGGGACTCTGAAGTCTGTGGCCTAAGTGTTGCTCGTGGAGCGAGGTGAGCGCTTCGATCAGGGATGGTGGAGCCTCGCGGTCCGGTGCGCTTTTGGCATTGGTCGGCCCCACCGCATCTGGAAAGACTAAGGTTGCTCTTGAGTTGGCTCGCCAGTTCGACCGTCTCGAGCTTGTAAGTATTGACTCAATGACGGTTTACCGGTCTATGGATATTGGAACTGCAAAGCCGAGGAGGACCGAACTCGAGGGCATTGAGTATCACTTGCTGGATGTTGTGGATCCCTGGGAGGAGTATTCAGTTTCACAATTCCAGATTGACGCTCGCAAAACTCTTGATCTTGTTGGGGAGCGCAATGGGATTCCCCTGTTGGTTGGCGGTACCGGGCTTTATTATCAAGCGGTGGTGGACGGGCTAGAGATCCCCGGTCGTTGGCCAGCTATCCGGGAAGAGCTCGAGAGTATCGCTTCAATCGAGAATGGTTTGGAACGTCTATATCGGCAGCTTGTGGAGCTGGACCCCGGTGCAGCGCTAAAGATACAGCCAAATAATAGCCGAAGGATTGTAAGGGCATTGGAGGTCACCCTGGGTTCTGGAACTCCATTCTCCCAACACGGGCCAGGTCTTTTTTCAAACGCCTTCGGAGGGGTCCGCGCCGTGGGTATAGACCTGCCAAGGGAGGCGCTCTACGGGCAAATCGAGCACAGACTTGACCTTCTGCTTGCCTCGGGTTGGGTGGAAGAGGTGCAAAAACTGATCGATGATCCGCGTGGTGCATCCAGAACGGCCCGCCAGGCACTGGGATATAAGGAAATAATTGGCTATCTCGACGGAAAATCCACATTTGGAGAAACTCGGTCTGCAATCTTGGCCCGCACCAGAAGATTTGCGAAGCGGCAAATGGCCTGGTTCAAACGGGATCCTAGAATAGTCTGGTTTGACTCTTCCGATCGGGCGAAATTGGAACTAGGTTCGATGTTATCGGGTGTCGCGGGTTGCGCGCTCGGCGATCGAAAAGGGAGTGGTTGATCAAGTTGGACAAAGAGCTGCTTTTATCTAAGCATCATGGACACGGAAACACCACGCCCACCAAGATGATCTTCTCCTTGAAGGAACGATCAATCAGAGTCACTTGACCGATGCCGCCATCGCATTGAGTTGGCTGGAAGTAACCGCCACCTCGCATATCTTCTGCGCTGGTCCGGTCAGATAGCACTGGTCCGCGGTCATTCGAACAGAAAGGTCGCCGCCGGGATTGTGGACGGTCACTACATCGTCAACCAATCCAAGGGCATTGGCCACAAATGAACTTGCCGT
>DAHXKX010000033.1 GCA_027366165.1 Actinomycetota bacterium
CGTCACACTCACCTTGGCACCCGAAGAGCTGCCGCCTCCTGTCATTTGCCAACGACCACGGGCGGCCCATCTCACAGGGAAAGCTTCTCTGCAACCTCGACGGCTCTCGCTCCACCAACTCCTGTCCAGCTAAACTCGCACGCGGCTTCCCGGCTGGGTGCCCCATGACGGGATGGGGCCTATGCGGGCGAACTAATCCTCTTACCCCGATTCACCGGTGTCGGGTCCTTTGGCCACGGTGGTGTGATGGTGGCGATGACAGCAAAGCCCAACCAACTGGTAGAGCAACAAAACCCGTTCCTAAGTTCGGGAAGGTTCAATGGATTACGCGTTGGTGGTCTAAGTATGCAAACCAATCCGGGACCGGATCGACCTGTGAATTCGTGTCTTGAGCTCAGGTGTACCTTGTTTTCCCGCTATTTCAGTTCGAGACCGTGGTGTGCTTCAGTTCGTTGATTTCTGGCTGGTTGGCGATTTGGTCGACGATCTTCTCGATGTAGTGGATCGAGGTCTGAGGATTACCATCGGCACGTTTCATTAGGCGAACGAACGCGGCTCTTTCACCGACGAATATTGTTGGGACCCCAAAAACCGAATAGCTCCGTACTGATTCTTCGTGTTGTTCACGGTACTCCTTCAGTGGCCATCCAGACTCAATTTCTGCAAAGACTGCCTTTGGTTCCAATCCCACCTTAGAAATGGCCACCCTGAGAACATCGATGTTTCTAAGGTCTTTCCCGTGATCGTGTCTCATTGAGAACAATAGGACATGAAAATCATTGAAGGCCTTTGGAAAGACTTTCTTGATCACAATCCCTACCTGTCCTGCGAGAAGTTCATCCGCCTTGGCGGGATCTTCCCAGGAAGAAGGGTCGCTTTCTTCGGCGTGAACTTCAGTCAGGGAGAACGGGATGAAGTTGACTTCCCAGTCGGCACCATTCTGCAGTCCCACGACTATGTGCTCATTGATTATACGGGCGAATGGACATCGGTAATCCCAGTTGACGTTGAACTTTAGAGTTTCCATGTATCTTATAACTCCCGAAGCGGGGCTGTAATTCCTGGTTGGCCCGTTCTAATTGTGGATCATCAATCCAACCGGATTTGATCAAGTGCAATTTCTGCTGATTCAATTACCTCGCGATCCCAATCATAAGTCATGGCATCCTTAGCCAGGTGAAATGGCATCCAGGCAATCGAGTCGACCTCCTCGTTTGGGGTAAATTCACCTTCTTTGGCCATCATTAGCCAGTATCGCACCAGTTTTGACCTTCCGTGATCATCTTTATAACTCGTCGACTGGATCTCGAGTAGCGGATTGCAGCTATACCCGGTCTCCTCAAGAACTTCCCGGAGGGCGCAGTCAAGCGGTTCTTCTGCCGGATCCTGCTTACCTTTCGGAAGGCTCCAGTCATCATAACGAGGTCTGTGGACGAGGGCGCAGAAGTACTTATCCTCCTCGTGTCCGCCCTTTCTGATTACAACGCCACCGTTTGCGTAGATTTGGTAAGTTGACTCCATGACGCCATTTTAGTCGCGCAAAAAGCTTCGAAAGAGCTTTGCGAAGGTCCATCCCACTACGAGGCCTCCAATGACATCGGAGGCATGGTGAATCTTCACATGGATTCGGCTGGGAGCAATGATCAAAGCCAGTAACAAATAGAGTGGTGCGAAAGAGTCGTTCTCAGAGAGAAATATATAGGCGCAAACGGCGGCGCTGGAATGGCCGCTCGGGAATGATGACGTAAGGGGCTGGCGAAGTGGCAGGGGCCGCTCTCCGGAATATGTGGGCCGGTCTCTCCTGAAGATGCTCTTTACTCCCATGTTGACAACAACCGACTCAACTGCAAGAGCCATCGCCGCCCTTTTGGCAAGCTTCGCCTGTTCTTCGGAACGCAACGCCTTGATTGCGGCCAGTAGAAACCAGATAATAGAGTGATCCGCCATAGCGGAGGCAGAGTAGAAGAGCCGGTTGAACCAGACGTTTTGTCTGAGTGGTTCGAAGAGGCTGTCAATCTTGCTGTCGAATTGGTCAACGGCTTTGCGCATAGACTCCGGATTATTTAGATAGTCAGCCAACTCCTTGGCCGATACCTGTTTCATGCCCCGATCCATTCATTTGACCTCTGCACGCTGGTTTAATCCTTGATTGAGTGTGGCAAAAGACTATCAGGATTTCGATCAATCTTGGTCGGTGCAGGTTCAGGAGGCACTTATATCTTCTGAGGAGCGGAAATTAGTCGGTGCTTTGCGTAGGGCAAAGCACTTTGAAGTTGCAGAATCCGCAAAGTCTGGATGGTTTGGGCCTGAAGTCGTCCCTCTCGCAGGCGGTCCGGACGGCTTTCCAAATTGCGCCTGCTTTGTTGAGCAAGGCTGATAGTGACTGCTTGCTTGGCTTGGAGATGATCCGCGTCGCATCCCTGAGGTAGACCAGTTGAACCGTATCGGGAATTACATTGAGCACCTGTTCGCAGAGCAGCGCATAAAAATATACGCCCGCGAGTCTGTCGTGCTCCTGCATCACTTTCGGCATTCTGCCCGTCTTGTAATCTGTAACTGTAATTGTGCCATCGGGATTGAGGTCGAGACGGTCAATAATTCCCCTGAGTGTCATGTCGCCCACACGAGCCTCTAGCTGAAGCTCCGTGCCAAGTGCTGTCACCTGTTGCGGGTTTTCGGCAATGAAGTCCTGCTCAATGAGAAAGATGGTGTCCTCAGCAAGACTATCTAAGTCCACTGGCCTCGACTCACATTCCTCGAGCTGTCTGAGTTCGCCATTTATTTTGGCATCCTCCCATACTTGGTGGAAGATGTCTCGGGCTACTTCAAGGGTTCGACTTTCAGGGGGAAAATCAAAGTAAAGTCGGTCCAGGCATCTGTGGGCCATCGTTCCCTTGAGCGTGAGCGAGTTGACCGGTTGGGGGACGTGGTCTATCACAGCAAGGCGAAATGCATATGCGCATTCCTTGAATGATGATACTTTCGACGGTGTCAACGAACTCGGTACAGGCAGACTCATCTATCTAACATGTTATTCCGCTACCGGGGCCGACCTTGTTGTATTAGAAGAGAAATTAACATTTAGTGTTCTAATAAATAAGTATTTCCATTCGAAATTTAAGTTAGAGCCGTTTTCAGGTCTGTGGTGGTCTTTTGGCCAAATGGCGCGTGGGTGTCTTTCCGTCACAGGTTTGTCGTATCAATCAACTCGTCACTTTCATTCGTCAGGCGGACCTGCAGTCCTTTCAGCTAAGAATGTCAATCAGAGGAGTCGTGGCCGTCGTATGTCGAAGGCTAAGCCACTCGTTGAGCAGTCGGTTTCGGGAGTACGTTTCAGAATGTTCGGGTCATTGCCTGGATGAGGCTCTGCAGGCTTCCCGACGTCATTTGGTCTGAGCGTGGGAATTATGAGGTGGGTCTGAACCCGATAGTCTGTCAGTTCCGGTGGATCCTGGTGGTAATAAGTCCAGGGCTTCGGTGGCCATCGAGAATGTCAGGGCCGAAGAATCCTATGACTTTTGTCGTCGGAACAGCCGCGGGTATGGAAGCTCCGTGGTATCCGCGGCAGCCTTTTAGAAAATCAGTCACGTGGAACGGAACATTGCAGTGGTGCCGTCACCTGGTGCATTGAGACGCGCAGGATGAAAAATAGTGGGTGTTGATCGATCACCCGGTCGAAACCCTTAGAGATCGGAAGTGATTTCCTGCCACCATTTGGTTGCGCTTGGCCTCCACTGGTCCCGCAGTTCCATAAAAAGTTGTGCGGCCTTGTTTCCGACCCAGTCGACTGGAAGGAGTTCCGCTGGAAGGTCCGGATCCAGCAGGGGAAGTCTACGCCAGTCATTGACCAAACGCGTCAGTTGTGCAAACGCGTCTTCGTCACTTTGCGGGAAGTTTCCGAAGTGGTTGTCTTCAAAATGCTCATAGGCAGCCTCAACTGTGGGAAGATCCCAGGCCTCGGCAGCCAAGTGTGGCTGATCGTCCAGATCGGAAAGGTTTCCAATGAAAATATGGGCAACTTCCTGCAGGGATAGTTCATCGAGGACGTTTTCGGCTTCACTAAGTCGGTCAGTCCACGGACATATCCACACGCCGGCATTCAACAGTGCAAATCCTGCCCAGCCGAGCTTCACCCTGAGGCTGTATCTGGCATCTCTTCGGGCCTCGGGAATGGCTACAAGGATGATGATCCACTTCTTGTCCCATTCGCGTTCTCTGGTATGGAAAGAGTAAATTCTCTGACTACCTTCGCGAAGAAGAGTTCTGGCCCTGGGAGTCAAGTGCCAACGGGTTCTGCGACCAATTTTCTCCGGATCGAGAAGTCCCTTCGCGGCAGATCGAGCCAGGGTTTGGCGGACAGTTTTTTCGTCGACTCCCAGCGCTCCTAGGGCAGTTATGAAGGTGGTTGTCCAGATTGGAACCCCGTGCTGAGTGGCAAATTCACCAAGGACCGTCAACAAGTAGCTTCTGGCGCTTGGTGCTCCGAGTGCCTGGTCCCTTTGGACTTCAGCCCTTCTATTTCTCTCAATCCGAGCGCGTGATGAATTTTCAGGCACGATCAATTATCTCCGACATTACTGAAAAATGCGAATACTGTATTGTATCAATAAAATATTCTACGATCTGTTGACAAATATCGCAAGGACTGTAGAATAATATGAAATTGGTATTCAGATGGCTGAGTAGGAGATGGTGTGAAATCCAAGCAGGTCAACTTTGACACAGAACCAAATTCTTATAGACATTGGGACCTGGAATTTGATTATTCCATCGCGACTTTGAAAATGAAGGTCGATCCGACCGGGGGTTTCAGGGATGACTATGAGCTGAAGTTGAATTCCTATGACCTCGGTGTGGACATTGAGCTGTACGATGCGGTACAGCGGATTCGGTTCGAACATCCTGAAGTGAAAGCAGTGATTGTAACGAGCGCGGATGAAAAGGTCTTCTGTGCTGGGGCCAACATTCAAATGCTTGCAGGGTCGACTCATCATCACAAGGTCAATTTCTGTAAATTCACTAATGAGACGAGAAACAGCATCGAGGATTCGACTGAGTTCACGGGACAGGCCTGGATCGCGGCCGTAAACGGTACCGCTGCTGGGGGTGGCTATGAGCTGGCGTTGGCCTGTGACGAGATCGTTCTGGTCGATGACAAGGCCTCGACCGTCTCTTTCCCTGAGGTTCCTCTGTTGGCAGTATTGCCAGGTACTGGCGGCTTGACCAGGGTCGTGGACAAGCGTCACGTCAGGCGTGACCTGGCGGACGTTTTTGCGGTGAAGGCTGAAGGCATCAAAGGAGCCCAGGCTGTGAAGTGGGGCCTCGTGGACGAGGTGGTTCCAAAGAGCCGCTTCAACGACCACGTGAAAGAGCGTGCGCTCAAGCGGGCGGAACAATCTGATCGGCCAGCGGACGAAAGCGGAATTTCTTTGCTGCCACTGGACAGAGTGGAAAGAGAGGACGGGATCTCATATCCACATCTTGAGGTTCGTTTTGATCGCGAACTTTCATGTGCGGTCTTTGAGATCAAGGCGCCAACTTCGGTAACTGCCATGGATCTGTCTCAGCTGAAGTCGCAAGGGTCTTCTTTCTGGCTGCTTGCGATGTGCAGGGAACTCGACGATGCAGCGCTACGTCTCCGCTTCAATGAGCCGGAACTTGGGAGTTGGGTTTTCGAGAGCACCGGTAGCCCGGAGGCCGTGCTGGCCACGGATGAACTTTTGCGTGATAATGCTGATGACTGGCTTGTTCGGGAGATTCGCCACTATCTAAAGCGGACCTTCAATCGGCTTGAGCTCTCATCCCGTACTCTGGTCACGCTTGTCAAGCCAGGTAGCTGCTTTGTTGGAACGCTTGCCGAGCTGGTACTCGTCGCTGACAGGTCATTGATGCTGGAGGGAAATTTCTCCGACGATGATTCGCTGCAAGCTCCATATATTGTCTTGACCGAAGTGAACGACGAATGGTATCACATGGTTAATAGGATTAGTCGGATCGAGAGCCGATTCTATGGGAGATCGGATGAGGCCAGCTATGTCCGCAGGGAATTTGGCAAACAGTTGCATGCCGAGGAGTGCGAAGGTCTGGGTATCGTCACCTTCACCTTTGACGAGATTGACTGGGAAGACGAAGTCAGGATTCTGCTTGAAGAGCAGGCAAGCTTTTCCCCTGACGCACTTACCGGCCTAGAGGCAAATTGTCGATTTGTCGGTCCGGAAACAATGGAATCGAAGATATTTGCCCGTCTATCGGCTTGGCAGAACTGGATATTTCAGAGGCCAAACGCGGTTGGACCACAGGGCGCTCTGCAAAGCTATGGAACGGGCTCACGGCCGTCCTACAATCGAGAGAGGATTTAGCACTATATGACTCAGGTTGATTACGACTCATTAATTCCTAACAACGTAAATCTCAAGGAAGACCGTCGTCTTCAGCGGGCGCTGGAATCATGGCAACCCAAATTCGTCGAGTGGTGGAAAACCCTTGGTCCGGTTGCCTTTCAGGACAGCGATGTCTATCTGCGTACGGCTGTTTCTGTTTCACAAGAAGGGTGGGCGAACTTCGGATACGTGAAGATGCCGGAATACAGATGGGGGATCTTTCTTGCCGATCCTCAGCAGGATAAGAAGATCACCTTTGGCGACCACAAGGGAGAGAATGCCTGGCAGGAAGTGCCTGGAGAATACAGGGCTGACCTCAGGCGCCTCATCGTTGTCCAGGGTGACACGGAGCCCGCATCAGTGGAGCAGCAAAGACAACTTTGTCAGACTGCACCGTCTTTGTATGACATGAGGAATCTGTTTCAGGTCAATGTCGAAGAGGGTCGCCATCTTTGGGCAATGATATATCTTCTTCACGGTTACTTCGGACGTGACGGGCGCGAGGAAGCGGACGAACTGTTGCAGCGACACTCTGGAGCTCAGGACAACCCGCGAATACTTGGTGCGTTCAACGAGCCGGTGACCGATTGGCTGTCGTTCTATTTCTTCACGTACTTCACGGACCGCGATGGAAAGTTTCAGCTGGCATCACTGAAGGAGAGCGCCTTTGATCCATTGGCGCGCACTTGTGAGTTTATGCTCAAAGAGGAGGCCCATCACATGTTCGTTGGGGCTACCGGCATCGGCCGCGTTGTACAACGCACCGTCGAGTTGATGAGAGAGCATGACACAGACGATGTTTCAAAGTATGGAGGCATCAACATTGCAACCATTCAGCGGTATCTCAACCTTCACTACACCCTCTCACTTGACCTATTTGGCGCCGAGACTTCTACCAATGCCGCCAACTACTTTGCCGCCGGATTGAAGGGAAGGTTTCACGAGGAGCAGCGAAGCGATGATCACCAGCTGAAGGATGCCACCCGACTGGTTCCCACGGTGACCAACGGCGAAGTTGGCTGGAGAGAAGCCACTGCCCTCACTGCATTGAATGAGACTCTTAGGGAGGACTACATGGCGGACTGCGCCAAAGGCGTAGAGCGCTGGAATAGGCTGCTATCAGAGACCGGCAGGGAGTTGAAGCTTCCACACGTTGGATTCAACCGTCACGTTGGAGTTTTCACGGGTCAGCCTGTTACACCGGATGGAAGGCTGGTTTCCCAGGAGGCGTACGACTATTCGATCGTCAATGAGTGGTTACCAACCCAGGAAGATCGTAACCATGTTCAGGCGCTCATGTCTCCAGTTCTGGAACCTGGGAAGATGGCAAATTGGATCTCTGCACCAGCTACGGGAATACATTCCAAGCCGCTGGACTTTACCTACGTTCGCGCATAAGATCTCCTGTTAAGTTCGCGTGACGGGAGTTGTTCACATGAAGGACGTTTATAACGCTAGCTCGTGGCTGGTGGACCGTAACATCAATCTCGGCAAGGGAGATAGAACTGCGATCATCACTGGTCACGAGGTCGTAAGCTACGCAGGTTTGCTGAAAACCATTTATCGTGTTCAGAATGCGCTTACGCAGCTTGATGTAAGAAGAGAAGAGCGGGTCGCGCTGGTATTGAATGACGAGCCAGCGTTTCCGGCCTGGTTTCTTGGCTGCATGAGGTCAGGGGTCGTGCCTATTCCTTTGTCGACAATGTTGACCGGAAACGACCTTGGGGGAATAATCGATGATTCTTTGGCGAGGATTGTCGTTGTCTCGGGAAAGTACGCTCCATTGTTGGCGACGATACAGCGCGCCGCACCGCACCTGCAGGCCGCAATCATCGTGGGAGATGAATCCTCGGATGCTGAGTTCAAGGTGTTCAATTGGCATGAGTTCCAGGACGTTTCAGAAGCTCCTGTTGCCGATACCAATGTCGATTCACCTGCGTTCTGGCTCTATAGTTCCGGAACGACCGGTTTTCCAAAGGGGACAATTCATCGTCACTTTAACCTCGAGGCCACCGCTACGACGTATGCAAGTTCTGTGCTGGCCGTCACGGAGGATGACATCTTCTACTCCGCGGCAAAGCTCTTCTTTGCATTTGGGCTGGGCAACTCGCTGACATTTCCATTTTCGGTAGGTGCCTCGGTGATTCTGGATCCAGCGTGGGCAACGCCGAGGGGTGTGGCGGAGACCGCTTCCAGGCTAAAGCCGACACTTTTCTTCGGCAGCCCCGGTTTGCTGGCATCGATACTCGACGCCGGTGTTCCCTCGGACGCGTTTTCCTCCGTCCGTTTGGCTGTCACTGCTGGGGAGGCTCTGCCAAGTGAGATTAACAAGCGCTTTTCTGCTGAGTTCGGCTTTTCCGTCCTTGACGGCATAGGCTCAACTGAAGCATTACACATATTCTTGACAAATCGTCCAAATGACGTCCGTTTGGGTACGACGGGACGTCCGGTGGAGGGTTACAAGCTCATGCTGCTTGACGATGAAAACAGGGAGATTCTTGAACCAGATGTTCCTGGCTATCTTCACGTCAGCGGTGAATCGACGGCGGTCGGGTATTGGTGCAGGACCGATGCCACGAAGAATGCCTTTCGGGGTGAGTGGTTGAGGACAGGAGATGTGTATGTCAGGTCGGCAGACGGCTATTACCAGTTTCTGGGCCGGAACAACGACATGATAAAGCTCGGCGGGATCTGGGTCTCACCGGCTGAAGTCGAGAGTGTACTTGTTGAGCATCCAGATGTTCTGGAGGCGGCTGTTGTGGGCGGCTACAACGACGACGGGCTTGAAACGTCTGTCGCCTTTGTAGTTCCAAAATCAGGGAAGGTCATTGATGAGGCCTCCATTGAGGCGCACTGCCGATCCAGGATGGCTTCTTTCAAGCGGCCGCGCACCATTGTATTTGTGACTGAGCTGCCCAAAACCGCCACCGGAAAGATCCAGAGGTATCAACTTCGTGATCAGATTTCAAACAAAGGTAGTTGATGGGCAACACATTCAATAATGCAGTAGTTGTCGGTGGGGGAACGATGGGTTCGGGTATTGCCCAGGTGCTTCTCGAATCAGGGATCCGTATCGTACTGGTGGAGGTTAACGAACCGCGGGCTCAAGCTGCATATGAACAGGTCAAGGCTGGCATCAGGTCGAAGCTGGTCTATGAGAACGGCCGTCAGGAAAGTCCGGAGGTCGACAAGGCTGCCGCGGCTGTGATGGCCGGACTTACCGTGAGTGTCGGACTCCCCGAACTGACGTCAGTCTGGTCCCCAGATCTGGTGGTTGAGTCGGTATTTGAGGACGTTAACATAAAGGCCGGTGTGTTGAGTGCAGTGGAGAGTGCCTATCCGAACTGCCCATTAGTGGCGACAAATACTAGTTCGTTATCAATCGACGCTCTTGGGTCGACGCTATCGCGTCCTGAGCACTTCATCGGGATGCACTTCTTCAATCCGGTGTCCCGCTCCTCATTGATCGAACTTGTGACCGGTAATAAGACTTCGAGTGCGACGGTAGATTCCGCTCAGGCTGTGGTCGCCAAGGTTGGAAGAGAGTCAATCCTGGTTCACGACTCACCTGGCTTTGCGACAAGCAGGCTTGGGATCATTCTGGGTCTGGAAGCGATTCGCATGGTGGAAGAGGGTGTAGCGTCTGCCGCAGATATAGATCAGGGGATGGTCCTCGGCTACAAGCACCCCGTAGGTCCGCTCAAGCTCACTGATATGGTTGGGTTGGACATACGCTTGGCTATTTCCGAGTATCTTGAGCAAAAGCTCGGACCTCGATTCTCTCCTCCGAAATTACTCAGAGACATGGTCGCCAGAGGTGAGCTTGGCAAGAAGTCGGGCAGAGGTTTCTATGAATGGTGAAGCCTTCGCCTAGATGCACGTCGGCTGTTACCCGTTCGCAGGAGTCTGGAGTAGTTTTTATGTCTGTCCGTTATCAAGGTAGGTTTGCCAGTGGATGCTGAAGTTCAGTTCTTATCTATTGACGAGCTGGAGATAGAGTACTATCTCTACCCTGCATCTCCCGAGCGCAAAGACTTTCCCACTTTGGTCTTTCTGCACGAGGGTCTGGGGAGTTCCGCACTCTGGCGAAGCGTGCCGGAATTAATCAGAGCTGAGTTGGGCAACCCTTCCATGCTCGTCTATTCGCGTGCCGGATATGGAAAATCAACTCCCGTGTTAGGTGACAGACCTGTCACCTACATGCATCACGAAGCTCTGGAAATGCTTCCCAGAGTGTTGAAGGCTCTCGATATTGAGAAACCGATTCTGGTTGGACATAGTGACGGAGGTTCAATCGCCCTGATCCACGCCGGTGCTGGCTATTCGGTTTCCGCACTTGTCCTAATAGCACCGCATGTAATCGTTGAGGACCAATCGATCGAAGGCATAGCGGCAGCAAGGGAGACCTTCTTGAGCACAGATCTTGGAGAGAAAATGAGCCGGTATCACACAGATGCCGAGTCTACTTTCTGGGGATGGAACCGAGTCTGGCTGTCACCCGAGTTCAGGGAGTGGAATATCGAAGAGTTCCTTCCATCGATCGAGGTTCCAATTCTCGTGGTTCAAGGTGACATGGATGAATATGGTACCTTGGCTCAGCTCGATCTGATAGCCCGAAATGTTATGGGGGTAGTTGAGAAGAAGATAGTTTCAGGTGCGCGGCACTCACCGCATCTTCAGTTCACTGACGAGGTTGTTGAGGCAGTGGTGAAGTTTCTGACTCAATTCATAGACGCTTAAATTTGCAAGGAGTAACTAGGTGCCCACCGTAAAGACGCAGTTTCGCGACAACGCCCTGCTTGTCGGGTTGGATAAGCCCGAGAAGAGGAACGCAATGGATGAGCAGATGGTGGAGGAGCTTCATTCAGTCCTGGATGGTGCCATGCGCGGCGAACCCAGAATACTGGTCCTTCACTCGTTGGTGGAGAACGTGTTTGTGTCCGGAGCGGACATTGGTGAACTTTTGCATCGTGATGCCGATAGCGCTATGAGGTCAATAAATGCCGGCTTGCTCGAAAAGTTGGAAAGGTTCAGATGGCCGACGATAGCGGTTATAGATGGCTACGCGCTAGGTGGTGGTTGCGAATTGGCTATGGCATGCGACTTCAGGGTAGCGTCAACAAGGGCTAGGTTCGGTCAGCCGGAGCTTGACCTTGGGATACTTGCTGGAGCCGGCGGGAACTGGCGATTGCCACAGCTCGTCGGGATTTCTATGGCCCGTCGTCTCCTTTATACAGGTGAGATCATTGATGCTGAAAAGGCACTCTCCGTGGGATTGATAGACGACGTTTACCCCCCTGAGGAGCTCATGAACTCGGCGATGAAGCTGGTCGAGACTATAAGCAGGAGATCCTGGAGAGCCTTGGAACTTACCAAGCTATCGCTTGGAGTTAACCGGCATCCAACTACCACTTTTGACATCATTGCCCAGGCACTTCTATTTGAGAGTGACGACAAGAAGGCCAGAATGCAGGCTTTCCTGGACCGTAAGGCCAAGAGAAGCCATTAAGTTGAAGCTCGGATATGTGAGGTTGGTAGTGCTCAGATATCCTATGTCTCGGGGCGTAACAATTGCGCCTTAGAGTGAATTGTCTGATGGTTTCGGATTTACAGGCGCCGTGGCTTGAGTCGGTTGTCTTTCGGGTCATATACCACCGGTAAGAGCAGTGTCTATAATCAAAGGGCATCGACACAATAGATGAAGTACTAATGGCGAACGCGGAGTTCTATTCGTGCTTCGAGGTCCAGAGCCTTGACCGAATGAGCGACTTATGGGAGCATTCCGACGATGTGAGGTGCACCCATCCTGGCTGGTTAACGCTAAAAGGGTGGGGTGCCGTATCAGGTTCATTTTTTAATCTCTTCCATGCCGAGTTTGGGCTCCAATTCCTGCTGACGGACACAGATGTCCGCATTAACGGTGACATCGCTATGGTTTTTTGCACCGAAAATATTCTCGGCCAGGGACCAGGCCCGGCGGTTACGAGTTTGAACGTGTTCCGTCTGGATCCACAGGATAGGCGCTGGCGCCTAATCGTGCATCATGCGTCTATTGTCAGCGCTTCATTTGGTCAATGATTTGCATTTTCTAAGACTCCCCTGAGTTAAGGACCTATGGTCTTCATAGTTCCCGACCGGGCAACTAGCCTGGCAATGTGGAAAATTTCATTATTTCGTCAGGGTACGTCGCAATTCTTGTGTTAATGATTGCCGAATCGGCCTGCATCCCTGTGCCATCAGAGTTGATCATGACTTTTGGTGGAGTGCTTGCGGCGACGGGAAAGCTCAATCTGGCCCTTGTAATCCTGATGGGCTCCGTTGGAAACATCATTGGCGCTTACATTGCCTGGGCGGTAGGCAGAACCGGCGGTAGGGTGCTGGTCATGAGATATGGCAAGTACGTTTTTCTAAGGACTCATGATCTCGAAAGAGCTGAACGTTGGTTTGCTAAGAGAGGTCAGGCGGCAGTGTTTTTTGGCCGGCTTCTGCCCGTGGTCCGCACTTTTATATCCCTGCCTGCCGGTGTCGCCGAGATGGAGCCGGTTAGATTCGGGATTTACACCTTTCTTGGCTCCGTACCCTTTGTTGGCCTCCTGGCTGGCGTCGGTTACGCGGTGGGTGCGAACTACCACACCTTTGTAAAGTACATTCAGGATTTCGGTTATCTGATTGCTGTTGCTATCGTCATCCTGATAGTAGCGTTTGTGTACAAGAGAATCAGAAGCAACGCTTCTGAAATAACCGACAGTGTTTAGGGATCTGCAGCTAGAATTCCTTTTCGGTAATTAGATGAGATTGCGGGGAGTGGCGCAGCGTGGTAGCGCACCTGCTTTGGGAGCAGGGGGTCGGGGGTTCAAGTCCCCCCTCCCCGACAAGCTTGTCGTATGTCTGATTTTGCGGGTGTAGCTCAATGGTTAGAGTTCCAGCCTTCCAAGCTGGCTATGCGGGTTCGATTCCCGTCACCCGCTCTCTCCGTTTTCTGTCACTCGCTACCTGTCGAGGGTTAGATCTTCGTTTTTCGTACGGTCTGACTGGGCTTGCACGTCTGGCATGTCCTTACATCGGCAGCTGGTCGCCTGGATGCGCTCGGATATGACAATATCGAACTACTGATACAAGTTGTCCGCTGTGCGTCGGGAGGTGCTGAACCTCGACGTTCTTCCGGATGCGGCTTCCGGACAATTAGCTTGGTCAGGATTACCTGGCATCGCCTCCATCACGCCTCTGTTGCCAAGAAGCCGGGTACCGAATAATCGAAGCCGATGATGAGTTTGCTTGCTTCGGCTCACCTGTCGAAGTTCTTTCCAATATGGCCCGGTTTTGGGTGCTTCTCCGGGTTGCCGTCTTTGGGGATATTGGTACCATGTATCGCCCCATGTAGGATGTTGATCCTCTCTGTGGCGTCGCGGTGGCGGGTGAACTTACATGAAGGGTTTTTCCACCGGTATTGCGGTTCCAAAAGTGGTCGCGTGTCGTGAAAATAGGCAGGGTTTGGACTGCCGGGATTCGTTGAGGTGTTTAGGACCTTTCGTTGATTGCGAAGGAGATGCTGAGGGTCACTGAAGCTGAGCGGAGGCTTTGGCACTCGCCTCCTCCTTGAATTCAATTTGAGTTCGTATCTCTGATAAGAGACAAGGTGTCTCAGACCGTTCTGGCGTCTTGGTCTGCCATGATGGCAATTTGTAGGTACCATCGGAACGCCTATCCCAATTACATTGCGGAGCTGGGTGTATTTGGATTCTCAGCTTCTAGAATACCAGTATGGGTATCTTAGGTAACGAAAGCGAGTTAATAGAGATCGATGGTCCAGTTTCGTCCATAAGTCTACGGGAAGATCAGCGGCACGATTTGAAGCGCCGTCTCGCGAGGGTCGAAGGTCAGGTGAGGGGTATATCCAAGATGATCGACGATTCAAGGCAGTGTAAGGATATCGTCACTCAGATTTCAGCTGTCTCAAAGGCACTTGAGCAGATCGGTTTCCGCCTAGTTGCCTCCCAGATATCCTACTGTCTGGAGAACCCGGAAGAGGCACTCAGGGGCGGGTGCACGCTCGGTGACGTTGAGAAATTATTCCTGAAGCTTCGATAGGTTTCGTGCAGACGATTAGTCTGAGCAGCTTCTAGATAATGTGGCCTCGAACGCCATTTGAATTCACGACCGGCAGACCGTGGGAGTGCCAAGCTGCCATTCCGCCCGTCATGTTAATTGCGTTGTACCCATTGTTCAAAAGGAAGGACACAACAGCTGAAGATCGGCTGCCGCTCCTGCAGCATACAACGACATCCGCATCTCTTGGAACTTTGTGCAGATGTTCTTGGATCAGGGACATCGGCAGATGTACGGCCCCGGGGGCGTGACCGTTATTCCACTCAGAGAGTTCGCGGACATCGATCATCATAGTTCCCTGATCCACCAGCTCCTTGGCTTCGAGGGGATCAACGACTTTTGCACTCTTTTTGAACAACACGACAAGATTCCCTTCTTTGTATCCATGCGGCCGAAGTGTCTTTTTAAAGTATACCCTATAGGGTATAAGACACGTACGTCGGGATGAGGATTGGTGTTTCTATAACGGCACCCCCTCTTGACTGAGGCACTTTATGAGTAAGCCTGGCTGCGATGCGATGTCTTGGGTGCTGGGTCGTGGCCTCTGTTTTTCGGTTGAAAAATGGCGCTGATATGTTGACTTGTCGGGATACTCGGCTTCAAGGTGAGGTTGCTTGGCCTTGCTTTGAGACGCCTGAGACGGAGTTTGAGGGGATGAGATCAAACGACGTTCGGATAGGCCTAGATAAATTGCGTGTCGGGTAAGCTCATATTTCCATATGCAGTCAACAATTACTCCATCAGAAGGGTCTACCGTCAAGATCCTCATCGACATTGATGAGGCTGAGTTAGAACCTAGCCTAAATGCAGCTCTAACCAAGATTTCGAAGGATGTCCGTATCCCCGGATTTCGCCAGGGAAAGGTTCCTCGAAAGGTCTTGGAAGCCAAGCTCGGGCGTTCATACATACGTGTAGAGGCCATAAACGAGGCTATTCCTGGTTTTCTTGGTGAGGCGATTCGGACAAACGACCTTGACGTGATTGCCACTCAGAACGTCAACATCAAATCCGGCGAAGAGAGCGGACCCGTCGTGCTCGAGGCGGATGTTGAACTGAGGCCTGAAGTCACCATCGTTGGCTACAAGGGTGTTAAGGTCGTCATTCCCTCTCCGGAGGTCACAGATCAAGATGTCCTGGATCAGCTGAAGCGGTTGCGCGAGCAGTTTGGAGAACTCTCCGAGGTGGAAGTTCCAATTGCCGAGGACCATCAGGTGACCATCGATGTGCGTGCCGACAGAGCCGGCGAGCACGTTCCAAATCTAGACGTAGAGGACTTTCTATACAGAGTCGGTTCGGATAATTTCATTCCTGGGTTGGATGAGGCGCTGACGGGTCATTTGGCTGGTGACGAGAGCAGTTTCGATGTTCCGACACCTGACGGAGGCTCAGAGAGTCCAATAACCTGTTATGTGAAGGTCAAGAAGATAAGCGAGCTCCTTTTGCCGGAAATGACGGATGAATGGGCTGCAGAGGCTTCCGAATTCGAAACCCTTGCCGAATTGGAGAGTTCCACAAGGGACCAGTTGAAGGGTACTAAGAAGTCCCGCGCGCGAATGCTCTTTAGAGATCGGGCTATTGCCGCCTTGATCGAACTGATGGGCCTTGAGGAGCTTCCGCAGGCACTGGTTCAGCAAGAGTTTGACACTTTGCTTCGCGATTTTTCAGGAAGGCTCGAGTCTCAGGGGATCCCCCTTGAGCAGTATTTGGCAATCACCGGGAGTACCTCAGATCAACTTGTGAGCCAGCTCTTGAATGACGCACAGAATCAAGCCAAGGTAGACCTGGTGCTTCGGGCGTTGGTTCGCGAAGAGGCGGTCACTGTACTCACGGAGGATCTTGAGAAGGAGATCCGACGCTATGCCGAGTCGGCTCAAATCGATTTTGACGATTTTCGTGACCGAATCACCGAAAATGGTCAAATTAAGGTCATAGAACTGGAAATGGCTAAGGCCAAGGCCTTGGATCAGTTCTATGAATTTGTGGAGATTGTGGACGATGACGGGAATGTTGTCAGTCGGGAATTTCTTGTTGAAAATGAATCGAAGGCCGAAGAAGAGGTGGCAGACTCTTCTGAGCTAAGCAAGGATGGACTAGAAGACTCTTCAAGAGGTGAGACGGATGACGGCGTATAACTATTTGGTTCCTACCGTTATTGAATCTTCCAGCAGAGGGGAGAGAGCGTATGATCTCTATTCCCGTCTGCTAAGGGAGAGAATTATCATTCTCGGTACCCCCATTGATGATTCTGTTGCAAACCTGATATGCGCTCAACTTCTATTTCTCGAATATGAAGACCCTGAAAAAGATGTGAGCCTATATATCAATTCCCCTGGCGGGGAGATCACCGGCCTTTTCGCAATCTACGACACCTTGAAGGTAATTCGCCCAGACGTTTCGACATTCTGTTTCGGTCAGGCCGCGTCTGCCGCAGCAGTTCTGCTTGCAGCGGGAACCAAGGGCAAGCGATTCGCACTTCCTCACGCCCGGGTACTCCTCCATCAGCCTTACGGTGGTGTCGGCGGCCAGGCAACGGATATCGAGTTGCAGGCCAAAGAGATTCTGCGCATGCGCGACATGTTGAACGACATGCTTTCCGCGGACACTGGCCAGCCAGTGGCCAGGATTCAGAAGGATACCGACAGAGATTTTGTTTTGGACGCCAACGAGGCGCAGTCTTATGGGATCATCGATGAAGTCATCACCACGGCAAGAGATCCACGGCGATCATCAGCGGCTGTAGCTTAATACTTCAGATCTACACTTTATATAGCAGAAGTTCTTCGCGAGGGGATCTAGAGCTGGACATAGGAAATTGAATCCGAGTATAAGTTGTGCGAGTAGTCCAAAAGGGGATGGCAGTGGCAAAGTTTGTTGAGGGACCAGAGGTCGTAAAGTGTAGTTTCTGCGGCAAGTCCCAAAAGCAAGTGAAGAAGCTGATTGCAGGACCTGGCGTTTACATTTGTGACGAATGCATCGATCTATGTAATGACATCATCGAAGAGGAACTGACCGAGAGTACCGAGGTCAAGTTTGATGAACTTCCCAAGCCGAGAGAAATTTTCGATTTTCTCAATGGTTATGTCGTAGGCCAGGATTCAGCGAAAAAGATTCTTGCTGTCGCCGTTTACAACCATTACAAGAGGATTCAGGCCGGCACTTCTAGAACAAACGATGTTGAGCTCGCGAAATCAAACATTCTTCTGCTGGGACCAACAGGATCTGGTAAGACTCTCCTTGCTCAAACGTTGGCGAAGCTCCTAGAGGTACCATTTGCAATTGCTGATGCGACGGCGTTGACCGAAGCTGGTTATGTGGGTGAAGACGTCGAGAATATCCTACTGAAGCTTATCCAGGCGGCAGACTATGACGTGAAGAAGGCTGAGACCGGGATCGTCTACATCGACGAGATTGACAAAATTGCCCGGAAGAGCGAAAATCCTTCAATCACTCGTGATGTCTCTGGAGAAGGTGTTCAGCAGGCACTTCTGAAGATCCTGGAAGGTACCACGGCTTCTGTTCCACCTCAGGGAGGTCGAAAGCATCCTCATCAGGAGTTCATTCAGATCGACACCACTAATGTCCTGTTCATTTGTGGTGGTGCCTTTGCTGGTCTCGAGAGGATCATAGAGGGACGGATTGGCACCAAATCAATCGGGTTCAAGGCCGAGCTTTCGGAGAGGTCGAACAAGGATGGCGAGATCTTCAAGAACGTGCTTCCCGAGGATCTGCTCAAGTTTGGTTTGATACCTGAGTTTATCGGACGGCTTCCGGTCATCGGGGCAGTTGGTAATCTTGACCGTGCCGCGTTGATCGAGATTCTCGTTGAGCCGCGTAACGCATTGGTCAAGCAATATCAGAGGACTTTCGAACTGGACGGTGTCGAACTCGAAATCACCAAGGACGCACTGGAGGCGATCGCTGATCTGGCTTTACTGCGAGGTACTGGGGCCAGAGGACTTAGAGCCATCCTGGAAGAGGTGCTGCTTGAGGTGATGTACGACATTCCTTCAAGGTCCGATGTCCAGCGATGTGTAGTGGACCGCAGCGTGGTTCTCGATAAAGTTGCACCTACTTTGGTCCCACGGGGAACCGGGCCGGATCGTCCGGAGCGTGCCCGCAGAGCTGCTTCCTAGTATCGTTCCGTTATTTAGGCTGATTTTTAGGGGCGTTACATGAGTAATTCTTTGTCACTTGGTAATGCTCTAAACTGGTTGGACAGCCATATCAACATTGAGGCGAACTCCCACGCTGATTTTCCGCCGCCATCGCTGGTGAAGATTCGTGATGCTCTTGAGATGATTGGAGAACCTCAGAAGAGCTATCCGGCGATTCACGTGACTGGAACCAATGGCAAGGGGTCTACATGCCGCATGATAACAGCTCTGCTAATGGCGCACGGTCTTCGGGTTGGCACATATACCTCCCCGCATTTAATGACGATAAATGAACGAATCATGGTAGATCTGGAGCCGGTCTCAGATGCCGATCTCATAGACGAACTGGCAACTCTCAAGATTCTGGAGGAACATTCCGGAAAGACTCTCAGTTGGTTTGAACTGGTAACGGCCGCGGCGTTCTCACACTTCGACACTGTTGGAATCGATGTGGCCGTCATTGAGGTTGGTATGGGTGGGGCCTGGGATGCCACCAATGTCATTGACGGAGAGGTGGCGGTGGTCACGAACGTTTCCCGGGATCATGTTGAAATTCTCGGTCCGGAACTTTCGGATATCGCCAGAGAGAAATCCGGCATCATTAAGCCCACTTCTTCAGTCGTGCTAGGAGTCGACCAGCCTGACCTTCTCGATATCTTCCTTTCCAAGCCCGGCATTGCGGTGACAATTCTCGGCCAGGATTTGCAGTTACGCTCCAATACCCAGGCGATTGGAGGGCGGGTGCTGGGAATTAGGACGAAGCATGCTGCATACGATCAGATCTTTGTTCCATTGTTTGGCCCACACCAGGGACAGAACGCTGCACTTGCTATAGGCGCGGCGGAAGAGTTCTTCGGCCGCGCACTGGATCTAGATGTCACGAAGGCCGCCTTTGAACGTGTGACCTCCCCAGGTCGAATGGAGGTCGTCTCCAGGGCACCCCTAGTGGTGCTTGACGCCGCCCATAATCCTGCGGGGATGCAAAGTGTCAAGACTGGCGTGCTAAGCGACTTCTCCAGTATTTCTAACTGGCATCTTGTGGTGTCGATGCTGAGAGGACGGGACCCTGAGGAAATGTTCCGGGCAATTGTCAGTGACAGGATCATATCTGTTTCTGTTGCCAAGTCAAGATCGTTGCGGGCCATGGAGGTGGATGAGATTTGCGTGGGCGCGAAAAAGGCGGGGCTTGGTTGCCAGGTTTTTGAGACTGTGTCGGAAGCTTTGGAAGCTGAAGTCAGCGCTTGCGGAGATGGCGAAGGTGTTATTGTGTGTGGTTCGATTTACACAGTGGCTGAGGCCAGAGAGCAGATGCTGAAGAGGAAATAGGTGAAGCTGAACATATAGTGAAAGTTCACCGGTGAATCTGTCAGTTGTTAGCGACTAGCCTTATCCGGCGTGAATAGCACTTTGGTTATATGTAAGCCTGACGCGGTGGAACGAGGTCTTGTGGGTGAGATCATTGGCCGAATTGAGCGCAAGGGTTTGAAGATCTCTCGAATGGAGCTGAGGCAACTCGACGAGGAGACCGCGAAGATGCATTACGCGGAGCATGCGAGCAGGCCTTTTTTTAATGAGTTGGTTGAATTCATAACTCGGTCTCCATCAGTAGTAATGGAAGTCACAGGACCCGACGACAGTTGGGCAATTGTCAGATCGATGATGGGGGCAACCGATCCCGCCAAGGCGGCTCCGGGAACCATAAGGGGAGATTTGGGAGTGACGGTAGCAGAAAATTTGGTGCACGGGTCAGACTCAGCTGAAGCCGCTGTGAGGGAATTGAACATTTTCTTCCGGTAAACTAATTAGGTTCCCGACTAGACTTCGTTTACTTCTGGCTCACATAGGGTTGATTTCGCCTTCCAATCGGAGGTTTTTCTAATGGCAAAATCAAGATCGTTTATAAATTTGTTTCCAGCTAGAGATATGGCTGTGGATTTGGGCACGGCCAATACGTTGGTTTACGTGCGAGGAAAGGGAATTGTTCTAAACGAGCCCTCAGTGGTGGCAATCAATACCCGGGATGGGCGTCCCTTGGCTGTCGGTGCAGAGGCGAAGCGAATGATTGGACGCACTCCGTCGAATATCCAGGCAATTCGGCCGTTGAAAGACGGGGTGATCGCTGACTTCGAGACTTGTGAGCGAATGCTTAGGTACTTCATTCAAAAAGTTCACAACAGCCGTTACGGTAAGCCGCGTATGGTGATCTGTGTGCCGTCGGGTATCACCGGAGTAGAGCAGAGAGCCGTTCAGGAAGCAGCGGAATACGCCGGTGCTCGCAAGCCGGCATACATCATAGAAGAGCCAATGGCGGCGGCCATTGGAGCTGGTCTGCCTATTCACGAACCGACCGGAAACATGGTTGTGGACATTGGTGGAGGAACTACCGAGGTTGCAGTGATCTCCTTGGGCGGAATTGTTACCAGCCGCTCGGTTCGAATTGGTGGAGACGAACTCGACCAGGCGATCATCTCCTACATCAAGAAGGAGTACAGCCTGGCCCTCGGCGAGAGGACTGCCGAAGAGATCAAGATTGCACTTGGCTCGGCCGTTGAGCTCGAAGAGGAGCTCCAGGCCGAAATAAGAGGGCGTGACCTGATCACAGGTTTGCCAAAAACTATTCTGGTTTCCACCGAAGAGATTCGGCGCGCCATTGAAGAACCGATTGCGGCGATTGTGGACGCGGTTAAGGTGACACTTGACAACACTCCTCCAGAGTTGTCGGCGGATATCATGGAGCAGGGAATTGTTCTAACTGGAGGAGGGGCCCTACTGACTGGCATCGACAAGCGGATTTTTCAGGAGACGGGTATGCCGATCATCGTTGCCGACAATCCTCTTGACTGTGTCGTAAATGGTTCCGGGCAGACGCTTGAGGAGTTCGATGCTCTGAAGCGGGTGCTGATCTCATCTTCTAACCGGTAGTGTCAAGCAGGGATTATGGTGTAAATCGATTTTTCGTCAGGCCAAGGGTCACTCTGCTGGCTCTTGTCCTGGCCTCGATCACTCTTGTCACCGTCAGCTATAAGTCAAACGGTGGAGGAATTTCTGCGACATTCCAGAAATCTTTGAAGAGCATTACGGATCCAATCCGTTCTACGGCCAATTCGGTTTTTCACCCTATTGAAGATGTCGTAAGCGGAGCTTTCAACTATTCTTCGCTGAAAAGACAGAATGCAGTCCTTCAAGACCAGATCTCTGCTTTGAGAAACAAGGAGAGCACGGCGAATCGTCTTCAGAGCGAAGTTCAGGCATTGACCAGCCTGGCGAATATACCATTTGCACAGGGTCTTAAGTCAATCAGCGCGATTGTGGACGGCTACTCGCCATCAAATACGCAAATGACTATGAATTTAGACAGAGGCTCCTCTGCGGGAGTCAAGGTTGGCGAACCCGTTGTCGCAGCCCTCGGGCTGATAGGTCGGGTTGTCTCGGTGACGCATTCCAACTCCACAGTTCTGCTAATTTCAGACCCCTCGTCTTCGGTCGGTGTGACGCTGGGCTCCTCAAATCAGGTTGGATTGGCAATAGGAATTGGCTCGTACAATAGCATCAGGGTGGAACTCGTAGACCCGGGCACACCTTTATACGTGGGCGAACCAGTCTACACCTCTGGGTTGCAGGGCGGCATATTTCCGCCGAACCTTCCGGTCGGCAATGTCGCCAAATACTCATCCAACCTGGGTTCTCTGCAGGAGCAGGTAACGATTACCCCAATGGTCGATCTTGCGCATCTGCAGTTCGTGAAGGTCCTTGATTGGCTTCCAGGCGGGGGTGCCTAATGCGTATGCGGGTCCTCCGGTCTGCCCTTGTGATAATGACCGTCATCGTTCTTCAGCACTCGATTCTGAACTCCGTCCAGTTCTTTGGAGTTCACCTCGATCTTCCCCTTTTGTTGGTCATCTGTGGTGGTTTCAGCGAAGGTCGCGAAGCTGGAGCAATCATTGGGTTTATTGTTGGGCTGTTGACGGATGGCTTTTTGCTCACGCCTTTTGGATTGTCCGCTCTTGTCTATAGTCTCATCGGGTATATTGCCGGACAAACCGAGAAAGGGACTTTCATAGGTCCGTGGATGATTAATGCAGCTTTGGCCTCACTCTTGAGTGCAACTGGCGAGCTTGGTTATGAGATAGCCTCGAGGCTGCTTGGATTTGGTCAACTTCTTCACATACATTTGGTTAAAGTCGTATTGGTGGTGGCCATAACCAACGCCATCTTGTCGGTGTTCATGGTCCCTCTCGCGAAGTGGGCATTCGCTTCGAGAGAGCTAAGTTCTCGGCCACCGGTTATTCGACGCTAGCGTAGTTGGATTACTCAGCGCGACTTGCAAGGAGTTCGATTGGCAAAGCGCACATTTAAAAGGGCAAGTTCTCGCGGTCCAAACGATAAAGCTAGAGTCAGGGTGATTGGGTTCGCGGTGGCAGCGATCTTCTGTGCCATGTTTGCACGTCTTTACGCATTGCAGGTGCTTCAGAGTTCCAGTTACAAGGCCCAGGCCGTGGCGAATCAGGTCCGGCAGGTCGTCGAGGCGGCCCCGAGAGGGTTGATTACCGATCGAAACGGGAATTTGCTGGTTGGGAATAAGGTCATTGAGTCGGTGACTCTCTCACCGCAGATAGCGGCACAGCACCCTTCTGTCATAACAAGTATTTCCAAGGTCCTAGGTATTTCGGTGAGTTCGATCAAAAGTTCTTTGACAAATCTTGAGTATTCCCCTTATGAGCCCGTTCCAATTGCTCAGGGAGTCTCAAAGGACAAGATCATCTACATTTCGGAGCATCAGTCTCAGTTCCCCGGGGTATCTTACCAGCTGACCACCCAGCGGGTTTACCCGGAAAATACGACGGCGGCGCAGGTTCTCGGCTATGTGGGCCAGGTTTCGCAGTCTCAGCTAAAGACACTGTCGAAACAGGGATATCAGCCCGGAGACGCCATAGGAAAGTCAGGCGTTGAACTCAGTTTCGAACAGTATCTGAGGGGCAAGCCAGGGGTTTCAAAGCTTGAGGTCAATGCTTTTGGACAGGTGCTTGGCACCCTGTCGCAGACCGCCCCGGTGCCCGGCGACAATCTTGAGCTTTCGCTGGATCTTAATCTGCAGCAGGTGGTGGACAACGCTCTTGCTGGTGAGATAAGGCGGTTGTCAGGCACTTACGATAGTTACTTCCATCTCTACTATCCACAGCTGACAGGTGCTGTTGTGGTCGAGGATCCTAACAACGGTCAAATTCTGGCAATGTCGTCCTTCCCAACGTATAACCCCAGTGTTTGGGTAGGGGGAATTACAACCTCGGAGTACAAGGCGCTCACCAAGGCGAGTTCGAACTATCCGCTCATCAATAGGGCCATCTCCGGCGAATACACTCCCGGTTCTACATTCAAGCTAGCAACAGCAACTGCTGCTCTGAAGACTGGCCTGATCAGTCCGAGCTACTACTACTACGATACTGGATTGTTCACCATTCCTAACTGCACCTCGGGAATGTGTTCTTTCCACAACTCGGGTGGAGAGCGGCTGGGACTTCTGAACATTACGCAGGCTTTGGCTGCATCGGATGACGTCTTCTTCTATAACCTTGGGTACATGTTCTACGCGAATCAGAGCAAGTACGGTCAGGATCCGATTCAACAGGCCGCGAACGCATATGGTTGGGGTCAGCTAACAGGAGTTAACCTGCCTGGTGAGGTGGCAGGGCTTGTTGACTCTCCGGCCACCAGGGCCATCCTTCACAAGGAGTTTCCGGCCGCGTATCCCTTTGACACCTGGTACACCGCTGATCAGCTCGAAATGGCTTTTGGCCAGGGAGAGACCCTGATAACTCCGATCCAGATGGCGAATGCCTATGCCACTTTTGCAAATGGTGGCACCAGGTACCAGCCACAGATTGCTAGCGGCATTGTCAGCCCGTCGGGAAAGCTAATAAAGAAGTTCACCCCTGTTGTGGAAGGTCATGTAGCGCTTTCCCCGGCTGATCGCGCGGCGATGCTGAAGGGGTTCGAGGGTGCTGTTCAGAGCTCGAGTGGAACAGCAGGAGGCACATTCGTCGGCTTTCCGTTCAATACGTTCCCGTTGGCAGGCAAGACCGGAACTGCATCAGTGACGGGAAAGGAACCGAACTCGTGGTTCGTGGGATTCGGACCGGTTCAGAAGCCAAAGTATGTTATCGCTGCGGTGATTAAGAACGGTGGGTTCGGAGCAAGTGCGGCAGCCCCGGTCGTGAGGACGATCTTCGATTTTCTGATACAGCATCCGATTGGCTCCAGCACATTTGGCTTACCACACCTGGCTCCGGGAATGTCCAGCACCTCCAACTTCGGTGTGCCTGCCGCTGGCGCGCCGACCGCATCTGCCGGATAGTTCCTGAATCAGGGATTCCAATGGACAATGGGGGAGTTTACGTGCTTTCTCGTGCTCCCCTTAGAGAGTTTTCTGAGCTGTGGTAATGCTGAAGACCTGCAACGCAATTGTCGTTGGCTGACATCGCCGGGGCCCTCATTGGCAAAGCAGGTTGAGCGAATGGATCAACTCCAGTCCGACTAAGGCAAGCACTTGGCTTTAATTACGGCTAAACTGGTGTACAAATGCTGATCAACTGGCACGACTTCGGTTATTTCTTTGGCTTGGTGCTACTCGCGACCTACACGTATGGACGTGAGATGAGTGAAGAATGCCGTCGGCGCGAGCCTTGTGCAGCATCAGAAGGATCTCTCGAGCCAGGTGTTGGCTCGGTTTCTGGGTCGGGTAGTGCGCGAATTTCTCACAGTGTGGATGAAAGATTCGGTTCGAGTTTCGAAGAGTCTTTTCCTACGCGGGCACCCGGCAAAACAAGATTTAGAAGGGTGATGCCGTATGGCAGACAAGAATTCCTCGTACGATGGTGCGAGGTCAACTCAGGGTTCATCAGAGGACCAGGCAAGAGGATCTGGCAGCTCAGGCCAGAGGAGGCGTCGTCACAGCGGGCCTAGCAGGAAGACCGACGGACAGGCAGTTCAAAGCGGTCAAGGTAATGTTGACAAAGAAGTTCAAGTTAGCGCCGCCGCTTCGTCTGAGGCTGGCGCTCCTCCAAGGAGAAGCCGTCCAACGAGGCGAGGGTACCGCCCACCTGCGGCCCGGGAAGCTGAACCGGTTGTAACTGATGAACCCTGAGTTGACCTCGCACCATCGTACGAGGAATTCTTGTCTGCCATACGGCATCACCCTTCTAAATCTTGTTTTGCCGGGTGCCC
>DAHXKX010000035.1 GCA_027366165.1 Actinomycetota bacterium
TGAATTCTCTCATTGCGCACCTGGAATAGACATGAGTCCCCAAGCGCTACTGCCCGCCACGATGGTGATGACTCGCCCCGACCCTCAAGAAATTCTACGGCAATGATCGTTGAGTGGGCACCCTTCTCAAGTCCTGGTTCCTCGAACCATTGAATAGGAGCGTCTCGCGCTTCGCGCTCGGCGATGTATTCAGCTACCTCTCGGGACCACTCGTTGACCGCAACCCGGTAGGCTGAAACAAAGCCGCTTCTAGTTGTTGTGGAGTTCGTCGCCAATCCAAATGTTGACGAGAGTTTCCTCGCCCAGCGATTTGCCAGCAAAGATTCGCTGGCACCGTCTGCGATTGTCACGCGAAGCGATTTGCATTCGATTTCGCCGAAGCTGTCTCCGCTCGGGCTAACCCACCAGGCATCCTCATACTCCTCCATCGAACAACCTCGTTTGGGAACCGAGAATGTAGCTACATTGGCGAGCATTTCACCGCCTCACCGCAGGTCGGATGCCCTTGTCCCAATATCTAAGAATTGGACAATGGAAGTGACATCGGCGTTGAACACAAAGCCTCGAGTACCCTCCGATACAGCGATGCCCTGCTGCTGTGTGTAAGTCCTCATCCCACTCGGCAAAGTGCTAGACAGGTTAAAGAGGGTCCTGGCGTATTGGTTCACGAGAGCTGTTTCACTGTCCGGAAAACTGATAGCGGCGCTCGAATCGGATGAAACGTGCAGGTTGAACAGAAGTGTTCCTCCGTCCGCACTAGCGAGCTTGCGAACGCTGTCCGCAGCTAAACTAGGATCACCGTCAGTTGATTCACCATCGGTCAGATTCAACACTACCGGTGGAAAGCAACTGGGATGATCATTTAGCCAGGTGGAGACGATCGACTGGGCTCGGCTCATTGCAGCTGACATTGGTGTTCCGCCATCGGCAACTGGCTCAACCCAGACCGGAAATTTCACTTCCTGGTTGACTAGTCCCCCAGCACCATCGGGAACTTTCTTAGCACGAGTCTCAAGTCGAGCTGGCGATGCCGCTATCTCGCTTAAGGGGACAAGGTCACGACCCGCGAGCGAACCAGATAGGGCAGGTCCGACTTTAGCCCCGTAACCAATAACTGAAACGTAGAAGTAATCACGCACACCCTCCTCCTTCGCACATTTGATGCTGAGTTCGGACAGAAGGCGATTCAAAGCGTCTGCAACAACGTCGCATTTGCGGAGGCCCTCACCGCTCCCGATTTGATCCTGCATTGATCCCGATTGATCAAGCAGGAAGACGAAGCATGTGGGATTTGCACGACTGATCTCTGCGGCGTACAACCGTACCCCCTTTAGTTCGATAGCCTACCGGTATGAGTGTAAAAATCGTTGAGGTCAAGCACAGCCTAGAAGCCATTTGATACTACAAGACTGCATTTTGTCGTCAAATTCCCAGCCTTTGAATATGCCCAGCCCCAAATCGAGCCGATCTTAACCAAGGAACTGACATCCTCATATTTAAGTAATCGCCAAATCCGAAGTCACTTGACCGAATTTAGTGTTTAGTGCCGCCCTCTGATAGTTTCAAAGAATTCCAGGCCTTGACCATGGTCAGAAATAGACCCACGTCATATCTGGTGCGTGATATAGGGGCATTATGGCTTGGAAAGAAACCTGCTATGCACATGAACAAAATCAGACGCAGCTATCCGTTAAGTGAGTCCGGAACTGTGCATCATTTCGAAACCGTACTTATTCGATGTAACCACCGTGAGGCAGGCAAGGTAAAAGACGAGAGACTTTCGCCACACCAAAGTTGACGACATTGATCTTTGACCAATTCATCACTACCCGGAAGCCGGGGCCCGTTCTCACGTCTTTATGTGCATGCAGTATTGCATGTCCGGTGACAAGTGCTTATCTGGTCTGTCACCTGGGTGAAGTGCTTTGATCGCTAACCTTCACTAACGAGAGTCCACCTCAATGGGACAATCCGGTCGCACCTGCTATGCGTTCTAATAATGCAGAACGAAAGGCCGCCAATAAGAAGTACGCAGATGGTCAGGAGGTTCGGGGACCCCGCAGGAGGTGCTAGAACACTCAGGCACCCTGACACGCAACACGATGAGAACGACTACATCGACGAAAACGGGCACTTTCGACTTGGCTGTACCGACTCCCATTCAGCGACGTATTCGAACTTCTTGGAGCATCGGTCAATATTCGACTAATATAAACAGCAGAATTTAGAAACTGGGTCATATCCTTAGGTGGGAGGTCAGGCCGCCCAGGTGGAAGTAACTTCGGTTTATTCGAAGATTTAACCAACGTATTTATGATCCTGCAGGCATGGAACGGAATCGGTAGCTTGCTCAAGGCGTATCTGCAAACGGGACCGGCTCTGTCTTGTGCGTTATCACAAAAGTGCGAGAACGGGAACTTTATCGCTATCCCCGAAAGCGAAAGAGCAAGTGCGTCTTGCGAGACCTGCGTGGCTTCTTGAATCACCAGAGACCTTCATCCTCACGAATCAGCGGGTCCCGGTAACTGCGAGAGGCGGCTTTGTGTGATAAATATCGATGCTAAACTCGCCAAAGGCACCGACGCACTTCCAGCCAAATAGCCACAGTCACTAATAACAGGCCGAAGAGGTTCATCAAACACCCTCCAGACGCGCCTGCTGACCGAGAGCGTGATCTACCAGCGCTCCGCTTCCGGCGCCACTGGCCATTTTTGTTTCGAGATCGAGGTTGCTTGCGGACGTATGGGCCTTGCCGACGTCCGGCCCTTCTATCGGTCATCTTCCCTCCTTGTAGCAAATGGGCAGCATTGAATTGCGATGAATGGCAGCAGAAAAGGCTATCGAATGAAAGAAGATCCCTTTGAATCTCTAACATCGCTCTTAATCTCTGATATAAAGTAACACCGAAGCTTGGTGTTGCCACCAGCGGAATCACTGAGTTTGTCAAGAACGGCTTGAAACCAACTCTCAACTTGTAGCACGAGGATCCAAACAAGTCGCCATAGGTAAATCGGGTGTCAATAGTTCGATCTCTTGGCGATGATCCTTTCAAAGCAGTCCAAACAGTTGACTCCGGACCTTTAATCCGTGCCACGAATCGAGTACTTTCACCTGGTGGTATCACTGGCTCCTGGGAAGACAATACGCAGTCCATCGGGCCCGCTGGGGCTTTGACGGCCAAGTAAAACCTTAGGAGAGATACCGCTTTTGTGCTAAAGCTGTTACGACAATCGCTTTGCCTTAATTTTGATTTCCTGAGATGCAGATAATCCAGCGCGGCATTGGGTTCGCGTGGAATTCATCAAAGAACTACCAGCTCAGGAAGCTATGCGGCGTTAGGGTTATATCCATTTCTAGCGGTACCGATCGTACATTTCGAGAATGAGTCGTTTTGTACGAAACTCGCCAAATCGCTCTTCGTCGTGGCGTTTCACGATCGGAAAACTCTCCATCGCATATTCAACCTGCGCTTTGCTGAACCCGTAAAGGTGGAAAAAGCATGCGTCCAGTTCGGCCCTTAGTTGCATCCGTCGAGACTCGTCATAGCCAAAAGGAGTTCCAACGTAGCTCAGCTCTGCTGCCCACGCCGCAAGATCGTTGGCGGTGTAGGTCAACTCAAGTACACGTTGAGAGATCCAGCTAGCTAGAGTCTCTGACGGATTCTCGGACCAAGGAACCCTGTCATCAAAGACCTCAGGAGGCAGGATCGGAAGTTGTTTAACAATGAAAAAATTGAGCGTAGTACCACCCAGTTTCATTCTGGCGACCGTGTCAAGGGCAAATGAACACAAGCAACCGAGTAACGCCGCCGCTTTGTCGCCTCTGGAGCGTTCCGCAAGTAGCAGCGGAACCTTATTGCCGACCGCAAAAGCTGGTAGTACTGATGCAATCACGGTACGCTCATTAGTCGTGTTGGTAATATCGCGGAATCCCATCAACCACTGGCGGTCCCAGCTATCGAGTTTCTCTTTCACCGCGCTCTCTGCAACCCAGTATCGCGGCAGTGCCGCAAAGGCCGGGTCCCCTTTTTTCTCACTCCTTACCTCAATGGGATTGTCGCCGCTTGCACCTTCATAAGTAGCAAAGCGATGGTCGAAATGATGGATCAGTTTTCCTTCGTAAAGTGGCAGCCACCGCTTACCGCTCTCCTCGACAAAGACATTCCCTTCGAGCTTCGCCCCGAGTGCATCGCACTGTCCATAGGTGCGAAAGCGGTGGCTGTCCGTGTTCATCATGAACATTAATTTGAACTCAGCGCCCCAGGGATTGACTTCAGGAGGGCCATCCTTGATGAGAACCGGCACTTTTTCATAGACTTGTTTGGCCATCTCGGCATCGCTCTGCGTTCGAAAGATCGGCGTCGTACGGGTATTGGGATTGAAGAGTTCAATTTCTGCCGCTGAAAGCCTGATGTGTCGGTCTTTTTCGCCGAGATCAGCCATCTCATGTGCAAAGAAGACGAACTCCGCACCGGCAACAGCTGGCCTCGCCGCGCCCGTGAGAGTGAGAAGACAGAACTTCTGCCTGTTGTCTACTGCTGGAAATATCCCCAATCGGTTCTCAAAATCATAGAGGCTCACCAGGGATTGCTGCACCTGAAGATCCGAGAAGAAGTAGCTGGTGAACTTATCTGTGGCGATGCCTGAAGGAACAGTAACTCCTACTCGACCTGAGGCTCCAATTAACCCACGGGCCAGCTCCGTGAAAAGATATGCTGTGTTGACGCGCCCAACGCTCGTCAATGGAAATCGGCCCGACGCATGCACAAACTGCTGGACTCCCTGGACATGTCGATTCATTGCAAGGTGCAAAGCATGAGCCCGCGGATCTGATTCCTTCAGAGCTTCGATCAATCGATCACGAACGTCCATATTCGGAGCCGAGCTAATCTCGGGGTGCGTTATTGCAAAAGCTTTAATTGGATCGTATTCGATCTGACCCCATGGTGGATTTCCCAGCACCACATCAAACCCACCAGACCAGCCGAGCGCTTTGTTTCGCATCTCGTCGTCGTCAATGCGAAACACTTCTGGGAAAGCTACGTGCAGGTGTAAAAACCGATACTGCTTGGTTAGCCGATCAACGCATTCGAGTTCACGCACCGCGACCCCTGAGCGGCCTTTAACTAGAGCGCGTTTCACTGTTTCAGTGGTTAGTTCCGCTGCGCCGGGCTGCTTCTCGTTGACAAATGCCGAACACCAGATATCTGCAGCTAGCTTGGCGCGCTCAAGCTCGGACCGAGCTTTGATCCCTTCCCAAAGTGCGGCCTTCTTCTCTACACTCTCCAGATCGTCTTCGGGCATCGCCTCTAGTAACTCGACCTCCTCGGCAAGTCGCGTAGCTTTGTCCGCCGGTGAAGCGAAGTCAAGTGTCTGCAAGCCTCGTGCGCGTATCTTCTTGTTGAGTGCCTTGACGGCGGTAATAGTCGACTTATTGTCGCCATCGATATATTTGAAGGCTTCATCGGGAACCCCGGCTTCGACCAGAGCTGGGGTAGTACCCAACAAGGCGTTGCCTACAACGATGTGTCGCTCGAGGAACGTGAGTGGCTTGCCTGGCTCCATCGCCTCCATCCACAGGCTCACCTTGGCGAGCTCTACCGCCATTGGGTTTATGTCAACGCCGTAGCAGCACCGCGAGATCACCTCACGTAAGGCGTGACGAATCTCGGGCGGTGGAGCTTCGGACTCTCCGGTCCTAATGGCGGCGAGCCGCTGAGCGATGCGATGTGCAGCGGCAATGAGGAAATGGCCGCTCCCGCATGCGGGATCGAAGACCTTGAGCGATAGAATCGCCTGCTCGGGATTCTTGGCACGTGCAGCTTCTGCTAATACTGGGTCAAGGGCCGTCTCGATCAGGCTCGCCACTAGTTCGCTTGGCGTGTAGTAGCTCCCCGATGTCTTGCGCTCATTGCCTGCGGTACTCTGTAGATCGAAGCCCGCGGAGTCAACATCAATTTCAGGGTACAGCTCTAATAACGCTTCATAGACGCTTCCGAGCTCTTCGGCTCCGAGGTTGGCGAAATCTACACTACGCCGCACACCCTCAGATTGTGTAGTGGAGAGATGAACTATTGCCTCGCCGAAGAAACTGTTTACAATTCGGCACTTGCTCAGGTTCGCCACTGCTTCATCCGACCAAAGAAAGCTTCCGAGGGCTGTGAGACCCAGCTCCGGGATGCCTTCGGAGCGCCCCAGCCCGGACATCACCACCGATAGCATCTGCCAGAGATCGTCGTGTTGGTTTGATCGGATTCCCCAGGCCTGTCGTCGCAACCGCACCGTCGAGTACCACTTTTGGTATAGCTCGGTGGCATCCAGCGATGCACTTGGCGAGTGCATGAGTTGTCTGTCCTCAGCCACGAAGAGAAAGAGAATGCGGTAGACAAGGCGTAGGATCTCCCGGTAGTACTCCGCTCCGGTCAAATCTTGACACCGTAGCGACTCTCGTAGCACTCGATTCTCAGGATGTGCCAGAAATCCTCGCCCCAGCGACTCAATCGCTTGTTTGACACCACCTTGAAGCGCATCGAGAGCCCGCACTCCAGATTGGTTGATCTCTGCCCGCCAACGCTCTAGCCAGCACCGTGTTACATCCTCGCCTTCGAATCTGCTCTGGTGACAGACCATCCACAAAGTGACAAAGTCATCGAAGCGCTCATTGGTGAAGATTACCTCGAGGTCGAACTCCAGATAGGACTGACGAGTCAGGCTGGTACTATCACGCAGGACTCGCAATATCAACCCATTGGAGACAAGTCCCCAAAGGCGCTCCTCCGAGCGATTCAATATCTCCTGCACCATCGCATGCGGGCTCATTCCTGCAGCTCCGCGCACCCCGGGGCTTCGCCGATCGAGCGGAACTTTTGCACCCACCAGATGAA
>DAHXKX010000038.1 GCA_027366165.1 Actinomycetota bacterium
CCATAGCTCGCCACCGGACCCATTTGAACGGATTCATCGACAGGGTTCCCAACCACTATTTCCGATTCCGGGCTACTTCCTGAAGGGGCGATCTCCTTGCTTTGCGCCTCTCCGAAAGGATTGATTGAGAACCTTACCAGCCAGGACACTGTTTCGTTCACCGGTTCGGCCAGCACTGCCCAGGCATTGCGAAGCCATGAGGTGGTCATCGGCCGCTCTGTCGCGTTCAATGCCGAGGCGGACTCGCTCAACTGTTCCATACTTGGCACAGACATAGTGACTGAGGATGATGAGTTCAGTATCTTTGTTGACCAGCTTGTCAATGAGATGGTGATAAAGGCTGGTCAAAAATGCACCGCCATTCGCAGGGCCTTCGTTCCGGTTTCAATGTTTGACGAGGTGGCTGACGCAGTTTCCGCCCGCCTTGCTGAAATAGTGGTTGGGAACCCTGCCGATGAATCCGTTCAAATGGGTCCGGTGGCGAGCTATGGTCAGCGCGAGGAGGTTCGTAAGAATGTGCAAAAGCTTCTTGAAGCTACCAGGATCATATTTGGCGACCCGAACACGGTAAAGGTGGTGTCGGCCGATGCCGAAAGCGGTGCTTTCCTGTCGCCGATGCTTCTCCGTGCGGACGATGTCTTTGCGCATCAGGTTCACACTGTGGAAGCTTTCGGACCAGTGTTAACCTTGGTGCCCTATAGGACCTTTGGGGAAGTAATTGAAGCCGCCGCAATGGGGGAGGGAAGCCTGGTTGGGTCCATAGTGACCACCGACACCGCTCTGGCGAAGGTTCTGATCTCAGGCCTGGCTCCGTGGCATGGGAGGTTGCTGGTCGTTGATAGCTCGAGTGCGGCTGAATCGACCGGGCACGGGATTGCGATGCCCCAAATGCTACATGGGGGACCTGGCCGTGCCGGAGGCGGAGAAGAACTTGGTGGCTTGAGAGCCATGAAGCACTACATGCAGCGAACTGCCATCCAGGGTAACCCGAACTTTCTTCAATCGCTTTAGCGGGCCGTCTGCGATAGCAAATCCCCGGTTGAGGTCTGCCTTGGCGACTAGGCGTCACGACGGTCCGCATCCAGGCTGTGGAGATTCGGGAAAGAGGCGGCGTTTCCGATCGATTCCATGGCCCGGCTTCTTTGGGTTCGAGGCGGATCTATGACGACTTTGAGCCTAGCCCTGGAGTCCTGTCATCGGTCGCCCTTCAACACCGCGTTGCTAGGTTGGCTTGAGTGCACTACAGCTATTGCTCGCGGCGGCTGATCCGAACCACACTAAATCCAAGGAGCACGATGGCGCCGATTGTGGACAGGATGCTAACCCCGGTGAAGCTGTTTGGCGATCTTCCTGCCACAATGGATCCGATGCTTGAGGACAGTACGCTTGGTGACCACGCTGAAAGAACATGAATTGTGCCAATAAGGCTGAGGAAAAGCAGTGTGGCGATGCTCCATGCCACAACTGCGAGAACGCTCCTGAGCACGCTCGACCAGGCCGCCACCAGTGCAAGGGAGAAGAGCACCCAAAGAGCCTCGAATCCGAATCCGACCGCTAAATCAGCGGCTCTAACAGGGCCGATGAGAATTGATGTCTCATACCAGGCGGCGATTATTCCGATGACGAGTGTGAGGCAGGTGAAAACGACTACTACAAGGAAGCGAGGCAGGATCAGGTCTCTCGGGTGTTGGATGCGGGTACGATAAAATGCCGCTAGGGCCGGTCGGGAATCGATTGTCAGGGTTGCGGCCCCGACAACCACGGTCACTAGGGTTCCGAGCTGGGCAACGCTGCCCCCGAATGCCGCAATCGAGGATGCGGGTGTGGGGGTCGGCGCGATGACTGTGACGCCGTTTTTGCTGCTGTTGGCGATCAATTTCGCAAGAAAGTGGACGAGTAACGGATCCCCGATGCCGACAATCAAAAATACGGCTGTGAGCGCAATAATGCGTCGTGTTCTCCAAATTCTCAAGATTTCAAGGTGCCAGATCCCCATTAGGCTTCACCAAGTTCGGCTTGTAAAATGCCGTTTTTCGTAATGGAGAGGAAGACCTCTTCAAGAGTGGGCTTGACTTGTACAAGTGAGACGAGCCTTGAGCCAGAGCTGGCCAGAACCACAGGCAACTCCCTTTCGGCTTTCTCTAAGTCGAGATAGTTGATTTCGACGACCCCAGGCGAAACCTCGCTCACTGCAGATGCCCACGGCACCGCCAGGAGCCTGGCAACTAATTCTGTGACCGGCGGACGGACTTCCAGGTGCCAATTATGTTGGGCATGGGATGCGAGGAGGTCCGAGAGGGGACCTTGATGAATGAGTTCGCCAGCATTGAGGACTCCCACCGTGTCGCACCTCTGCTCTATTTCTGTTAAATCATGGCTGGAAATTACAATGGTGACTGAACTTCCCAAATTGGTCAGAAGATCCATGATCTCGTGCTGCCCGAGTGGATCAAGGGCGGCAACAGGTTCGTCAAGAAGCAGGATTTCGGGGTCGCAGATGAGTGCTGCACCTAATCCGAGCCGGGCAAGCATTCCTCTAGAGAAGCCACCTACACGCCTCGCTCCAGTGTCCTTGAGGCCAATCATGGCAAGCATGTCATTGATTTTGTTCACAGGCTTTGGGCGTCCCAGCAGTCCAGCCGAGACTTCAAGCACTTCCGCGGGACTAAGCCAAGGTTCAAACTCAGCAATATCGGGACAATATGCCGTATAACCGCCTTGGTCCTGAATTCGCACCTCTCCAAAACTTGGGTGGCGCAAACCGGCGATTATCTCCAGCGCAGTCGTCTTTCCGGCGCCGTTCGGGCCTAACAGCCCATAAATGCTCCCTCGGGGGATTTCCAGGTCAATCCCTTTTAGGGCGAATTGAGATTTGTATCTTTTGCCGAGGTTTGTTGTGGAGATTGCATTCATGGGACTCTTCCGATCAGAAGGTAGATGATTCCTCCAAGTGGAACGGATGCGACACAGATGATTGCCCATGCCCAACGTGGCAGGTAGCGCACGTCTCTGATCCTAAAGACATCGATAAGGCAAAAGACTAAAAAAGCTCCAAACAGCAAGAAGACGGGAAGAAGTGCTGCCAGATTGGATTTCAACTTGGTCTGCGGATCATCTGTGCGGTGGCTTCCGGATCTTCGCAGCCTATTACCAGAGTATCGTAGTTCTCTCCCTCAAGGTCGATCTTGACGCCTCGTGGCGCGCTGCGGTGAATGGCGGCGAACATCTTCGAGGTGGGACCTCTAAAAGTTCCCACTGCTAGAAAGCCGGGAATTCCTGCGCCGGGTGCCCGCAGGCCATGTACCGCCTGTATGGCGTTGTCGAGCACCGTGATGTCAGTGATTGAGGTGGTTGGGAATCGGAGATCAGCGTGTACTGCTTCCGCCTTCTCTAAAGTGCTGAGATGGACGATCAGCTCGCCGGCTTCGATGGACAGTTCTGCCACTGCAAACCCTCCTGCCTACGCTCTCATTAATGAGAACATTATCATAACTGATAATCTACTGTATTCTGTTGATTATGACTAGTGCTGATTTGTTGCTTCACCCAATTCGGTTTCGAATAATTCAGTCTTTTTTGGGTGATCGAACGCTTAGTTCAGCAGATCTTCAGACGGAACTATTCGACGTGCCTCCAGCAAGTCTTTACCGACACGTGGCCAAGTTGGTCGATGCCGGGGTGCTGAAGGTTGTAACCGAACGGCGGGTACGGGGAGTGAGGGAGCGGATATACAGTCTGAGACTAGCTGCAACGCAAATTGGTCCCAAGGAGATCAGAAATATGACTCCGGACGACCAGAGACAGGCCTTCTTAGCTTTTCTTGCTGGGGTATTTACAGACTTTGACCGGTATATGTCGCGGCCGGAGGTGGATCCAGTACGGGACGGTGCAGGATATCGCGTTGCAGCGATGTGGTTGAGTGAGTCCGAGTACATGGAGTTCCTCCGTGACATCTCGGAAGTCGTGAGAACCGCCCTTGAAAAACAGGAGATGCCGGAAAGAAAGCGCAGGATTTTGACCACCATCCTTTTGCCTGGGGCAGACAATTTGAAACCGCATGGTTAACGGATGCGGTCGGGATCAGGGAATGGGAAAGCCGTTTGCAAAGCACAGGCACATCAATGAGATTCAGTGTGATCCTCAATGGCGCCTTTTGAGCGAATCACGTCAGGGCTCACCTGGGTGGTTAACGGCGCAAATTTGGATCCTCTCGCCAATTACTAGTTAGGCGGTTTGGCTGGCCAGTTTGCGTCTCGCTCTGGGTCCGCCTGGCGAAGTCCCCTTCAGGAAGGCAACTGTTATGTATGCCGCGACTGGCAGGAACCTGATGACCGGTCGATTTGGCCACATCCTGGTGGTGAATATTGATGCTGCGACCGCCATGAATGTCGAAATCCATCCAGCTGTGGAGCGGGGGCTAAGACCCCAACCGACCTTTCGTGGGCCGAACCACGTCTTTTTCCCAATTAGAGGTGAGGTTCGCATGGCTATAGCCTATCATCTGGCCAACTTGAGGTCGAAACCTTTTTGTTCCCTAGTCAGACGGAGGTAGGCAGTGGCGCATGGCCCAGGTCAGGATTTGCAAAACTGCATTGATTCGTTGGGACGGCTCCCAATGTCTCCTCTTGATGCAACCAGAAGGTGACATTTTCATCGCGATGAGAAAAGACCCTCATCGCCATTTATCCGGGCAACTGTGAAAGCTGCGCACCGTCGGCTATGGGATGAGGGCTCTACTGTGTGCTGATGCCCCATTGTGTTGGATAAAGTCTCCGTTTCCGTTCGTCATTTCCAGGACTATTTGTCCTTTGGCGGGTAGTCGTACCAGCCTGCCCCTGTTTTTCTGCCAAGACGTCCGGCCCTCACCAGTGCTCGTAGAGAGAGCGGTGCTGCCCACCTGTCGTTTCGGAACTCTTCATAGAAATGATCGACCACGTTCAGGCCAATGTCCACGCCGGTGTAGTCCTGCAACTCGAAAGGTCCCATGGGGCTGTTAAGGCCCAGCCTGATTGCCTTGTCCACGTCTTCGGGGGTGGCGACTCCTTCTTCGACTAGTCGGACAGCTTCCAGGAGCTGCGGGATGAGAAGCCTGTTGACTATGAATCCCGGAGTGTCCCGTTTGATTTCGATCGGCTCTTTTCCGAGCGCGCGTGAAAGCTCCATCGTCTGTTTTACCGTGTCATCATCGGTCTTGAATCCCCGGACAACCTCTACCAGTTTCATTATCTGCGGTGGATTGAAGAAGTGCATTCCAACAACCTTCTTCTGACGCTTGGTGTATTCAGCCAGGGCGGTGATGGACATCGAGGAAGTATTTGTTGCGATGATCGCCTCGGGCGGGAGGATCTTATCCAGTTGCGAAAAGATGCCCTCTTTTACCTCAAGATTTTCAAAGACCGCCTCTAAGGCAAACGAACAATCGGACAGATCCTTCAGGTTCGTAGTAATATTCACGCGGCCCAAAGTTTCGTCTGCTTCCAGCTGGGTCATCGCACCTTTTCTGACGCTCAGCTCCATCCAGGAGTTCATGCGTTTGATGGCCTCTTCTACCGCCGATTCGCTTACGTCGGCCAGTTTAACGTTAAATCCGGAGAGTGCCATTTGATGAGCGATACCTCCGCCCATGGTTCCTGATCCCACAACAGCAATGGTTGAAAGAGACATGATGCGAGCTCCTCGTTACGAGAGTGACTATCTACAACACTATCTCCATTGCCGTGATAAGTCTTGGCCCAAATCACCTCCAGGGTGGGACTCAACTTGGGTAACTTTTACATTCATCCAAGATTAGGTCCTGTGGCATTCCATTTGCGTTCGAGCACGGAGCCGAGCACGTCAACTGGGATTTCCAGCGAAACCGGTTTCTAGGAGAATTACCTGGCCATGGCGTTCGATCTTGTCTGTGTAGGATCGGGGGTTGCTGGGTGTCTGGGTGTTCAATGGATAACGCCTAACGGTGGCTCTGGGCGACTTCATGATGTTACGGAATCCGGCTGTTGCCGGACGATGCTAATTGGCCCAATGGGGATGTATTTGCTGCTCACGCTGATGATACGGTTAGTGAAGATCTGGATCCGAGCCGACTACGGATTTTGGGTACCTACGTCGCCGGTTTCATTCCCGGTTTCATTCCCTTTTTGGGCATGGGATTCTTCATCGGACGGGTTATGCGTCGCCTACATGGTCGGCTCCAGTCGTCGGCACTCCTAGCCGAAGGCGCTGAGATAGTGCTCGGTGGTTTTATTATCTTCGCAGTCGCCCTAGCTCGGCCCGTTGGAGCCGCTGGTCTCCATGGCTGTCCCTGGTTTCGGTGGCGGTAGTTGCTCCTCGGCGATGCCAGGTGTGATCTCTGAGGTTACCCCGAATGCGGAGACGTCGATCACCATGGACTTTAACCAAATGGTCCGTAGCATGGGGTTGTTCATCGGGATTACAATCGCCGGTCTCATCTTGGCTGCCAATACCGAAAGTGGCCACAGGAACCCCACGAACATCAACTGCACCACGGCCGCATGAACTGGAATCGCATGACTTGCAGTCACCTAAGTGATCAACGTTTTCCTTTCGAGGACCGACCACGGACTCAAGGTCGATAGAGATCAAAACGAGGTTACCTCGTGGGTCAGGAGTTTGGTTGCTCGCTGGCGT
>DAHXKX010000041.1 GCA_027366165.1 Actinomycetota bacterium
GCTCTTGTTGTCAAAGTTCGCGTAGAAGGAGTAGTGCGCAACCGGCCTGTATATCTTGTACTAGGGTTGAATCTAGAGGGCAAGAAAGAGGCATTGGCCCTGGTCATGGGCTCAGGAGACGAATCGGCGACCTTTTGGCTCAAGGTAATGAACGATCTTGCCAACCGGGGACTACGCAAAGTCTGTGTGGTTTGTTGCGGGCGACTCACAGCTCTCCCAGAAGCTGTTGAGTCCGTCTTTTCAACTGCCTGGGTCCAGTCGTGCGTTGTTCATCTTATTCGTAACTGCCTCAAGTACGTCTCCTATAAGGACCGTAAAGAAGTAGCTGGCGACTTGAAGCCGATCTATAAGGCACCAACCGAAGAACAAGCCTCAATTGCCTTGGAAGAATTCGAACAAAAGTGGGACAAACGCTATCCAATGATTGGAAAGATGTGGCACAACCATTGGGACCGATTTATCCCATATTTCGCGTTCCCTCAAGAAATCAGAAAGACTATCTACACGACCAATTCCATCGAGGCAGTCAACCGCCAGCTCCGTAAAATTATCAAAACTCGGGGTTCCTTCCCAACGGAAGATGCCGCTCTCAAACTACTGTGGCTAGCATTATCCAAAGCCGAAAAAAAGTGGACTCGTCCGATAGCAGAATGGCAAAAAGCATTACAACAGTTTGCGATCTACTTTCCCGACACGGTAAGAATCCCCGCTTGACAGCAATGAGATAATGGCCAAAGCAACATTTACAAAATCAGCCTCTTACACAGAGGATCGGACAGACCCCTAGGCGGAATTCGTGCTGATATCTCAATGCTGTATGGACGTCTCCGGATTTTAGGCGACACGCATGTGCAGATTTATCGACGTGGCCAACAACTTCTTATTTCAAGTAAGTCACCCCTCCCCGTCCGTCCGGCCCAACTTGAGGAACGAGGGCAGGTTTCAGTCCGACCGGTGCTTTGCTTTGCACCTCTCTTCTCCCATACTGCGAGGGCTAACGGGGGTTATAAGTCGACCACCGTGATGCCACAATGTAGCCCAGAAACTCGGCCACTGGTACCACAGCAGACAGGAGGGACCTCACCAGACTATGGGAATGTCGATCCACAATTCGCTAGTATCAAATCGACAAGTGAAGAGAATGATGTCCCAAAGGCGGTGGTTCTTTTGCCCTCTGGGTACATATTTAGGTACGTTCTTGGCCCTGCTCTTATTACCAATGAGTCTGTTACGGCAACGTCACTCGAAGATACAGGTGGCCCGTTAGGATGGATAATAGATACCAAGTTGAATTCTCCGGCCACCCAACAGTGGAACTCCGCTATAAACATATTATATCACGGGTATATAGCTGTTGATGTTGATGCAGGGGTAACCACTGCAATAACATTCGAACCATATGAAGCACGGCCCACTGTGTTCGGGAATACGGTTCAAATAGGACCAGGTAGCCACCTTGGAATGGCCGAGCTGGAAGGGTTTGTGGAATATGGACCACTGCCGACCCAGTTGAGACTTGGCTAAGGTCGAAGGTAAACCTTCGTGAGTCGAGCGACTAGGGTGCTCAACTTGGGCCCTATTGGGGGTCGAGAATCAAACGAGAAACACGGTCCTCGTAGCATCTTCGTAACTGCATTGGTCGGAAGAGACATCGCATTGACTCAATTGGAACCTCCGTGTCATCCCTTCAAGTTACCCCGAGGGGACTGGCGGCTTCAGCCGTGAGGGGAATCGGGGTTCGGGGCGACGCCCCGGGGCGTCACACCCGAGGTGTACGGTGGATGGCAACGGGATTGGACGGGTCCTTCAAGCGCCTGTAGAGGAATGGCTGAGAAGAGCTCTCTGGTAGAGGCCAGCAGGAAGCTGGTGGCTTCAGCCATCAGAGAACGTCACGAGTTGCGTAATCTAATTGCTACCAGCTCAATGCTGGACCGTTTCACCCTAGAGTGCAACAGTGTGCAAGAGCTTTTGGGCTGGTTAGCACCGGGCTAAACCCGTAGATAGAATCTGGAATGATCATGGTGGTCTCGGAGCCGAGGTGTCTTTACTGGGAGGATGGGACTAACTGGAAGCAAGCGGTATTTGAGGTTGGACAGTCGGGTCGTAGGCGTGATGTTAAGAAGAAATTATCGGTGGACGGGTAGGTGGGAGATTGTTGGTTGGGAGGAAAAGTGAGATGAGAGAGCTGCCGGGGCTTGCGCTTCTAACTTGGTTTGACTCCCCCACATGCACAAAATAGTCCCTATTGTGGTGAGAACTCCCTCACCGGCGCACAAAAGAATAGAAGCACAGATTTATAGCTACCCACTAAGAGCGAAGCCCAACGGGAGGTTACGGAAATCTCGTGCCCACTTCCCTACCCAAAAATCAGAACCAGTAGTTTCTCGCACGTCTTTGTCAACTTTATGTTTCTGTTGTCGTTCTCGGTATTTGTGGTTGGGGATGTCTACTACAGGCGAGTCGAGCCAATTGACCCTCGTCGGAGCCTAGTCTTAGGTAATTTCTACAACGCTCATCCTGAATGCTTTGTTTGAAACTTTCCTATCCCACCATCCTTACCGAAAACAGTGTGAATAAATAGGCCATGGGAGTCGTCGGTCCCGGACACCGGATCTCCTGAAAAACTAGGGGAAGTGACTATTGCGGCACAATGATTTGTAAAATACAGTGCATCAAAAGGTTGACAGGTTCCGCGTGGGCTACTCGAAAAAGACTTCCAGGCCGATAACAAGCGCGGCTACCTTGAGCCCCTTTAGTACCTGAATCGTGAAAAGCTCGAGTTCAACTTTGACTTTGCTATCGAGTGCCTCTGCTAGCGTGGCTATGCCAAGTTCGACCATTCCCAGGCCAGGGGTGAGACGCAAATCTTCTCTAAAAGACTATTCTGTACTTGATAATTTCATAGTTGGTGATTCCTGCGTTTCGTTTGGTTTGTATAAACTCCAAGCTTGCCCATGGCAGGAACTGAAGCGGAGCATCACCTTCAAATTCCACAATACCTGGTACAACCTCGCTTTACAGGAAGACCGCCTAACCCAATCCCAATTCCGGTGAGCATAGCTCCCCCTATGTACACACTTGTGGCCAAATACCCCGAGTAAACATAGCGCCAACAGTTCGGCAAGATTGATTGCTTCTCGGACCCGCAATAAGGCTACATAAACGCTAGATGAAAAGTCCGGCTAACTTGGTTGTCTCCTCCTGCTGTTGCAAAGCTCAAACCTACTTATTTCACTGCGTGACTGATACACTTTATACTTGAATGCGGGACCTACTTTCCCAGAGGATATGTCGCAGAGGATCGGTTAGCGCAACACCTAGCCTGAAAACAGCGTTGGAGGAAGATAGCTGGGCAAATTTGTTAGCGTCAATCCCGGAATACCCCTTACCACCAACTTATGGCCTGCAAGTTGCGATTTCATCCATGTCGCGTGTGCGGCTGGTAGCGACTGAACGTTTGAGATATTTACGCCCTCCTCCCGTAAGACATTCGAATCGTTCGGCGATATGGGCAATGTCCTAATCACTTTATCGACGGTCAAGTTGCGCTGACGGTTTGCAATTGCCGCATTCGACAAGTAACCAGTTTTTACATTAGTGTCGGGTCCGAAAGGATTAACCGTTATGGTAGGATCACTCTTTATCGCACACAAGTAAGTCTGGTAAGCAAACTGTGCGGCGCTTCTAGCGACTGCGGATGATACAACTTGACCGTTTGCCTTTGCATAATCCCAAATAAGGAGTTCGAGCACGTATTGCGCTATCCCTTCTTTGACCAGGCCCATAGTTGGCTGTTCATTTAGAGCCAACTGCTTGTGCAAGAGTTCAAGTTCCATTTGAGACGAGCTTGTAATGAAATCTGCCAATTGAAATTTGATCAAAGGTGTACCATCGAACGATACTGTCAATTTCTTCCCACTAACGTAAGATTCCGCTACCTCTGGTGTCACTCCAATGTATTGGTTCGAACTACCAACAAACTTCTCGCTCAAACAGCGGGGGTAGCTATGAGTTCGGTTTGATTGGTTCGATTGGTTCGATTGCCATGGAGTTATTACCCCGATGAGAATGACACCCGCTATCAATACTAATAGAAGCTTTGTACGAATCTTCAATTGAAACCTAATTTGCAAATGTATGTTAGCTCAGCACAATTTTGCACAACTACGACCCCCTCAATGAGCCACTCTGGGTTTGTTGGATACATACAAAAAGTGTCTTTAGCAAATCCAGGGCAGCTCATACTGTCAAAATACGGCCGGAGAAGGGGCATCTCCGAAACTAAAGCTTTCACCGCTTGAAGAAACGAGCCAATATCCTTTGTCATCTGGAGTCGGCACAATAGAGACTATTGGCGAGCTAAGTTGGTTATTACTGGGGGACGATGTTGTAGCTAGATCTCCATAGAACGTAGCATCTCCAAAGGTATAGACGATTCCATTGGGGGTCGTTAGCCAAAGTCCATCTCCATCTTGTGTTGCTGCAAATGAATTAATCGTGGACGTCGTACAGCTCATGGAGCTGGGAACCGTTGTACCAGCCGTGCAGCCATTTAGTGACACACTAGATAGCGCCCCAACGTTTCCAAATAAAACAACGACACCACTAGCTAGGGCCAACCAGTATCCGTTGCCACTTGGGTCAGAAGTAATACCTACTACTGGAGAGGGAAGTGCATTACATCTACTACCGCTTTGCGGGCACGAGCCAAAGTATCTCGCATCCCCAAATGCAAACACTCCCCTGTCGGCGCCTACTAACCAGTAACCAGTGTTGTTGAAAGTGACTGCACTTGCAACTATTGGTGCCACCGGTACTATACGCATCGTTACCAGTGATCCTTCTTGTTGGACTCCTCCCCCTACGTCTACCCCACCTGTGGCTGATGTAACGATGTAGCCACCCGATGTTCCAGATATACTTCCCGTACCAGGAGAAGTAGATGTGGGAGAACCGGAGGCGATCGTTGTCGTCACATTCGGTTGAGTCGTACTCGTAGTAGATCCCGAGAAGCCCGTACTTGTTGTGGTAGTAGATACCTGATTGTCTATTGAAATTGGGACCGAATCGGTGACGTTTACAACGCTTGTAAGGCCAAGTGCTGAAATATCTACGCTTGCATTAAATTCAAGATAGCAATTGGTTATGCATGGATAAATGACACCATTTGTCGGTGTAGCAGGTACCGTTGTGGTGACATCAAGCATAGAAGTGGTCGCATATCCAGCAGGTGATGAAACCGGAGTCGGTGTCTCACACCCTTGAGGGTCACAGATCGATACCGTAGTAGTTACAGTTGAAGGTCCACTCAGGCCTCCAAAAATCGGAATGGTCGGCCAGTCGTTACCGGTCAAGTTCAAAGTTTCGCCAGGAAAAGCACTCACCATAGCCGAGCCAGTTACAGTCAGACTTGGTTCAAGTTCTCCCGACCACTCCAATGGCTGTATGGCAAAACCCTCTGGGATGTAGCCACTACTCGAAAGAGGAACTACAACTGCCGCACACATATCCCCTTCAGACTGCTCAATAGGCGTGGGTGGACATGGGTAATCTACAGCGTCTGTCGCAACGGGATTACCCAGAGAGTCAGAAGTTCCCTGAAGTACACTACAAGTAGTTCCATTTTGATATCCAGTATTTCCCGATATCACAACAAAACTATTGGGAATCGAATGAGCTAGGGCGATATGGCAACTAACAGGCAGTGGAGGAAAAACACCTCCATAGGGATCTGGCCATGAAAACGTTGGTTGGCCTGGATCGTCGTTACACTCCATCTGAATTGCACCCCAATCCCCCGAGGCAAATCCAACGTTGGTTTCGGTTGTAGTTGTGAACACATTTGTGGCTCCCGAAGCGCTAAGGGAGTTCGTGACGTCTGCAAGTCCAGTTGCCGGTGAAAGACTAACCGAAATTGATCCCCCCGACGTAAGAGAAAACGCTGGACCAAGCTGTGATTGAACCGCCATTGCAGGGTCGACTAGAGCTAACGACGGAAACAACCAGAGCGCCGTCATGCCAGCTGCTAAGACTGAGATTCGGCGCAAATGTTTCCGACGTATCACGGCTTACTCTCTTTCCGACGAACTTCAAAACTTTCCAGATAGCTTCCTATCTAAGTCTAAATGAATAACTGCCGTTTAACAGATATTTTAAGTTCTACCAATTCCACCTGGTATTTCGAAGACTCCAATTACTTTTAGATATACATGTTTATGAACGTAATAGTTCTAACCCACTTGCCGTGATCTCTAAAATATATAGCCCAATCGTCGAAAACTACGGGACGCACCAAGGATTTGCCGGAACCCCCTGACAGGGATCTGGCATTGACGGAAGGTTATTCGGAAGTGGAGTCTCAATTGGACTATTTGCCGAAGGGGTGGGATATTTGGCGTCACTACACCCAACCCCAAAGTCTCCCGCAAATCCAGTGTCGCATAGTACTTGATCAAGGAGTTGGCCTCCACTGATTTCCGTTGTAGATGTCTGACCGCATCCGGGGTAGAGGGACTCCAGATTCGATGGCGCACTTCCGTCCGGTGCTATGTTTCCTCCAAAACAGTTCTCCGGCTCGCCGTAAAACAGTGTGATCTCCCCGTAATCCCCATTGGAAGGATTTCCAAAGAACCCGTTATGAGAGTAAACGTTTCCGTAGAGGGCATCGTTCTCGGGATCGTAGGCACAGATAGCACTGGGGCCTGTTCCAATAAGATTACCCCCTGAAGATTCACACAATCCGGGGGGTCCAGGGCTTGTATCTGGATAGGGCACAAATAGGGTACCCCATGCCCCGTTGTTGTAGAAGTAGTTAAACATCACCGTGTCGTTAGTAGCTCCAGAAACTGTCATCCCGGTTCCTGTTGGCTGACCCACCGCTCCATAGCCAGGAGCGTTCGGGTTGTTATTGTCATGCACCAGGTTGCCCGTAAATACCCAGCATGACGTTGTCTTGGTGTAACCGTTGGTACCACCATCTGGGCATGATCCATTCTGTGGTGGAGGTGGATCACCTACACTCTGGGTGTTGGTGTCAAATCCATCCTCGTTGTTATCAAACTGCGAGTGGTCTACAGTAAATATTCCCCCCGAGTTGGTCCCCGAATAACCTAGAGCATTGTTCTCCATCCAGGCGTTATGAATCCACATATCGCAAACCTGCTGACAAGCGCCCACATACATTCCAGAGTCGTTAAAGTTGCTCGCGTATAGTTGGTTCCAGTCTCCCGGCCCGGCTGAGTCAGAGGAAAAAATTCCATAACCGGCTGCAGCATTATGTCCGTTGACTGTTCCATCAAATGTTGTTGTAGCAGTGAGGTAATTTCCCGAGTAGCCCTTGAGGGAGATTTGAGACGAACCCGCTCCCCCATTCCACCAGATTGCATTTCCTCCTCCGTTTCCCGCACCCAAAAAGTTACATACCGTCAAGTTTTCAATTGAGACGTTATTTGCCTCCCAAATCAAGATTCCATTTCTTCCAATGGGACCATTAGAACCATTCACGCCAAGTTGCTGATCTGCCGGGTTTGAACTACACGCGGGTGCTCCTGGCTTGGTTCCATCGACTATGACCGTATTACGGTTCATGCCCCTGATGTGTATGTCTGGGGTTGAAATATCAACGCCTCCATACCA
>DAHXKX010000043.1 GCA_027366165.1 Actinomycetota bacterium
CGGAACCTCGCAATCGGCATCATCCGACACGCGACCTACCGATCAGTCAACATCGCAGCAGCGACCCGCCAACTCGCTCGCATGCCAGATCTCACGCTCGACCTACTCGGCATCCCATCTGTACTTTGCAAATGACCGTGGGGAACCTCAGAGCGTATCAGTCCGACATGTCACCTTTGACGAGGACAGTCCGCAGGTGCGCACCGGCACTCTCCCTCGTATCCTTGCAACCTCACGGAACCTTGCTGTCTGCATCATCAGCGATACCGCCGACCGCTCGGTCAACATCGCAGCGGCAACCTGTCAACTGGCTCGTCGCCCTGACGCAATTCTTTTTATCTACTCGGAATTCCACCCCTACTTTGCAAATGACTCGGATCATCTAGCGGCAGCTGCAGTTCTAGTCGAATTATGCTAGGAAAGGATTTGGCATTGCTAGTCTAAATGCAGCAGAAGGGAACCATATAAACTGAGTCACCTACCTGGGCCCGTCGGCCTGAACCTTCTGACATATGATCGAAGGAGGACCTCCAAGGTAAGCGGACAGGTTGTTTTGCGAACCAAGCTGTACATAGGATTGAAGTGTGTGGATCTGGGTTGAAAGGTCCCAAAGGACAAACCGCACACTACCGGCGAAGTGTACGAATATAAGGACGACTCCAGCCATTGAAAAGGACTATTGTGAAAAAGCTTGTTGTGAGCCATTGGGGAATACATTGAATCACCTTTCAAGCAAGTGGAGAGCGTTATTTGCCGATTGGCTCGAAAATAGCTGTTTCCACCATCAATTGCCAAACATAAGACGGTTTATTGCGGCTTTAGGTGTAAGCGGAATGCTTTTGTTGGGTGGACTTAAGCCAGGAACTCTGACCAATAGCTTAGCAATAACCGTTTTTACGCTACTGCTACTGGCTGCAATCTGCGTCCTCTTCGAACTAAAGGCCATTCCTTCAAGGTTTAAACTTTGGCAACCGAATCGCTCTATAAGAGTGGGACGGAAGAGACAGGTCATCCTGGCCTTGGCTGTTTCGGGAATAATCCCAGCAATCGCAATTCAGACGTGGTTTCAAGCCAATACAGGGCTAGCTGGAGGTGATATTGCGCCGCCTAATGGAACTGCCTGGATAGCCCATTTGTTTTCACCCTGGATCTGGTCGGGGTCAAATCTTGGCGGACCTGCGGACCTTGAGATTTATCTTCCTTGGGCAACTTTATTGCATATTGTGCATTCTTTAGGAGGCTCGGCAGGGCTAGCCCAGCGCATTTGGCTTACCACGCTATTCGCGTCAGCTGGTTTGCTTGCTCTGGCTGCCATCTTGGCCCTTGGACTCAGACCACTGTCGAGCGCTTTCGGATCCCTATGCTATCTCTTCAATGCATATTTTGTAAGTTCTATTGGCTTTTCTGCACTCTATATTGCAGCGCTTATGCTCTTGCCTGGAGTAATTGCATTGGTACTTTGGGTAGCCCGCGGGCGTTTGAGTATGACTTTGGGCATAGCAATTCTAGTGCTTTCTGCTCCTCTTTTCGGGTACACAGCCATGAACGCTCCATTGCTGGGTGTTGGTGTTTTTGGGATTATCGTTAGCGTACCCTTAGCAGGTTACTTGGGCGGGCGAGAAGCTATAAGTCGTGCTATGAGGCTGGTAATATTTGGCGTTCCCCTACTCATTCTTGCATCCATATATTGGATAATTCCTCTTCACATTCAGACGTCGGTTGCCAACATTGGACAGATTTCCTCCATATCGAGTTGGGCATGGACCGAAGGACGAGAAACTCTGAGGAATGGTTTTTGGCTTAATGACACATGGGGTTGGATATACTCTGTTTACTATCCGTTTGCCCATAATTACTACAAATTCCCGCTAAATGTGTTGAGATTTGCTCTTCCTGCTTCAGCCTTTGCTGCACTCACCTTGCGCACTCCAAATAATTTGAAGCCGACTGATTCTGACTTGATTTCATCGCTCAAAGTCGGTTCAGTTGTTTCAATAACAGCGTTATTTGTTGTCTTGATTTCAACTGGGACTAATGCGCCGGGAGCGCTGATTTTTAAGGCACTGTATTCGTTGCCGTATGGCTGGCTTTTGCAAGGCCCGGGACGATTTCTTTATGTAGCAGGATTCTGCTACGCAATTCTAGTGGCGATCACTGCCGATTGGTGCTGGGAAAGGTTCAGAACCAAACGGATTGTCAAATTGACTACTGGCAAGTACTTTTGGTCTTACTCACCGGTGCATTACGCGGCAGTTGTAGTAGCTTTCTTGGTAATAGCGGCACCAGCATACCCAGTATTCACGGGCGCAATTGCGCCGAATTATCGCGGCCAAGGTTTTCCGAGTGTGCACGTTCGCGTACCAAGCTATTGGACTTCCATGGCATCATACTTAAACACGCGCGATAGCCCAGGCAACTTGCTATTATTACCTTCTAGTAATTTTTATCAAATGCAGTACAGCTGGGGCTACTATGGTACCGATGGCTTTGTTAGCGACATGATTAGCAGGAACGTATTAGATGTCGCTCCAGCCACGTATTTTAGCGTGAATCAGGAGTTGTATAGTGCAGTTGATTTGTTGAGCAAGAGCCTGATTGCACACCAATGGATTATGGCTACACGATTACTACAAGCAATTGGCACAAGTCAAATATTGGTGCGTGGAGATTTATTGTTCAATGCGACGAGTGGCAGCGGCGCTACTATTTCACCTATAGCCCTGGCAACTTCTCTTGCCCATGACCCTTTTGTCCATCTTATTTCCAGGCAGGGGCCGCTGTATTTATATGGCCTTAATATTTCTATGAATCCAACTGCTTCCAGTAGTATCTACACAGTGAATTCATCAGAGCCTTGGCTGCAAGTTCTTTCATTGCTTCCGCCTGGATCGGAGCTAATCACCGCTCCAACGACGCCGAACCTACCCTCACTTATACAGGTATCACATTTGTCATTGAACCACAACGGTAACAGTGTGTCTGCGTCCGTGTTAGCTCCAAATGATGGGGAGATTGAGGTGAGTGAAATCAATGGAGTTACAGCAAAAAGGTTTCAATCTGTTCTAAAAAGCGAACCAATAACTATGGGTTCTTTGAAAATAAAAGTTAAGTCAAAGGGCGGCAAGGAAACAATAGTGGCAAGTGAGCCTTTAGGAGGAGAGTTGCTTTCTAATGGGACTTTTCGAGATGGAGTCTGGAACACACCAGTCGGCGATTGCAACTATCACGGAGTAAAAGCTCGATCATTGCTCCACCAGCAGGTGCTTTCAGGTAAAGGACCTTTTGGGACCCCGGCCCTCAGGTTGAGTGCGGGAGCCGACTCTGCGTGCGAATCACGGTTACTGAATTGGCATTCGGGGGCATTTGTCGTTTCGCTTTGGTTGCGCCATGTCATTGGTACGCAGCCTAGAATTTGTTTTTGGGAATTCGGCCCAAGTCGCTGTTCTCAGATCAAGCCTCTACCAACGGGATCAGGGTGGCAGCACTACGTTTCGAGAGTATCACCGGACCCTGGCACGTCAGCAATTGGGCTGGTTCTGTATGCTGACGCTGCAGCGTCGGAACGCGTGACCATAAATGAATATGCAAATCTAACTGTTCGATCAATCGCCACTAATCCAGCGCACCTCGTGTTTCTGTTCAAGTCGAGGCCAAATGCCATCGGTCGTAAGTCTCGTCTGATTGTGGCTGATTCGACTTGGTCTCCAGAATGGCAAGGAGCTCCAACGGCCAAGCACGTCCTCGTTGATGGAATACGAAATGGCTGGGAATCATCCCGAGGACTATCTGTTGGATATTTTCGACCTCGCTATGCGCCTAAGTTGCTATTAGTAGTTTCTGACTGGCTATCTTTGATAGTTGCATTAATAGTTTTATCTGTCGCTGCAATCGGCACCTTCCGTTTCAGGAAGAATCGACCTGACGTTAGGAGGTGAGGGCACTTCGGTATGAGCGCTTACTAGTCTCTACGGCGCGCTTGGGTTGGCAAATCTAAAGATACCGAGTAGCCAGAGAGAATCCCACCCTCCGGCCCTCACAGTTATGGACCCAACAAGATCTCGCCATTCGGCTCATTGAGGGGCGGCACCAACCTGCCAGTAGGCAAATACCCCTCCCAAGGCTGATGCTGAGTCGTTTGTACTTCCGGTTCGGCCCTACTGAACTGAAATCCGAAGAGTCGTTTTATGGGACCCTCTCACCAACTTCCGTTCCAATCTCTAACCCCTCAGCCCAGAACTGGGTTAGAATGGAAAGTGGAACGAGAAAACCGCAAGATCAACCTTGAAACTGGGTATCTGCTTAGCTGAAGTAGTGTTGTGGCTATTGAGAATTCACCATCGCCGAGGTTGTTAGCGGGCGTCGACTACCCAGCTACGTTCCTTGAGTTTCAAGTCTGGTTCTCCACCGAAGAAAAATGTCTCGACTACCTTGCTCGGCTTCGCAGGCCGAACGGCTTCGTTTGTCCGAAGTGTGGTTCACCGGAATCGTGGCGCACGAGTGAGTATCCGATGCGGACGTGGTTCGCCGCTATCTGGTTTGTTACCTCAC
>DAHXKX010000079.1 GCA_027366165.1 Actinomycetota bacterium
ATTGGATGAGATGCTTGGATCCAACTGACAAGTTGACTTGGCGACACCGGAGCGAAATTCGAGGTAGAAGCCCTTGCAATTTGTGGGGCAATAATTGAAACTGCTAAAGCTGAGGATGCAATGGCTAAAGGAGCTAGATAAAGAACTCTACCACGGGCTTTCAGATTGATAATTTTCATGCAAGCCTCCAGCTGGTTCCTAACAGTAACCATCTTAATGTGCGGTTGGATTAATCAGCTAGCAATCTCCACAGTGAATTCTTATTATGAGAGCACTCTGAGAAAGTGGAGCTAGTGCCTATATTTGCACAAAATTACATTTTCTGTTAGCATTTAATATTTGAAAGCGGTAGACTACGCATTCACGTTTTTTGAGGAAGACCACGAAAGAGATCAGAGAGATTATGTCCCCGAAACGAAAAGAGGAAACACAAATAGCACCTGAGCAGCGTACCAGACGTCGTAAGGGCAATGCAGAGGCCATCGTCGAGGCTGCGCTCAACAGTGCCGGTCTTGGCGCTGATTCCGTGCGCCTGTTTCTAGATGACCTGGCACGTCATCCCCTGCCTTCGCCTGCCGAACAAGTCGAGCTTGCCAAGAAGGTACGGTCTGGAGACGAGTCAGCCAAAACAGAGATGGTCGCGGCCAACCTGAGGCTCGTAGTTCACTGGGCCAGGCGCTATCAAGATCGAGGCGTTGAACTCTCCGACCTGATCCAAGAAGGCACTTTCGGTCTCATCAGAGCGGTCGAGAAGTTTGACTGGAGGCGTGGATTCAAGTTCTCCACCTACGCAACATGGTGGGTCCGCCAGTCTCTCCAGCGCGCTGTTCACAATCATGGTCAGGCGATCAGACTGCCGATGGAGGCGGCTGAGCGCTCGAGACGCGTAGACAACGTTGCCAGAGAACTGGCAAACGACCTTGGCCGGTCTCCGACAGAATTTGAAATTGCTGAAGCTTCAAACCTTTCGGCTGCACAGCTAGCTGACGTGCGACATGCCGCGAGAGTGGTGGCCAGCCTTGACCAGTCGGTTGGACCAGAGGGTGAAACGTCACTGGGCGACCTTGTCGTTGGGAGCGAAGGCTCTTTCGAAGACGAGGTTGATGAAGCCCTCGCACGTGTTCAGTTGAGAAAGGCCGTTGAGGAGCTTGATCCCCTTGAAAGGGCTGTGGTCATTCTGCGATTCGGACTGGACGGAGAGCGACCAGCTTCACTTGAGGCTACAGCACGCCTACTTGGTATCGGACCTCGGCGCGCACGAAGGTTGGAAGCTGCAGCACTTGATCGGCTTGCTGATCACCCGGGACTTAAGTCCCCAGCGGCGTAACCAGAACACACTCTTTTGAGGGGGCCGTCGGCCCCCTCTTTTCTATGATTTGAGGCTCTCCAGGAATTCAGTGAGTTCCTTGGGAAGGTCGCGAGAGAAGCCCATTTCCTCTCCAGTCACAGGATGAGAGAATCCAATCCTTGATGAATGCAGAAAGATTCGGTTCAAACCGGTCAAGCTTCGTCTTGAATACACGTCGTCTCCCACGACTGGATGTCCAATTGCCCTCATGTGAACCCTGATCTGATGGGTCCTTCCCGTTTCCAACTGAAGCTCAACTAACGTCGCTTCCAATGGGGTTGTGAATATGGACTTCACTTCATAATGGGTAACTGCCTCTTTACCTGATGAACTGAGCGCCATCTGAGTCGAGTGAGTGTGAGAACGTCCGATCGGTGCATCGATCGACCCTCGCAATGCCCCCATAGTGCCATGAACCAATGCCGTATATGTCCTTTTCACGAGATGCCCGGCCATCATCTCGACCAATTTGTCGTATGCCGCCTGAGACTTCGCAACAATCATCAATCCTGACGTGCTCTTATCCAGCCGATGGACGATGCCCGGTCTTTCAGGCTGCCCCACCTTCGAGATTTCCGGATAACGCGCCAACAGTCCGTTTACGAGCGTGGCTCCCTCGTTGCCCGTACCAGGATGCACAACCAAGCCTGAAGGCTTATCAATGACAATGACATCGCTGTCTTCGAAAACCACCTTGAACTCCACCGATCCATCTGCCTTAAGTTCGCTGGCTTGTTGGAGGAACTCGTCATCGATGACAATACTCTGATTCATTTGGACCTTTTGACTCTTTGAACCGACCACTTTCCCTGAAAGTTGAACATGTCCCGCTTCGATCAGAGATACCGCCTGGGCACGTGAACAAAATGAGATCATCGACACAACTCGATCCAGTCGCTCCCCGACAAGGGGATCAGGTATTTTTTCTGAAATCGGCAAGACGAACTCCTGTTAAGCGTGCTTGGGCGATATGCTACCCCTTGGAACGGGAGGCCAGCAATATAACCACAATTCCAATTACCACCGCTGAATCCGCAAGATTGAAAGTCGGCCAGAACCCGCTATGGATAAAGTCTATGACCGACCCATGATTGTTTCGAAACAATCGATCGCAAATATTTCCAAGGGCCCCACCGATAACCATTCCAAACCCGGTGGCCAAACCAAGGGTGGTGATCCTTCGCACATAAAGAATCATTCCGGCTATCACCAAAAGCTCAACCACCGTGACCACGGCAGCATCCCCCGACCCTATTGAAAATGCCACTCCAGAGTTGTAAACAAGTTCAAGGGACAGTGGACCAAGTATTTTAATGGAGTGCGTAGCGAGGTTCGCCTCAGCTAATGACTTGGTGATTTGGTCCACTACGATCACGCAGAGAGCTACGGCCGAGACCACAAACCGTGGAGACCTCAGAATCCGCATCGCACGTCTTTCCAAATCCTGCATTCAGCGCCTATCGACGGGATAGTCCACCGCTTTTGCACTTCACACACAAACGCGCGAACGGGAGCGCCCGCAACCTCATTCGAGGTATCTCCTCATGGCAGTTTTCACACTTACCATATGTGCCATGTTCGATCTTGCGCAACGCATCGTCAATCTCTTCGACCGCGGCAAGCGCCGATGAGGCGAGGGCGAGATCGCGTTCCCTATCAATGGTGGTTGTGCCACCCTCACCGGACTCTTCATCAAACTGCACATCACCAGGCTCAGCTTCTTGAGCCAGATAGTCAGCCTCTGCCTTTAGCGATTCAGCCTGCTCAAGGTAGATAGACTTTTCATTCAAAAGCAGTTCTTTTTGGGCCACCAGAAACTCTGCTTGGCTCAGCTTCTCATAAGCTGCATCTTCCAAGCCAATATATGAGATCAAATCATCCTTAGAAGTCGGCTCTTTGTGTGTCCTCTTGGTAGCAGTTGACTTGCTCTTTTCAGTTTGATTCACTTCATCTCCCAACTTCGTCAACCCAATCCTCGCGTAGAGTCTCTATTGAATCCGGATAACAATACCGGTAATTACTCTTCAATTTCTTGTTGGATCACACTTTCCCGCCAGATCCGTTTTCAAAAAGCTGCGCCCATACACTATTCGATCCCAAGGTGCAAACCGTCCAACTTGAACCAGAACTGCCCTTGAAACCTTCAAAAGCGTTGCATGAGAACATTGCAGGCCATCTCCAGCCTCTAGTTTGGATATATGTCGCAATCGTCAGACAACTCGCCCGCAAATGCCACACAATATCCAAACGTCTCCCAACAGCTAAATCTTCCCGCCACGGAAGAGAAAATTCTGGATTTCTGGGAACAAGACGGTACATTTCTTGCTTCGATCGACAAAAGGCCCAAGGATGGACCGGAATTCGTCTTCTACGATGGCCCTCCATTCGCAAACGGGTTGCCCCACTATGGTCACCTTCTAACTGGTTTTGTGAAAGACGCCGTTCCCCGCTACCAAACCATGAGAGGCCGTCGGGTTGAGAGGCGCTTTGGCTGGGACTGCCATGGACTCCCAGCTGAAATGGCGGCCGAGAAGGAGCTCGGCGTCACCGGTCGGCAGGAAATCGAGGAGTTTGGAATCGACCAGTTTAACAGCTACTGCCGTACCCTGGTTCAACGCACGACCAGCGACTGGCACCGCTACGTGACACGGCAGGCACGTTGGGTGGATTTCCAACATGACTACAAGACTATGGATCCATCGTTCATGGAGTCCGTCATCTGGACCTTTTCGCAGCTCTACAAGAAGGGCCTCATATACGAGGGCTTTCGGGTACTCCCGTACTGCTGGGAGTGTGAAACACCACTTTCCAACTTTGAAACCAGGCAGGATGACTCCTACCGCCCGCGCATGGACCCTGCTGTCACGGTTGCTTTCAGGCTGAAACCATCTGGAGGACCACGGGAAATAGACAAAGAGGCTGAACTAGTCGTATGGACCACGACACCCTGGACGCTACCCTCAAACATGGCCATCGCAGTCGGACCCGATATCGAATATACGCTCATCGAGACCGTGGAAGGGAGTAGGAGGCTAATTCTTGCGGCTTCACGCCTTGAGACCTATTCCAAAGACATTGGCGAATACACAGAGATCGAAACCGTACCCGGAAGGTATCTCAGCGGCAGAAATTACGAACCCCTCTTTGACTTTTATCAAGACGCAAAAAACGCGTTTCGCATTCTCCTCGGGGATTTTGTCGCCACCGACGAAGGTACAGGTGCTGTACACATGGCACCGGGCTTCGGTGAAGACGACCAGAAGCTCTGTGAAGCTAACGGAATCACAACGGTATGCCCCGTAGACGACAGAGCCCGCTTTGACCCAATAATCTACAAGTACGCCGGACTTCAAGTGTTCGATGCCAATCCCGCCATCATCGCGGACCTAAAGGCACAAGGCTCGCTTATCAAGCGAGAAGGATACGAGCATAGCTACCCCCACTGCTGGAGAACCGACACTCCACTAATCTACAAAGCGGTAAGTTCGTGGTTCGTGAGCGTGACCTCTATTAAGACGCTTCTGCTTGCCAATAACCTGAAGATAAACTGGGTACCTGAACACGTCAAAGAGGGTTCGTTTGGAAAGTGGCTGGAAGGAGCCCGGGACTGGTCTCTCACCAGAAACCGTTTCTGGGGAGCTCCGATTCCAGTTTGGAAGAGCGACGACCCCAGCTACCCCCGCATCGACGTCTATGGATCCCTCGATGAACTTGAAGCCGATTTCGGTGTAAGGCCCGCAGACCTCCATAGGCCGGAAATAGACGATCTGGTAAGGCCAAACCCCGACGATCCAACCGGAAAGTCGATGATGCGCCGGGTGTCGGATGTCCTCGACTGCTGGTTCGAATCAGGTTCGATGCCGTGGGCTCAGCTGCACTATCCGTTCGAGAACAAGGTGAATTTCGAAACACATTTTCCCGCAGACTTCATCGTGGAGTACATTGGCCAGACGAGAGGCTGGTTCTACACACTCCACGTCCTGTCGGTGGCACTTTTCGATCAGCCTCCGTTTTCAAACTGCATAGCTCATGGGATACTTCTCGGCAACGATGGAAGAAAGCTGTCTAAGAGACTTGGGAACTATCCGGATCCGTGGGAAGTCTTTGAAACCATTGGAGCTGATGCAATGAGGTGGTTCCTACTGTCGTCAGCCGTTCTCAGAGGCCACGACACCATTGTCGACCGTTCGGGAATTCAGGATGCGGTCAAACACGTCATCAATCCGATCTGGAACGCTTTTTACTTCCTGAGTCTCTACGGTAACGTCGACGGAATCATGGGTGAGATAATCCGCACCGCCGACAGTGTGTTGGATCGCTATATTCTCGCAAAAACGCACCAGCTCCTTGAGCTGTTCACCCAACGAATGGACGAGTACGACCTGTTCAACGCCACCTCGCTGGTCGAAAGCTTTCTCGATGCATTGAACAACTGGTACATTCGCAGGTCCCGCGACCGTTTCTGGAAAGAGGTGGTTGATGACAAGCAAAAGAATCAGGACAAGGTTGACGCGTACAACACGCTGCACACCGTGCTGAGCGCTTTGGTGCGAATTACTGCACCTTTGCTGCCTTTATTGTCTGAAGAGATCTACAAGGGGCTATCCGGAGAACGCAGCGTCCACCTCAAAGACTGGATGTCTACCGATGAGCTTCTCGCCGATCCTGAACTTGTCTACGAAATGGACCTTGTACGCGAAGTTTGCTCAAATGCCCACTCCATTAGAAAGGCTCTTGGCATAAGGGCACGGCTTCCCCTGGCTGTACTGATCGTGGCAGCTCCAGAGGCGTCACGCCTGCAACCATATCTTGCGTTGATCGAAGACGAGGTCAATGTCAAAAAGGTGATCCTGACGCCGCGATCAGATGATTACGCGACACAGACACTCGGTATCATTCCCAGTGCAATCGGTCCCCGACTTGGCAAGGAGACCCAGACGGTCATCAGGGCTTCGAAATCCGGTGATTGGCACTTTGACGAATCAGGAAACGTGAGCGCAGCGAACATCCAACTCTTGCCGGGCGAATACGAGCTGCGCATAAAGCCAAATACTCCTGATTCTTCGAGAGTTCTGTCAGATCTTAAGAGTCTGGTTGTTTTGGACACCGCGGTCACTCTTGAACTTGAGCTCGAAGGAATTGCCCGTGACTTGGTAAGATTGGCACAAAACGCACGCAAAGACAGCAATTTCCATGTCTCCGACAGAATCGATGTCGTGATGGCCGTTAGAAGTGACCCCGAGACAAAGATTTCTCAAGCCCTGAAAAGGCACGCTGATCTCATCTCCTCATCGGTGCTCGCCCGAAGTCTGAAGATAATTGAGGGAGAGGACCTCCTAAGCGGTGAATCAATTTTTGATCTTCAAGTTGGAGAATCAGGAACAATCACATTGTCGATGTCGAGGTAGCACCGGTCACTGGCCGAAGCGGCCAGACTGCACGAAAGGGATGACCACAACTAGCGAAATCTCACCTTCGCGTGAATTGACAGCTACTCGACTTCGTCGTCGAATACTCCCGATCCGTTGTCTCGTGAGGGGTCGTTGAACAGATTGTCTTTTGACCCTGACGCCAGTACCTCTGCACGATCTGGCAAGGTAGCGTCAGCCGGGGATAGCGAGTGACTATCGGTTCCTCGGACCACGGCCGTAAAAGAACCGTCGATCTGTTCGATCACACCCTCCAAAAGATGTTTCATCTGATCCTTGGCACTTGCCAAACGGGAGTTCAGATGATTTAGCTCAGCGAGCAGCCGGTCCTTTGACTTTGCCAGTTCAAGCACTTCGTCCCGAGCCTGGTTTACGGCATCATCAACAATCTCACGCGCCCTGTTCATGGCCTGATTGATCAACACATCCGCTCTGGCCTTGGACTCGCCAACTGTCATTTCTGCCTTCTCCTCGGCGGCCTTGACCGTATCGTCAGCCGTCTTCTGAGCAAGCAGCAACGTCCGCTGAATCGTGTCGGCATCGAACTCAGGAGGCGCACCAACTCCTCTTGAACGCTCCTTTGGGGTGGAAACACTTGGGGAACCCGTACGAAGTTCTCTGGTTTCCACCTGAGGAGCGACTGCAGGCTGGCCCGCTCCCAACTGCGACGGAACATTCCGCAGCCGGTCTTCCATTGCCTCAAATGCAACCGCAACCTGCTCCAAGAAGTCATCTACATCATCTGGGTTATATCCGCGAATCTTCTCGCGAAACTCAACTTCCCTGATTGTCCGGGCATCAATTTCCATAGCTAGATCGTATCCCTAAATCTCTCGCGATTAGATGAAAAAACTATTCTTGTGAAAATTACCGGCCCATTTTTAGGGCAAAGCGCGCACCAAGGGAAGGAGTATCAGTTCAATCACCAAAAGAACGATCATGGGTGAAAAGTCAATTCCCATGCCACCAAAGCTGGTCCTCGGCAATACCCTTCGGACTCGTCCAACAACCGGCTCCACCACACGGTCAAGCAATGTCATTACCCGGTGAAGGCCGGACCCGTAGTGAGTTGGAAAGTAACTCAAAATCACGCGCGCAAAGATGAGGAGGACATAAAGCTGAAGCAGATCATAAATTATAACTCTCATTAACCCTCTGTCCTCGATCCGAACCGTTCCATCAATCTATCTTTATCCTGGGCGCTAAGTTCAACATTGCCTGGGCTGAGTAGTAGAACTACTTCAGAAAGCTTCTCAATTCTGCCCTCCAGCGAGTAAGTAACCCCTGAACAGAAGTCGATGACCCTCCTTGACAGGTCCTTTGGCAGATTTGAAAGGTCAACCAATACCAGTTGCCTCTCCTTGAACCTATCCCCTATCTCCTGAACGTCTGAGAACCGGTGCGGCTGAGACAGGTGCAACTTGGGTTTCTCCGCAGGAACAGGCTTTACAAACCCCACTCTGGGATCCGGCTGGCGAGTGCCCAGCCCATCCGCTCTTGGCCTGTCATTATCGTCCTGCATCCCCCTGGCGCCATGCCTGTCGTTGGCCAAGTGCCGTATGTTGTCACGGTCCTCCCTGAGCTGATCAGGCGGTGTCTGAAAAACTTGGACCCTCGGTGACGGGGGCGTGGGAGAGTCGGGCCTATAGTGGCGCGCCCGTCGCGACGGAGCGTCTTCGTTCTCCTCAAAACCCTCATCATCCTCAGCATCGGTCAATCCAAGCCAGACCATGGCCTTCTGAAACCTTGACATTTCTACCTGGGTCCTCCTTGACCTATATTTGACCCTAACATGCCTGCACCACCTCGATTGCCAAATAGGGCTCGCCCTACTCTTATGTGAGTCGATCCCTTTGCAAGCGCCAATTCAAAATCGTCCGACATTCCCATCGAACAGCCACGTAACCCAAGTCTAAGCCTCTCGTCATTCACGGCTGTAAAAATCTTTCCCAACAGATCTTGATCCACGATAGGCGGCACCACCATCAGGCCAATCACCTGCAATCCCGCTTCTCTGCCAAGACTGACCAGCCCCTCTGCGTCGGTAAGCCTCACGCCATTCCTTCGCAGTGTATCCGAGAAATTCACCTGGATAAAGATCTCGGCGTTTGGTGAGGCCTCTGCAATACGCTCAATCTCCTTCTCTCTCGCAACTGAGTGCCAGACTGAAACATGCTCAGCCAACCTAGGGATCCTTTTGGACTGAATCGCCCCAACGAAGTGCCATTTAATAGGATCGTCGGCAATGATTAGAGATGAATGAGAAGCCTTGCTGATCAATTCATCCGCGTAGTTCTCCCCAAAGCTCCTGATTCCAGCTTCATATCCGGCTTGAACGGCCTCAACCGGAAACGTCTTTGTCACGCCAATGACTTCGAAGGGCCTTCCGTTGGTCGACCTCAGACCTCTCGCGACGATGTCCATATAGGCCGAGGCAACCTGCGATGATAGGAAGTTCCCAACCTGACTCAACCTGCACCTCCAGCGGGAACAATCACCATCAGATGCCTTTCGGGGCTTTTCCTAGCCCGGTACGAAAAATACTCGCCACATGCCGTGCATGCATCCGAAGCTTCAATCTGTACCACTCCCGCCATAAACAGGGACTGCTTTATAGACTCCAGGAGATTCAAACTCACGGTATCCCATGAGGTCCGCCCCACCACTGATGGCCCCAGTAACTTTGAAATTTCTCGAAGCGCAGGACCATTGAACTCGTAACACTCAGATTTGACGGACGGACCCACATAGGCGCTTATCCGCGAAGCCCCGACCAAGCGCATCAACCTGACCGCCTCGGGCAAAACTCCCTTCAGAACTCCCTGCCACCCGGCATGAACGGCCGAAAAAATCCCCTCCGGACTAGACAACGCCACGGGAGCGCAGTCGGCAACCAAGATTCCAAGGCCCACATCCTTAGCACTGGAAACCATGCCGTCCCCATCAGCCAATTCGATCTCTACTCTCTTTGGTCCGCCAGAGCCTACGACATGCACGATCCCCGAATGAACTTGGTGTACCGTGGCAAGACGAACTTCCCTATCGGTAAAGGCACTCAGTTCCTTTTCGATCACCCCTCGCGAAACCAGGTCTCTTGCATCGCCATCATCTCTTCCCGTGAAATATACGTCAAAAGAGTCCTCAAACCGGTGAAGCAATTGCAATCGATACTCCCATCAAACGCCACCTCGGCAGATTGTGTGACTTACCTCAGGAAGGATGGCAGATCAAAATCGTCGTCGTCAGCGTCCTCAACCGAATCGGAGGAGAAGGTGAAGTTCGAGGATGGCAAAAGTGGAGCCGACTCTACCTTTGGACGCGAAGTGCGAAACTTTGGCAACTGCGCATTTGACAGTTCCCGGTTTTTCCAGTCGTCGAATCCTGCCGCTATCACGGTCACCCTCACCTCATCGCCCATCGACTCGTCTATGACAGAACCAAAAATGATATTTGCATCTGGATCTGCCGCGTTGTGAATCACCTGAGCCGCTTCCTGAACCTCAAATAGTCCAAGATCTGAGCCACCGGCAATGTTAAGCAGGATCCCTCTTGCTCCCTCTATTGACGCTTCAAGAAGCGGCGAGGTTATAGCATTTCGAGCTGCGGTGAGAGCGCGGTTCTCGCCGGAGGCGGTGCCGATCCCCATGATTGCACTGCCAGCGCTGGACATGATCATCTTCACATCAGCAAAATCGGTGTTTATCAAACCCGGCGTCGTAATCAGATCGGTAATTCCCTGTACCCCCTGCAACAGGATCTCGTCCGCAATCTTGAAAGCATTGAGCATCGAAGTCTTTTCGTTGGCAATGGTCAGGAGACGGTCATTGGGAATGATAATTAACGTGTCCACATGCTCCTTGAGTTTGGTCACGCCATTTTCAGCCTGTAACGCCCGGCGCCGTCCCTCAAAAGAAAATGGCCTCGTCACCACGCCTATTGACAAGGCACCTTGGCTCTTGGCCAACTCCGCAATCAGAGGAGCCGCACCAGTTCCGGTGCCACCGCCCTCCCCTGCAGTGATGAAGACCATGTCAGCCCCTTTGAGAGCCTCGACAATCTCTTCCCGATGCTCCTCTGCAGCCAGGCGACCCACCTCAGGGTCGCTTCCTGCACCCAAACCTCTTGTCAGACTCCTGCCAATGTCTAATTGGACATCGGCATCACTCATTAGCAGAGCCTGAGCATCGGTATTCACTGCAATGAATTCAACACCTTTCAATCCCGCATCGATCATGCGATTTACTGCGTTGCAACCGCCTCCACCAACACCCACAACCTTAATTACGGCAATGTAATTCTGTGTGTCGCCGCCCATATACAGAACCGCCTTCCAAACTTAACCTATACGCGCATGACCATCAACTCGAACTGCCCCGGATATTAGGCTGCCCAGCCCCTTCCGACAACACCATCTCTCCCGGACCCAACCGTTGCATCAAACCAGCAGGGCACCCCAGAGTTGAGAAACTGGCTCCCCGCGTGACTCCGCACCGAGAACTTACGAAGAAGTTAGTCTCCCGACCCCTATCTTTTCTACCGAAAAGTCTCAAGAAATACTTGAGGGTTTTCCAATATGCTTTCTTTACCTGGACAGTTGCCTTTTGAACACCAGGCAAAATTTTAGATGGGATCAATTTTACGAATCGGCGACTCACCTGTGCCGATCCAACCTGGGTGTCAATCGTAGTAAACCCCACCCAAATAGGATGTAACGGAACAAACCTAGGGATTAATCCGTTAGAACAACCCAGACTCCGAACTGCCTAAGACGGACCTTACAGCAGGGAATAACCGGGAAATTCCCCCGTCCCTTCTCTAAGAGAGAGGGGCCAACTACCCAAATACAAACCCGAATGGATCACCCCCTCGATAAGGGATCCCAGAAGTTCAAGTCCACTGAGAAAAGAGTGCCACCCTCGAGCCACACAGGGCTATTGTTGCCCTGTCCGGTTTTGCAAGAGACGATGGGCACCCAGATGACGCCTACCAGTTCGCTCAAGGCCTATGAAACCAGTCAACAGGCCGTGGTGGATCAGAAAGTGCAAGAGCCCAATATGTACAATGTCGGGTCCCGTCTCTCCTCTTTGCCCGGGAGCGGTCAGCAAGAGCTCCCGGGCCATTCCAAGAGACCTTCATGAGGCGGTCATGACCCACCGCCAAAACCACAGAGATCCAATCCCGTCACACTCACCTTGGCACCCGAAGAGCTGCCGCCTCCTGTCATTTGCCAACGACCACGGGCGGCCCATCTCACAGGGAAAGCTTCTCTGCAACCTCGACGGCTCTCGCTCCACCAACTCCTGTCCAGCTAAACTCGCAC
>DAHXKX010000087.1 GCA_027366165.1 Actinomycetota bacterium
GGCCGCTAGCGGCGACAAGGGGAGCATCCCCGAGAGAGTTGCCAACGGGCTCGTCAGTGACTCACAAACCTTCGTAATCTTTCATCTTGACCCGGTCTCGGCCAGAAGCCTTGGAGATTTGCTGCAGCTTTCTTCCACCGAGGTTGCACTTATTGGAGCGCTTCCGAGGGGGCGGTGTCTTTGGAAAGTTGCTGATTCGACTTTCCTTGTGGATGTGATGCTCACTAGGTCAGAGGAGAAGCTTTTCAACACCGATGCAAGAATGAGGTCTTGAGACGGATGTCAAAGGTATCACTGATCATCGTTGTGGTGATAGGGGTGGCCCTCTGGAGCCAAAGAAGGTTTGTGAGTCACTCACGAGCCCGTTGGCAACTCTCTCGGTGATGCTCCCCTTGTCGCCGCTAGCGGCCAGATCCTCGCTTCGATGCACAACGGCGATGTTTGAAATTCCATAGCCTCTTGAAAGCTTCCAATAAGACCGGAAAAAACCGATGCACCCCGGACTCGCCAATGCCAGCCAGGCCTCGTCGAGGGCTATCAGGTAGCGGTCCGAAGAACGTGCAAGCTGCTTCGAAAGCAGCGCCAGAAAAACAGGCACTCCGACCCTCATGGACTCCGGTCTCAGAGCACTGAACAGATCGACGTGCAGGAAGCGGTCCATAGGCACTGTTTGACCTGGCGCCGCCTTCGGCCCATCAATCACCCCACGAAGATCACCAAATAGATACCGCCTCAACTCGAGCGCCATCTGACCGGCGACATGAGACGCCTCGGCCATAAAAGCTCCAAACCGCCTCAAATCCAAATCACGTGTCTCCATCAGCACGTTATAGATGTCAAAAAGATCAACCTCATTCCCCCGTCTCTCCATTTCGGAAAGGCACTCGTCAAGGACAAAAGACTCAATCGGCGATACTTCGCGCTGAAATGACGCGTTTAGGGTCAGTACAAGATTGTCAAGCCTCGAGTGGTGACTAATCCTGCTGTCGGAGCCAGATCGAGTATCCGCCAGACTTGCCAGCGGATTCAACCCCGTTCCAGGACCTTTGCCAAATGAGAAGGTGGCGCCGCCTAGTCCCTTTGCAAGCGGTTCATACTCGCCCTTGGGATCCAAAACACAGCCGCGATAACCGATCCCCAAGTGACGCGAGAGCAGCGCCTTGACAAACGCGCTCTTGCCATAACCGATCTGTCCAAATACCAGAAGATTTGGGTTGGTCAAAACCCGCTGCAAATACAGCTCGAAGGGATTATATAGAAACGGTCCCAAATGCTGTTCGCGCCCGATAAATACCGATCTGCATGCCAGCGCCTCCGTGAAGACACCCGGACACATCGCTCCAATATTCCTAGAGCTCACCCAATACTCCACTATGACTCCTACATCGGGCTGCCAAAGAGCCTATGCCGAACCTGAAGTTGCCTCCCATAGGCACACTCGAGGACGAGACCGCTCTTTTCAGCCTTTGCGACCGCATCCTGGGTCGCCGCATTTAGTTCGGCCAAATTATCGGCAAATATGGCGAAGTAGCCGGAAACCGAGAACATTTCATAACCCATGTCAAGGTCGTTCTCCTGAACCTCCAGCGAAGTGATGGCTCTGGCTTCAGAGTTTCTGGCCAAAAAGCCCATTAGTGCCCTTATGCCGGCATCAGCCGTAATCCCTGAACGCCGGGACCGTACCTTTCTCAGGGCAAAACGGCTGTCAATTGCCTTGAGCTCAAACCCAAGGAGCGACTGACCTGCCAGAGAGGCCACAAAGGGCACAAGGAAATCAGGCTGGACCTCGCCTGTAGGAAGCTCCGCCACATCGAACATTTTCATCATCCGTTCCCCAACCAAGACGTGGCTCCACAGGGAACGCATGTGTAGCACTCCCCTCGATGCGCTCTCTTTAGAACCGAAAGCGAATAAGCGAATAAGGGATTTTGCGTCAAGAGCCCGAAACCCAACTCCGAGCCCCGAAATGAACGAGACCAACTCCAAATAGTCGCTCCCGCATGGTCTGGCGTCTCTCACCCGAACGATGATGTACGAGCGGCGGACTACTGATTTGTCTTTTACCTCCACATAGAGCGAACGCAGTTCATCCGGCCACTCCTCAGCGGCGACTTCGGGTCCTACTTCTCCAACTGGGTCAACGGCATAGAGAAGAACGACAGAATCGACCACGGCAGTTAGCGACGACATGGAACCGAGTACGCTTCCAAAGACAAACGATCTGGCCAACTGATCCACTCGTTCCTGAAATAGGAAATCGTTACCGAAAACCTCGAATGCCATAACGCATCGCCTTCTGTTGCGGTCCTTGGCAATTCCAAGAAGAGTCCCGTCCTCCAGACACACCTCCCCTGCACTGCGAATCTCCAGGCCCGGGGTGCGTACCTTTGCCATAGCGGCGCGCCTCTGCCTGGTATTTGAGATCCTCGCCGATCCGTAATTGTGTTGCGAGACCAGATAAGATGAGCCCGCAGGCGGGGCTGCAAAACCGAATAGTTCGTATCGAAACTGTCGCCTCTTCTGATGCATGCCCTCTCTAACAAAACAGGCGGCAGAGAAGAGCATCATATCCAGCGTTCGTCTACGATATCCCACCAAGAACCCCAGACTGGCGAGAACAGCGATGGTCACGAAGCTCGCAAGACCTGCAAACGAGCCAACCAGAAGCAGAGCCCCAAAGCCGCAGACGATGCCGATGATCTCTCCAACTATCTGAGACCTTCGAAGCCCGAATATCGACCTCGAGCTTGCATGGTCCCCGATTGTGAATCCTCTCGCTGCGATTGGATCGGCGTTGGCCACTTTCCCCCCTTTTCGCTAATGACTTTGCTTTAGGTAACTCGGTACAACCGTTGCCGTTGCCATCGGAATTTCCGAAGTGGCCTGGACTGATGGTCCGCCGGCAAGCATGCCGCCCTTCCGAATCACTCCACCGGCAGAGCGACGCGCTAGGTGCGACAGCTGGCTTTGATGGTCCAAATGGGCAATTGGAATGAGACTGAACAACAGAAAAGGGCTGAATGCAGCCAGAATTATCATCGCGATACCGGTCATAAACTGACCAAAGTCACCCTGAGAACCCGCGTGACCAACCAATCCGCCTCCCAGGCAGAGGAGGACAACCACCGCAAGCTTGGAGAACAGAACCCCCACTGTTACCTCGATGTAGCGGGAAAGCACCACTCTTGAGGAACTGAGCAGAACGAAGAGAAGCGCGAACGGAATGAAGGCTCCCAATACCAACATCACGCCTTGGCGAAGCAGTAGCTCGAAGTAGAGAGACAAAGCTCCACACAGACTCACGACTCCGGCTATGCCGATAATTAAGAATGGGATCGGATTTGAGGAGTCCCCGTGCACCGACACCAAGGCCAAAAATGAGCTGAACGACCCCAGTGAAACATGCTCCGAACTCATCAACCATCCGGCCATAGCATCAATGGAGGTTGCCGCTGTCTGAAAAAAGAACAGAAAAAGTCCCGATCCAACCAATGAAATTGGCAGGTAGACCCCGATAAGCCTGAACAGGTAGCTGCCGGATCCAAAAAAGACGGAGCTTATAACCCCAAAAAGGAACAATGGCAGGACCAATGCCAATGAGAGTAGTTCCATCTTCTGAAAGAACAGATAAAACCACGCGGAAGAGACCGGCGATTGGGAACCATGCAGCAGAAGCCCATCCAGCCGCGCGAACAGCCATACCTCGGATCCCTCGATACCGGAAAGGAATCCATTGGTAAAGAAAGCCATGACTTGGTTGATCACAGCGTTGACGATCGTCGTCATTGTCAATGCACTCCCTGGCCCAAGTGGAAAAAGAAGTTCACCAAAGTTGGCGCGGCTCCGACGATCAGAGCGGCGGCGCCGGAGATAAAGACTGCGCGTCTGCCGGACATTGCCTGCTGGTAATTTTGCGAATGGGAACCCAATGCCCAGGTCGCCGCACCAACTAGAAGTCCCGCGAGAGTGATGATCAATGCCCATCCTCCGATACCGTTGGTCAGAGTTTGGAGTGCCGACCCGCCTGGCAATAGGGAAGGGTCCGGGGAAAGCGACACGTCACCACAAAGAAATGGCAGCGCAAGTATTTGAAACATTTCCACCTCAACTAGATGGGAGATCTGTTCATGGGGTGGGAATACAAATTCTAGTTCAGCAACTTGAGAAAAAAAAGGGCAATAAATTAGGTGCGCAGTATAAAGAAATCCGCCATATCGGCAGCGTCGCTCCAATCACCGCTACGATGTCGCTAGAAGCACTATGAATACTTTCATTTTGATCCTCCTCGTCATCGTCGGGATTGCGATTGGATTCGCCATATCGCTCTATTGGTCAAACAGATTCCATCCATTCCAGTGGCGCGACCATCCAGAAAATGCCGGCATACCAAGCCTGATTCTCGGTCCTCGAGCTCAGCCAGCCAGGGAAGGGCCGCCAACCGCTGAAGCGCCTTTTCAAAGCGTCTCCGGCGATCTTCAGTCAGACGTGCGACTGCTGGTTCAAGCACTGGACTCAATTCCTCAGGGAATCACAATCTGCTCGGCGGACGGTGAGGTGCTGATCAGGAACAAGGTTGCCAGTTCAATCTTTGATGGTCGTCATCAGGATGCTCTTGCCGCGAGGGCGTTTGATGAACTCCTTACCCTGGCTAAAGCGGGAACTATGACAGAGCGCTCCCTGGAGATCTACGGTCCCCCGAAACGCAGCTATGTAATCCGGACCGACTCTCTTATGTCCGAGGGACGGACGATCGGTGTCATTGCCATACTGGAAGACATCTCCGACAAGAAACACCTCGATGAGGTTAGGCGGGACTTCGTGGCCAATGTAAGCCATGAACTCAAGACCCCAATAGGGGCAATGGGTCTGCTCGCCGAAACGCTAAGCACGGAAGACGACCTGGAAATCGCAAAGCGGCTATCAATAAGAATCCAAAACGAGGCGTTTAGGCTTGGCCGAATCATAGACGATCTCCTGGACCTGAGCCGTATCGAAACTGAAGACACACCTGTTCGCGAGATCGTAGAAATAGAAAAGATTGTCACAGAGGCGGCCAACAGGATTGGGCCGAGCGCCGAGGTCCGGCGAGTCACCGTAGAGCTGAGTTCGACAGAACTGCCCTCGTATGTTCTGGGCGATAGAAGAGAGCTTATGAGCGCGGTATACAATTTGCTGGATAATGCGATCAAGTACTCTGAAAGCGGATCCAAGGTTTCAGTGGAGATAGTCCACAGTCCGACGTCGGTTGACATCAAAGTGAGAGACCAGGGTATCGGAATTCCAAGCCGGGATCTAGAGCGGATTTTCGAGAGATTCTACAGGGTTGACCAGGCGCGTTCCAGAGCCACCGGCGGGACCGGATTGGGATTGTCCATCGTGAGACACGTGGCAAACAACCACAGTGGTAATGTTTTCGTCGAGTCTCGCGAGGGTTCTGGTTCAGTGTTTACGCTGCGCCTTCCTCTCGCAGAAGGTGAAGAATAATGGGTTCCACAGAAATGACCATCCTGGTGGCAGAAGACGAAGAGTCCTTTATCGAAGCTCTTGAACTCGGCCTGACCCGCGAAGGGTTCGTCGTGGAAGTCGCTCGAGATGGACAACAGGCCCTTGATCAGTTTGAGAAGGTTCACCCTGACCTGATTCTGTTGGATCTCATGCTGCCAAAGATGTCCGGGATCGACGTCTGCAGGGCCATTCGGACGACCAGCCAAGTTCCGATCATCATGGTGACGGCGAAATCAACAGAGATCGACACAGTCGTCGGACTTGAAGTGGGTGCCGACGATTATGTTACGAAACCTTACAGCATGCGTGAACTCGTCGCCCGAATCCGTGCGGTCATGCGGAGGCGTCAAGGTGAAGAAACCCCTACCCCCGGCAAAGACAAGATCATCAAAGGTGGCGAAGTCTTACTCGATCCCGAGCGACACGAGGTTTCCGTACGCAACAAGCTGGTCAAATTACCGCTCAAAGAGTTCGAACTGCTCGAGTTCCTGATGAACAATGCCGGGAAGGTCTTGACGAGGGATGTCATAATTGATCGAATTTGGGGAGCATACTACTCCGGAGATACCAAGACCCTCGACGTGCACGTGAAGAGGCTTCGCTCCAAGATCGAGCGGGATCCTTCCGATCCAAAACTCATCACCACAATCAGGGGCCTCGGATATAGGTTCGAAGATCAGAAGCGCTGATGGAACGAATGGAAGCGGCTATTCAAAACTTGAGGGCCTCGGGCGGCAGGATCACGAATGCCAGAAGGTCAGTGTTGCAGGCTTTGGTGACAGCGAGGACGCACGTCACTGCCGAGGATCTGATGAATATCGTGCAGTCGGAATCTCCCGAAATACACCTCTCCACGGTTTACAGAACACTCGATGCGCTCGAAAAACTGGGGGTCGTTGACCACGTGCACCTCGGGCACGGAAGAGCTGTCTACCACCTGTCCGACAACGCCCATCAACACATAGTATGCGAGAAATGTTCGTCGGTTGAAGAGGTCCCATCCGAGCTTTTCCTGCAGCTCAAAAAGGACCTGATCGACAAGTACCGATTTAAAGTCAGAATGAACCACTTTGCCGTCATTGGCACATGCAGTCAATGCCTGGGAAAACTCGAAAAATCGGGACTTAACTGATTCATCAATAAACACAAGCTGCCGATAAAACACACGAGAGCGGATGTCCGCATGACTTAATTCTTCCTCCATGTCCCCAAGGCCACGCAAAAGCGAACTCAGGCATGTTCTGCTTTCGTTCTTGAGCCGTAGAGCGGCGGACATCATCGAATGTGTTTAAATCGCTCGTGACCCTTCAGCTCCACTAATCAATGGGTATCCGGTCCAGGTTCCTCATGTAAGGACGCAGAACCTCGGGGATCATTACCGAACCATCGCCTTGACGGTAGGTCTCCACGATCACAGCCCAAATTCTTGCCCATGCCAGTGCTGAGCCGTTTAGCGTGTGGATGAATTCGATCTGATTTGTTTCTGCGTTTCTGTATCTGATGTTCGCCCGTCTGGCCTGATAGTCACCAAACCAGCTCACCGACGAAACCTCCAGCCAAAGGCCGGTACCCGGCGAATATGCTTCGAGATCAAACGTTCTCTTTGAAGAGTTGCCAAGATCCCCGGTGCACAGGTCCAACAACCGATACGTGAGTCCAAGCCTCTGGAGCAGACCCTCTGCCCTGCTGAGGAGTTCCGCATGCATATCTTGAGCTTGGGCAGGGGTTGTGTAGCTGAGAATCTCCACTTTATCGAACTCATGCAAGCGCAGAAGGCCTCGCGTATCCCTTCCAGCCGAGCCGGCCTCGCGTCTGAAACATGCCGTGAAAGCGGTAAGACGCATCGGCAAATCCTCTTCCAGAAGGATTTCATCTTTCGCCAGCGAGGTCAGGGGAACCTCTGCCGTCGGAATCGCATACAGGTCGTCCCGCTCCAAGCGGTATGCGTCCTCTTCAAACTTGGGCAAGTGGCCCGTCGAAACCATCGTTGCCGTTCTGACCAATGTGGGAGGACGGATTTCTTCAAATGCATCAGAATGCGCGTCAAGAGCAAAAGAGGTTAGAGCGCGCTCAAGCGTTGCCCCAAGACCTCGAAACATTGGAAACATCGAACCGGATATCTTTGCGGCCCGCTCCAGATCAAGGATCTTCAACTCGCTCCCGATCTCCCAATGCGGCTTCTTCTGGTAATCGGCATATTCAGGAAGATCAATATCCGGTCCATTCTGCATGCCCCACTGCGGAGACCACCATCTGACGACAACGTTGTCGGCTTCGGAACTCCCTAGGGGTGTCTCGGTTGAAGGGATATTGGGAAGCTTGAGAAGAGCGTCACGTCTCTCCACCTCCAGTTCACTGGCCTTGGACTCAAGTTCCGAAAGCTCCTCACCAATCGAACGAGACTTCTCCCTGAGCGCATTCCCTGACTCGGTGTCGCCCAAACGCATCAGTTGTGCGATCTCCTTCGAGATTGAATTGATCTCAGCTCTGAGTTCATCCCGTTTGGTGGACGCAGCCCTGGCACGTTGATCGGTCTCCCATAGCTCATCAAGAACCGCGGCTTCAACGCCTCTGGTAGCAAGAGCCTGCTTGAGGCCATCTAGATCGTCTCTGACTATACGAATATCTAACATTTCTCTAAATACGGTAGCTTGAATACGTGACAACTATTGAAGTTAACGACCTATATATAGCCTATGGAGAAAAAATTGCGGTCGGGGGAATTTCCTTTCAAGCCAATTCAGGCGAAGTGCTCACAATTCTTGGACCTAATGGAGCCGGGAAGACATCCACAGTCGAGTCCATTGAGGGGTACAGGAGACCTTCCCGCGGGTCTATAACAGTCTTGGGTCTCGACCCATACAAGGACCTGCCCAAGCTGACGCAATTCATAGGCGTTATGCTCCAAGATGGCGGCATTTACCCAAGAATGACGCCGCTACAGGCACTTCACCTATTTCACGGCTACTACAAAAATTCTCATGACATCGATTACCTGATCGAACTCACGAATCTTCGAGACGCATTGAAGACCCCCTACCGGCGCTTGTCCGGTGGCGAGAAGCAGAGACTCTCGTTGGCCCTGGCAATCATCGGAAAGCCAAAGGTGGTGTTCCTGGATGAACCAACCGCAGGCATCGATCCCGAAGGCCGCCTCGCCGTGAGGGAAGTGATACGAAATCTAAAATCTCAGGATGTATGCGTCCTTCTCACCACCCACGAACTCGACGAGGCACAACGCCTGTCAGATCGGATAATCATCTTGGACCACGGAAAGATCGCAGCCGAAGGCGATCTAGATGAGCTGATGACCGCCACGCGCGGAGAGAACATCCGGTTCAGTGCTTCAAGCGGGATCGACCTTTCGGCACTCGAAGCAGAAATCGGGGCCAAAGTCACAGAGGAGCGGGCAGGTGAATACCTGATTGTCACCCAAGCGACACCCGACAATATCGTCAAGCTGACTTCATTTTTGGCCAACAGGAACATCTTTGTCGGCGACATAAGGGCAGGAAAGTCTTCACTCGAGGACGTGTTCTTCGCATTGACGGGGAAAGTAGTTGAACAAGAGGCGCAAAACGGACCCTCAACGGGACGCAGAGGCAGGAGACACCGATGAAGCCCTACCTAGCTCAGAGCAGGACCGAGATCAGACTTGCACTTTCCCAAGGAGAGTCTCTCTTGGTGACCATTGGCATTCCCGTAATCGTCCTGATAGGACTTTCGCTGACCAAGGCGCTACCGCTACCCTCAACCGCCAAATCAGCCACCAACTTCCTGGTGCCAGGAACTATGACTCTGGCGATAATGGCCACAGGGATGGTCTCGACCTCGATCGCCACGGGTGTTGAGAGATCCTACGGGGTGCTAAAAAGACTGGGCACCACCCCGCTCGGTCGGCCAGCCTTGCTGGCGGCGAAGATAACCTCAATTCTTGTTGTCGAAATGATCCAGCTGGCTGTTCTCGCGATAATTGGGATACTGCTTGGTTGGCACCCAGTCGGCAACTGGGGACTGTTCGTGGTCTCAGCAATTCTGGCCACAGCGGGGTTCTCCGGTATCGGGCTTTTCATGGCTGGAACGATGAAGTCCGAGGTGATCATCGGTGCGGCCAACGGCATCTATCTAGTGCTGCTCTTCATCGGCGGTATGATCATGCCGCTTTCCTCTCTTCCGGGAGCACTGGAGACATTCGCTCGCCTACTTCCAGCCGCAGCGCTATCAGAGGCGCTTTACCACTCGATTGGAATCGGGGGAGGCATCCCTCTATGGGCCTGGCTGAACTTGATCCTATGGGCCATAGGTGCTCCGCTACTGGCGGCAAGAACTTTCAGGTGGACGCAGTAGGTCCGCCCCCATAAAACAAGATGATCTCGTCTAGCATGTAGTCGGTGCCGTTACTCCAATCACAAAAACTGCGTATCTCTCCAAATGCGTTCAAAAATCTGGCTTTATTTGCCCTCATCGGCCTCTCGGTGATCATCGTCACGGGGGGGGCCGTAAGGCTGACTGGCTCTGGACTGGGATGTCCCGACTGGCCAACCTGTCAAGGCCAGCAGTATGTGGCTCAGCTATCATTTCACCCGATGGTCGAATTTGTAAACAGGGTCATAACAATCCTCATGACAATTGCAGTAATGCTCGCGGTAGCAGCCGCCTTCCTGCGAAAGCCGTTTAGAAAAGATCTCGCCTGGCTCTCCTTCGGAATGATAATTGGCCTGATAGCCCAGATTATTTTAGGCGGCATAACTGTCCTTGAAAAGCTTGCTCCTCCGTTTGTCATGGCACACTTTCTACTGTCCCTGGCCATCGTCTTTGATGCGCTAGTGCTGTACAAACGGGCAATCACCTCAGACAAACCATCGGTGCCGATGATTTCCAGAGAAACGATCTGGTTGGGCAGACTCATGATTGTCAGCCTCGCTGCGGTTCTCGTAATAGGCACTGCGGTGACTGGAAGCGGACCGCACTCAGGCAGCCCGATATCGCCCCGATTGCCATTCCCCCTCAGAGCGGTTGCGCAGCTTCACGCCGACGCTGTTCTGTTCCTGGTTGGACTCACACTGGCGTCGCTTTTCATGCTTGCCGCCACAAAAGCACCCGACGAGGTCCAAAAGACCGGTAGAACCCTTTTGTGGGTCATGGCGGGTCAAGCCGGACTCGGATACATTCAATACTTCACGAAACTGCCCGTTCTTCTAGTCGGGTTCCATATTGCCGGAGCCACACTAGTTTGGATATTGATGATATGGCACTATCTGGGTTTCTTTGCCCGGCCGATTGAGAACGCTCCCATTCCATTCGGCACTGACAGCAGATCAGACCTGGCCAACGCCTAACCTAGGAAAATATTAAAATGACAGGCAGCGCACAGACTTCTCCAGTAATCGAAAAGTTGACCTTTCCGGCTGAGACTCTAGAAGATGACCGTCCCTGGAAGGTTGTGGTCTGGAACGACCCAATCAATCTAATGTCCTATGTGACTTGGGTTCTGCAAAGACTGTTCGGATACTCCCTGGAGAAGGCCAACATGCTGATGATGGAGGTGCACACCAAAGGCAAGGCCGTGGTGGCCTCCGGAGACCGGGAAAAAGTTGAAATGGATGCCTATCGGCTGCACGAATATGGGTTGTGGGCCACGATCGAACAGGATTGATATGTCTTCACGAGAGATCAAGAGAATTGGTGAGGATAGCTTCAGACTTGATCTCCACCCCCAAGTCCGCCAACTGCTACGGGATCTGAAGGAGATGACCCTCTCCCACGTGGAAGACAACTCCCCTGTCGCTAGACGACTCTTTCCGATCGCATATCAGAATTCCCCCGAAATGGAGATGGACTTTCAGCAGTTGACAAGAGAGCCGCTGACAAATCACCATCGCCATAATCTGACAATTTTCGAGAGAACTTTGTCCAAGTCGGAACTCAACCAGCACGAGGCACTTGCATGGATGAGTGCTCTAAACGATATGCGCCTCATTCTCGGGACTGCCCTTGACCTGAGCGAGGATCAGGTCAACCCTGCAGAAGATGACCCAAATTACGAGGGATACGTGGTATACAATTTACTCACGTATTTGCAGGGAGTGCTGATCGAGGAGGTCCAGAATGACGCCTCGGACCTATGATTTTGCAGTTTAGGTTCAGCCCATGCGCAGTAGCGGAACTGGCCAAGTAACCGGGGTGAGCCCAGTCCGACAAAACCACAAGAGACTTAAGGACATCAGCAAATGAGCCAAGTTTCGAAAAGAGTCATAGCCGTTGGATTTGGAACTCACGACAAAGCTGCGAAGCTGGTTAAAGCCGCCTTGTCCAGATCCGCTGATGTGTTCTTTCTCGAACGGCTGAGAGACCAAAGCGAGTTCGAATCGGCCCATGCCATTATCCTGAGCCCTTCCTTTGACTTCGAATCAAAGAAATACTTTGAGATCGCGAGCAATTGTGTCCGTGCGGGTACAAATCTTTTCATCATCGGTCTTTCACATACTTGTTCCTCCCAGTGGCAAGAGTTCACCGGCGTGACCCCGATCGATTTCAGACCTGATGGCGAATGGTTCTTCAAAACTTCAGCTTCGTCTCCTCTGACCCGGCGCCTGCCAGCGGAATTCGCGGCCGTCGGTATACTCACGCCATATGAGGTTCATGATGGTGCCGAGGTACTCCTTGCAACAAGCATCGCCTTCATAAACCGGACAACCGCGGCCATCCGAAGACTTCCCAGCGCCACAGTGTGCACGCTAGGCCTCAATCCAACGTCGGAACATGTCTCACAGGACCTGGCCGCGATAGCCAGACGGGCGGTGATGACGGGAGGAAGTCGGGTGAGATTCGAAGAAGGTGCAGAACTTGGAGTTGGCATCGTCGGCTACGGACCTTACGGAGGCATGGGCTCCTACCATGCTGCCGCCGTGTCCGAAGTTCCGGGACTGAACCTGGTGGCGGTAGTTGACAAGGACCCGGAGAGACGCAAAGCGGTCGAACAGGAGTTTCCCAATGTCAGAACATATTCCGCAGTAGGAGAACTTGCGCAAGACGATGACGTCGACATCTGTATCGTTGCCACACCGCCGGTGAATCATGCCGAGATATCGATAACTCTCCTAGATGCCAACAAGCACGTTATAAGCGAAAAACCGATGTGCTTGAATCTGAAAGATGCCAATGCGCTGATATCGAAGGCCAAGGCCATGGACAGAATGTTGAGCGTGAATCAAAACCGCAGATGGGATAGGGACTTTCGCGCCATTGCCAAAGCCGTTTCTGACCATAAGGTGGGAAGCCTGTTCAACATTGAGACATTCGTGGGAGGGTTCGAACATCCTTGTCGGGCATGGCACTCAGAGGAGTCAGTCTCTGGAGGCGCCATCTTTGACTGGGGATCCCACCACATCGATTGGATTACCCAGCTCTATGGCAGCACACCGGCCAAAGTGAGCATGACACAGCATAAGCGCGTATGGCATGACGTCACCAACATGGACCAGATCAGAGTGCACATGCTCTGGGATGATGGGAGAGAGGCTCAGTTCTTCCAAAGTGACATCGCCGCAATTAGAAAGCCAAAGTACTTCATCCAGGGTACTTCTGGAACTATCATCGGCAATTATCGTCCAGTCATCGAGGAAACCGTCGTCCCACCGTTTGGTTTTCAAGAACGCGAGTACCACTATGCGGAGGCGCCAGCCACTTTAAAACTTTCAAGATACGAGAGCGGAGCAGGTCTAATTGAAGAGTCAATTCCACTGGAAAAACCAAACAAGTTTGCGTTTCACAAGAATATAGTGGATCATCTCATGTTGGGTGAGCCCCTTGCCGTCGACCCGGAGTCTGCCGCCGCCTCGATTGCAATACTGGAAGCCGCACAATACTCAAGCACATCAGACTCTGAATATATAGCTATAAGCGAGGTAAAATGTTAAGGGGAAATCATGGCTTCAACAACGCAAGTAAGATTCGAATCGGCGTCATTGGAGCTACCTCGTATGTGGCACAGGCAGCAGTGATTCCAGCGATCCTCGAATCACCGAAGGCTGAGCTCGTGGCCATGGCGTCGCACAGCAACAAAAAAAGGCTCCCGCACAGACGCGGGGTCGAGCTGTTCGATGAATATGAAGAGCTAATGCAGTCGGGAAACGTCGACGCTGTGTATATTCCGATCCCAAACGCCCTTCACGCCGAAGCCACGAAATTTGCACTTTCAAACGGGAAGCACGTCCTTTGCGAGAAGCCGTTGGCAGTCTCAGAAGAGGAAGCGAGAGAACTCGGCACTTTGGCATATGCCAATAAGAAAGTCCTCATGGAAGCGTACATGACTCATTATCATCCGAGGAACCAGGAGTTGATGAAAGTGGTCTCCGCCCGAGACTCAGTCAAGGTACGCCACATTCACGCTGGTTTCACGGGAACTCTGGAAAGGCAGGAGGACTTCAGATGGAGACCGGAGATGGGAGGTGGATCACTCAGGGACGTCGGAGTCTACCTCATTGCTCCAATCCTGGAGGCGGCAGGGCAACTCCCTGAATCGGTGTACGGGCACGCCGTCCTCAGCCCGTCAGGTGTGGATGAGAGTTTCACCGGAATTCTCAACTTCACTGACGGTATGACGGCCTCAATATTCTCATCCTTTACCTCCGGTGAAGGCCAGTATCTTCGTGTCACGTTCGAAAAGGGAAGGATAAGTCTGACAAACGCATTTACTCCAACCCTGGAAGACAACATCTTCGAAGTGAGTGACCTCAGCGGTAAGCTGCAGAAGTTCAAAACCAGGCCGGCCAACAGCTACCTGGAAATGGTCAATCACTTTTGCGACATGATAAGTGATCAGGTGTCGCCGCTGAGACCGCTATCTTCTGCCGTGCTGATCCAGAAAGTCGTCGACCATCTGCTCCTATCGGCGAAACACAACAGAATCGAATACCTGAATTCGGGAGTCGAGCTAGATCTTACCAATTCCCATTAAGGAAATACTGATCGGCAAAGGGCTGTTCTACTAACCATGAAAACAGAGTCAGTAAGAGTTAGCGACGATTGCAGTGTAGTGGTGGACATCCTTGATGGCGACGGTGGATGCTTCATGCTTGTACATGGCTTAGCCTCAAACGCAAGGCTCTGGGACGGAGTCGCCCAGGAGCTCAATGAGCTTGGACATGGAGTGGCCATCATCGATCAACGGGGCCACGGAAGGTCCGACAAACCTGAAACCGGCTACGACTTCGCAACGATTTCGCATGATCTGAAGATTGTCGCCAATTACCTGCGCGAGACATCCGGATTCTCGAAACCGGTAGCCGTGGGCCAGTCATGGGGCGCGGCGGTTGTGGAATCATTCGCGGGCGCCTACCCGGATCTCCTAAAAGGCGTGGTTGCCGTAGATGGCGGCATGACCGCGCTATCAGAGAAGTTCTACGATTGGGCAGAGTGCATAACCGCTCTGACTCCACCAAACATGCTCGGAGTTCCGTGGGATAACTTCGAATCAATGGTCAGATCGACTCACCCCGACTGGCCTGAGACCGGCATACAGGGAGTGCTCGCCAACATGGAAAAACTGCCCAACGGCACCTTCCGGCCCTGGCTCAGCCGTGAACACCACCTCGAGATCCTATGGCATCTCTGGCAATACAGTCCATTCGAGACCTGTGCAAAGGTCGGTGTGCCGATTCTGTTCGTTCCAGCAGGAGGTGATGCCCCACGAGACGCAGAAAAAAAAGACGGACTCCAAAGACTCTCAAAGATTGCGATGAAGTCGAGGGCTGTCTGGTTTGATCCTGCCGACCATGACATCCATGCTCAGTTTCCAAAACAACTTTCAAATCTCTTGCACGCTGAGTTCTCAATGGGAATCTTCTCATGACCCCTTCACCAAGAATCTTGACAATCATGGGATCCGGCGAGACGTCTCCGACTATGGTTAGAACTCACCGAGAGAACATAGCAAGACTCGCGAATAAAAAGCCGCTCTGCGTGATCCTCGATACTCCTTTTGGATTTCAACCGAACGCCGACGATATTGCCCATAAGGCGATGGAGTACTTTAGAGTCTCCATAGGCGTGGAGTCTGAGATAGCATCCTTCAGGTCGAGTGAGATCGACAACTTGGAAACGGAGCGGTTTTTCTCAAAGCTGAGCACGGCAGACTTCGTGTTTGCCGGCCCTGGAAGCCCCACATACGCACTGAGGCATTGGAAGAACACGCAATTTCCCAAGATCTTGGCAAACAAGCTGTCCAGAGGCACGGGTATCATTACCTTCTCCAGTGCCGCCGCACTGACGCTGGGCAGTCACACAATACCAGTCTATGAAATCTATAAAGTAGGAGACGAGCCAGATTGGATTCCAGGACTCGACATATTGAGTACTTTTGGGATCAAGGGCGCCGTAATCCCTCACTACAACAACACAGAGGGAGGCAATCACGATACCCGCTTCTGCTATCTAGGCGAAGAGCGCCTAAATCTAATGGAATCCAAATTGCAGTCCGATGAATTCATCTTTGGAATTGACGAGCACACGGCCGTGATAATCGACTTGGATACCAAGCTCGTCGAAGTCAGTGGAAATGGGACGTTCAATATCAGAAATCAGGGCCGCCAGGTGACATTCGAGTCCGGCAGCAAATTCCCTCTTGGCTCATTGATCGATACCGGCACACTTTTTAAAAACAGCCGGATACACCGATCTCCCGTAGACTGCCAAGACACCCGTGATCTGGTTCGCACGCCGCAGTCTCAAGTCCATGAGGGAGTCTCGCCCCTGATTGTCTCGGTAGACGGACTCCTGTTCCTCTTCGATCAGGCAATCGGCCAAAAAGACATGGACGCCGCGACAAAGGCGGTGCTCTCTCTTTTGAACGAGATCGCACAGTGGCAGACTGAGACGTTTCAGTCAGACGAGATGGATCAAGCCAGATTTGCACTCAGGTCGATGATCGTGAGACTCGGAGAACTCGCCGCAAAGGGCTCCAGCGAACCGGAAGACGTCTTCGGTCCCTTCGTCAACCTTGCTCTCGAGTTGAGGACGAAGGCCCGCCAACAACAACGGTGGGCGGAATCCGACCAAATCAGAGATGGGTTGGCCGTACTCGGAGTTGAGGTCAGGGATAATCCTGACGGCTCTGAGTGGATTTCAATCGGAAAGAAGTGACTGAGCTATTAGGATTTTCTCTCGCTGCTAATTGCCCCCATCGTCTAGCGGCCTAGGACCTCGCCCTTTCACGGCGGTAACACGGGTTCAAATCCCGTTGGGGGTGCCAGAATCATTTCTGGAGTAGCTATGCTTTTGGTTCTACCCGGGCGGCTTATAGCCCACTGGGACCTGTGGTGCAGCTTGGAGTGCACGTCGGCCTGTCAAGCCGAAGGTCGCGGGTTCAAATCCCGTCAGGTCCGCAAACGGTAATACCGTTGGGGTCGAGTAGCTCAGTTGGTAGAGCGCGCGCCTGAAAAGCGTGAGGTCACCGGATCGACACCGGTCTCGACCACAGGTTCTCGGCTAGCGATACATCTAGCCTGTTTGGCCATGCATCGAAATGGACCTATTTAGCTGAGAAGCGTTCGAACGGCAAGTCTCTGCTTTGACAAATATCGTGGTTTCCGAAGTCCCAGCAGCTTTGTTTGAGATTCTGCAGCGAAACGTGAGCGACAAGAAGTCACTAGTACTCGACTGTGGACTATCGCAGATTTTGGCCTAGAAATCCGTTGATGTCAGAATTCGATCTCTGCTAGCGTTACAAGCAATTCCAAGAGTTTAAAGTTTTGGCCAAACGATCCCTCTTTCTATAGGTGGTGGTGCAATGGGTAAGCATTACAGTCGGCTAACCGAGCCTCTCGTTCGCGAATCGGGAAAGCTGCGGCCGGCGACCTGGGATGAAGCACTCGACGTTGCATCCAAAGGTTTTCAAAGGGCAATTGAGCAGGGCGCAACCAACTCCTTCGGCATATTCAGTTGCTCAAAGGCGACAAACGAGCTGAACTTCATTTCGCAAAAATTCATCCGATCCGTCATGGGAAGCAATAATATCGACAGTTGTAACCGCACCTGACACGCTCCCAGCGTCGTCGGTCTGGCGACAGTGTTTGGAGCGGGTGGCGGCACCAGCTCGTATAAAGAGGCGGAAGACACCGACCTTATTATTCTCTGGGGCTCCAACGCCAGAGAGGCTCACCCAATCTTTTTTCACCACGTGCTCAAAGGAATCCACAATGGAGCCAAGCTCTTCGTGGTTGACCCACGCAAGACAACGTCGGCCCAGTGGGCTGATACATGGCTCGGTCTTGATGTTGGAACAGACATCGCACTGGCGAACACGGTTGCGCGTGAAATAATCCACGCCGGACTTGCAAATTCTGAATTCATCAACCGATCCACTTCGGGTTTTGATGAGTATGCCAAGGCCGTCGAACCATTCACTCTGGAAGAAGGTGAAAAATTCACCGGCGTTCCAGCAGAACTGATAAGAAAGCTGGCACACAGTTACGCAAAGGCCGACCGAGCCCAGCTCTGCTGGACCCTTGGGATAACCGAGCACCACAACGGCACCGACAACGTCTTCTCACTAGTCAATCTGGCCCTTTTAACTGGCCACGTTGGCAGATACGGGTCCGGTATAGTTCCACTTAGAGGTCAGAACAACGTCCAAGGTGGCGGCGATATGGGTGCGCTTCCAAATAAGCTGCCAGGCTTCCAGGACGTCGAAACCGATACCAAGGCCCGCCTGAGATTCGAAGCCAAGTGGGGCACGAGCATTCCACCCAA
>DAHXKX010000094.1 GCA_027366165.1 Actinomycetota bacterium
ATTTTGGACGTAATGGTAGAATAATTCGTAGTTTCAGCTTCAGCGAAAATGTTCTCATTTACAGTTGACTTTTCACTAATCGGCTTGCGAAAGGAATTAAGTATGCTTCGACAGGAAATCAACGAGCTCCTGACTCAGACCGGCCCAGAGACACCAATGGGCGACTTGTTTCGGCAGTATTGGATTCCTGCCCTGCTTGCTGAGGAGCTTCCCGAGAATGACTGTCCACCGGTTCGCGTCAAGATCCTCTCAGAGAGGCTGCTGGGATTCCGTGATTCCGAAGGCCGCTACGGTTTGATCGACGAGTTTTGTGCCCACCGAGGTGTGTCGCTTTGGTTTGGCAGAAACGAGGAGAGTGGCCTTCGTTGCGCCTATCACGGATGGAAATACGACGTCACAGGCCAGTGCGTTGAGGTGCCGTCGGAATCGTCAAACAGCAGATTCTGCAGCAATGTAAAGCTGAAGTCCTATCCGCTCGTCAAGATTGGTGACATTCTATGGACGTTCATGGGCGACCAGGCAAATACTCCGCCACTCCCTGAATATGAGTTTGCCCTGGTTCCATCTGCACAGACTTTCACTTCCAAGCGTTTACAGGAGTCAAACTGGCTGCAGGCGCTGGAGGGAGGGATCGATTCCAGCCATGTTTCGTGGCTTCACTCGAGCGGGTTGAACAATGATCCCTTATTCATGGGGGCTGAAGGGAACAAGTACAACCTTGGGGATCTAAAGCCGCACTTTGAGGTGGTGGAAACCGACGGAGGACTCTATATAGGTGCCCGCCGCAACGCGAACGACGACTCATACTACTGGCGCATCACGCCATGGCTGATGCCCAGCTTTACCATGGTTCCCCCGAGGGGAGACCATCCGCTTCACGGTCACTTCTGGATACCCATCGATGACGAAAACTGCTGGGTCTACACATTCGACTATCAGCCGGTGAGGGATCTAACCGCAGCCGAGCGTCAGGCGATGAAGGATGGATATGGCGTGCATAGTGAGAACATCCCAGGGACCTACATACCGGTCAGAAACAAGAGCAACGACTATCTTATGGACCGTGATGCTCAGAAGCGCGGAGAGACTTTTTCCGGGGTGGGCGGTATCGCGATTCAGGACGCTTCTCTTCAAGAGAGTATGGGACCCATTGTCGACCGCACCAAGGAGCGCCTGGCAACTACTGATGCAGGAATCATCAAAGCGCGCGCAAAGCTGCGAAAAGCAGCAATGGCGCTGCGTGAGGAGGGGAAGACGCCTGAAGGTGTTGACCCGGCCCACCACAGGGTACGGTCGGCCTCGGTTGTGCTTCCAAAAGACCAGGCGTTCATAGATTCGGTGCCGGAAAAGTTGAAAGCACGGCCTGGAGTACGGCAGGCATCCGTCTGATATGACCGGTCCGGTGCTTCAAGGCAGTTCTGTCAAAGCTGCGTCAGCAGCGGAGTTGCGTTTCCGCCTCGACTATCCGCTGGCACCCTCACGCGGGGTCCGAGTGGTTGCGCTAGATTCCGGCGCCGAGCTCATGATCCGCAAGGTCGCCGAGACGCCCTGGGCCAAGGCGAAGTTCTTTGTGGCTGAGACTGCCATAAGTACCCAGGGAATGCAGGGTGGTCCCGTTGAAGTGGTGTTTCGAGGCCTAGATGGCACCGTTGCGTGGCTCAATGACGAGTTGGAGGATGTCGATTCCATAATCATGGTCGCGTCGAGTGATTACGGATCTGAGGCCGCTGCGACGATTGGCGCCGCATGTGCCGTGCGCGGGATTATGACCGCCGGTTTGGTCCATGGTGACAATACCGAACTCACAGTTTCAGTCCTGCGCCCTTATGCACAGGTACTTCTTGTCCCGGCCGACGGAAGCGACTTGGAAGTTCTATTAATAGCCCTGCGGGCCTAAATACTTGCCCGAACTTTGTTCCACCTCGAAAGGAAAAGTTGATGGATCCGAAAGTAACTGTTTCCGGCCTTCAGGAGATGAAATTGCAAGGTCAGAAGATAGTTGGTGTGGTTGCGTGGGACTACCAGATCGCCCGAATTGTAGACCGTGCGGGTGTAGATCTCGTTTCAGTGGGAGATACGGTTGGAGTCAATCTCTGGGGACAATCGCACCCACTTGAAATCACAATGGACCAGCTTCTGGTGGTATGCCAGGCTGTTCGCCGTGGTGTGAAAAGGGCTTTGCTGACATGCGACTTCCCATTTGGACCCTTGCAGGAAGGAACCAAGAGTGCCGTGAAGGCTGCCATCAGGTTGGCCAAGGAGGCCGGCGCTGACTTGGTGAAGCTGGACGGAGCTGCGGATTTTCCTGAAGCTATAACCGCGATAGACCGCGCGGGGATTCCAGTCATAGCTCAGTTCGGGATAACCCCTCAGACTGCTCTGCGATATGGGGTCACCTACAGTGCAACTCCTTCAAAGGGATCGGAGATTCCTGCGAAAATGACCGAGGCATTTATCGAGGAGGCGAGGCTTCTCGAAGCAGCAGGTGCGTCCATGCTGAACTTCACCAACTCTGGACCCATTGTCGGCTCTGCCGTCGCCAAGGCCGTGTCCATTCCGGTTTTGGGTGGTTTTGGCGGTGGTCCATGGCTCGACGGCCGTATCCGCATGGTGACCGCGGCGATTGGTTACGGTGCAAATGGCATTGACGCTGAACCTGAGGATGCCTACGTGAATGTCGCCAAATTGACTTTGGATGCGATAAGCGCATATTCCGAAGATGTGCGGGCCGGCCGACAGATAAAGGGCGGTATTCCGGGGTGAACTTGATGGCGCATGATGGGCACTTCCAGCTTTGACCGCGTGGGCGACTTTGGCGGTCTTGCGTCAAGTTCAAGCGGGGATAATTTCTTAGGCGATTGTCGGATGGGGCAGTAGACGCCGTGGGGAGGAGAAGCGTTTCTCATCTTCCAAGGTTCATTGAGCACTGCCTTGGCAAAGATTGCTGCCAGCTTGGGTGTCAGGTTCAAGGACGTGGGTGGCATGACGAATTGGTGCCTTTTCCCGGCAATTTACGACTACCAGGGACGGTATTTCGTGGCTCGAACTCGAATTTCATGCAGTCATTCTGGATGGCGGAATTGATGGTATCTAATGATTTTTGGTTGAGTTGGTGGTCGGTGTCAAAATATGCAAGAATGTCGTCAAAATAGTCGGGCGGCTGGAAGCAGGCCGCGCAATTTTCGTTTCTGCAGTTCAGGAGGTTTGGCGTGTCGGAGCAGAGTACCACAAGCGATGAGGTCACTCAACAAGCACTAAAGGCGTATTTCGCTGGACTTAGTGCATTGGACCCTGAGATGATTTCGGCTGCATTTACCGAAGATGGCGAGTTAGAGGATCCGGTTGGGAGCACGGTTCGAAAGGGCCGGGCCGAGATTGCGAAATACTTTTCCAAAGGGCTGTGCTCGGTGTCACGGCACCTCGATATCGCTCCCCTTGCCATTCATCCGACAGGTGGATCGATAGCCGTGCAATGGCACATGACCGTGGAATCTTTGTCCGGGGCACATGCGGCAGCCGACGGGATCGACATTCTCACAGTCACTGGCGATGGTCTAATTAGCCGTGTTGAGGGCTACTGGAATCAGCGGGCATTTCTCAAGGCTTTTGCTGGCTGAGCAGCATTTGAAGATTTTCGTATAGCGGCTCTAGCGATGCAATTCGATAGAACTGTCTTGTTGACGCCGTGATTGAAAGGAAAATGCTGACTTTAATCTACGTTGAAGTGTTCCAGGATGCTTCAGTCGACCTTATCGTGATGCCATAACGGGTGGTTCACCGGAAAACTGGCACCCGCGTGCATATTGCCTGCGCCACGTTAGGGCTGATCTGGTCCATAATGTGCCTCTTTTTTCTCGGACCCGAATCTGGAATTGTCACCTCAGGTATATTCACTTTATCGGACCTAAAGTCATCCGTGGCCAAGATGTTTTGGTCCTTATAGGGTTTTGCCGTAAGATGTGGTACAAGTCCTGTCAGATGAATAAACCCATGTCGACAATGTCAGAGGTGAGCCATAATTGCCGGGTGATCTGCCGACGATTGGCAGTTATAGCTCAAATAGTGGTGTGGTGACTGAGTCTCAGCGTAGCCCGGCGATTACGGTGCCTGACAGTTGGATTAGATTCCGAATGAGGCCCTTGTGACTGCGTCAATCGCTTCTGGTGGCCCTTCAAGTTTGATGTGCGCCGCCGATTTCCGGCCCATAAGATACAGCACCAGTTCTCCGGGACGGCCCGACATGGTTGCCGCTGGAGATCCTGTGCGGGCGGGCACCTCAGTTTGGTGTGATATGTCCGATCGGCGCAGGGTGAGACCGACAGAGCCCAGCTTGCGGGTCAAAAGTCTGCCTGAGCGGCCAAGGAGTTTCCACAAAGCGTCGTCGAGTAGCGCAGTCTCGGACTCGGGACGTGGTGTCGTGTCACCATTACCCCGCCGCACGTCTTCATGGTGGACGTAGAACTCCATCAGGTTCATTGCACGATCGAATGGACGAAGCCAAAGTGGCGGCCCTGATCGTATCGTTGCAACCAGCTTGGGGAACGGTTCCATTTTCATCCGGTCAGTTGCACGGTGCAACACGACCGCAAAAGGTCCACCAAACACTATTCCTGTGGCAGCGAGTAATTTGTGCTCTCGAATCACGAGATGGACGGCCAGATCAGTAGTGCTCCATCCTTGACATAAGGTTGGAGCATCGGGACCGAGTGCAAGCATTAAGCTGCAGAGGGCCTCTCGTTCGGCCCGGTGTGGTGCAGGCGGTGCCATTTAGGTTTCTCCCAAAATATGCTTGGTGGTTACAGTTCCATTAAATGCGGCCGTTGAGCCCTACCTATAGTGCTTGGGTGGTCTGGATCTAGGCTATCACGCCCCCTTTGCTAAATGAGTGGAGAGGCGCACCTTCACGTGCCGGAATGCCAAATCGAAAGAGGGAAGAATGGCAGCAGAAGCATACAGTTGTCATGTCTATCCCTATTCTCGCTCATACGGTGGAGATGATGGAGTAGGAACCACGACCTGTAGTGGGTAGGACATGCAGACTGCTGAACGGCGCCGTTAGCGTTCATGGCCTTGTCTTTGCGCATAGGCGTGCCCCTTACATTAGCTGGTGCTCCCAGCTTCGAGGTGAAGAAGCCGGGTTCTCGGGGGATCCTCCTGCAACGGTGAGACGAAAGGTGAAATCCAGGTGGAGCTGAGACGATATCGCCGGGTAGTTCTCTGATCGGCTGCGTCCAGTCCCGCGGTATCGGGTCACTAACCCTCACGCCGTGACCAGGTCAATAGCGGGCTTGTGACAAATGATGGTTGAATCATTCAGCTAAGTAAGAAAGTTAACCTTTTTCGGCCCAGCAAGCGGCGAATTGGTTTTAAAGAGGGTCCAGGCATTTAATGCAGTGTGAGACTGTGAATAGGGTCTTTCCTCAAATGTGGCGAAAACCTATTTCAGCATTGTTGAAGGCCCTTTCGGCTGCGGTTCTGAACATGGTTATTTAATTGGTTCACTGGTTCTGCTCTCGATGTGTTGGTCTTGCCGCAGAATAGCCCGTCATGCTCGATACTCCGGAGTGTTGTTACGAGACTGGGTACTTCGATTGTGCTTTTCAAACAATCCGCGACATTGCTTGGATCGGGGACATGCCGGGTGAAAAGGATTAGGCTCAATTTTCAGAGAGTCCATTTGACAGGAGCCAGCTGGGGAAGACTTATTCGATCTTGTCCAAGGGAGCGCTTATGTGGGACTTGGTGCGATTAGATGGTGCGGAATTAGACGATGACTGTCTTGTTGACCTTATCGATAGCAAGTGCCTTGTTCAAGTCGGTAAGACCACCCACGGTACCCACGAGTTATATCAGGAACGGGCCCGGATCACGAAGCCTTCTATAGAGGAGCAAGAATTCGTTGAGGTTCGTGTCGAAGCTGACTGGCCTGATGCTTGCCGCGTGAATCGGCATGTGCTGGGCCTGATTGAAGACAAGACCGCTCCAGCGGCGCTGCGTGACTTTTGGCGTTTCCCTCCGCGGATGTGGTGCAGTTCCGATTTTGCGGACTTTTACACGTGGCCACGGTCACATAACTATTCGCAGGCACGGTATGAGACCAAGGTACGCTTCTATGGTGTTGGTCTCCGCGGCCTCCATGCACCAATTCGGATGCTAATCTCCTGTCTCGAGCGTGTCGATAAAGAGGCTGTTGATGCCGCACGAGTCCGCTACGGCTGTGTCGATAATCTTGACAAAGTGGAAGGTGGACCAGAGCATGGCCCCGCCGTGGCCCTGAGGTTTACTACCCCCTTTGAGGAGGAGGTCGAAAATCATCTCATGGATCTTTACAAAAGGGCTAGTGAGCTTCTCGTCAGAAATGGACGGGTGAACGAGGACGAGCACTTCCATGGGGAGCAGAATGCCAGGCTGGTCCCAAATGCCGAACACTACTGTCGCATGACATATCGCAGCGACACTTCATCGTGTAACCTGCGTGACCGGCACATAGTCGAGACTCTGCGAGTGCTTGCCACGCATCTGGAAGAGCAGCTTGACCGGGCCGGGATCGTAGTTGGGGAACCCAACTCCCACGTCGGTGATACCCGGGCGACATCATTTTGCGACATAGGTGAGTTCCATGTCGGACAGCTTGTACGTGAGTTCTTGCCGGACGATTCCGTCCTAGTCAGTTTCACGACCGACCATGGTTGGGTCACATCCGCCATAAATTGGGGAGGTGTAACCGAAGAATGCAAACGTGTTCTTCCCACGCCTGAGGGGAATTCTGAGAGTCGCTTCCATCATGAGGGCATAGACCGCGCGATTGCACTGACACACCGCAATGTGCAGGAATTGCATAGGCCGCTGCTCGAGCGAGCGATCGATGTTGTTTGCAAGCCCGAAACTGAGCTTTGCAGCCACCGGCACCGTGCTGCGCTTCCAGATCGATTTGTGGTCGTGATGCATATCGATCAAGCTACCGAGGTGTCGCCTTTGGGGCTGGCATCTGTCTGGGATGCGGGGGCGGGATCCGAGGCATACCCTATGGAGCTTTGATCCAGGTGGTCTTCATCGACCGTAGGGATGCGGGAAGGCGCCTCTCTCAAGTTCTACTAGACCTTCGTGACTCAGGGGTCATCGTGGTGGGGCTTCCAAGAGGAGGAGTTCCTGTGGCGTTCGAAGTGGCCCGGACCCTTCACGCGCCGCTTGACGTAATCGTCGTGATGAAGCTTGGGGTGCCATTCCAGCCTGAACTCGCCATGGGGGCCGTCGGGGAGGAAGGTGCTCTTGTTGTCCACTATGGACTTGTGCAAGCCGTGGGAGTTACGCAACAAGAACTGCTCGCAGTGGAGGCGGAAAAGCGAGTCGAGGTCGAACAGCGAGTGCGCCATTTTCGCGGCGGCCGGCAGCGGATACCTCTCACGGGGCAACACGTTGTGATAGTGGACGACGGACTGGCTACTGGTGCCACGGCAGCAGCCGCATGCCAGGTGGTGCGCGCCCAAGGAGCAGCCAAAGTTACCGTTGCCGTGCCAGTTGCTTCTTCCGAGTCGGCACGTAGGCTTGTCCGGATGGCCGACGAGCTGGTGTGTTTAGAGCAGTCGGATCGCTTCTACACAGTAGGAAAATCCTATGCGAACTTTACACAGACGAGCGACAAAGAGGTCGTTGAGTTACTTCGGAAGCGGGCGGCTGAACTGGCACAGCCTGGTGCTCAATGCAACATTTCCAACCCAGTGTGGGATGGGATGGAATATGATAGCCCAGACGACCCACCAGAAAAGTCCATGAGCGCAAGCCGAGGCAATCTCAACCTGAGCCATGTCGTCCGAATGCTGGATGTTGAAATTCTCGCGGATGGGTTACGACTCGCGGGCGTACTTGCAGTGCCGCCTAAGGCCCACGCCGCTGTCCTCTTCGTGCACGGAAGTGGAAGTAACCGCTACAGCCCCCGCAATCGCTTTGTGGCAGATGTTCTGAATCAGGATGGCATAACGACTCTCCAGTTTGACTTGCTTACCCCGGAAGAGGAGTCCAAACGGGCTAACGTCTTCGACATCGAACTGTTAGCCCGACGCCTAATTTCCGTCACTCAATGGCTGAGGCACCGATGTGAGTGCATGGACAGTCCGATTGGGTATTTCGGTGCGAGCACTGGGACAGCGGCAGCTCTGTGGGCAGCCTCTGACTCTCAAGCCGAGATCGGCGCCATCGTTTCACGGGGTGGCCGACCTGACCTAGTGGGAGACCGACTCGGCTTGGTGCGCGCGGCTACGCTCTTTATCGTCGGCGGAAATGATGAGGTTGTCCTCAATTTGAACAACGTTGCAGCAGCTCGGTTACGGTGCGAGAATAAGCTAGAAATTGTCCCCGGAGCCACGCATTTGTTCGAGGAAGCGGGAGCGTTGGAACTCGTCGCCACGCTTGCGACAAGATGGTTCACAAGTCATCTCATTGGTAAAGTGAGGCAGACCATTTAGCTACCGGCTCAGCCGAGATCGTCCCTCGACCATTGTGCCAGTATCCTATGGCGTGTAGCGCATTCCCACAGATGGTGTTTCTCCGCAGCAAATTTCAATTTCACGGTGATGCGCAATACCAGTTGGGCAGGTGGAGATCCTTATGGCCGTGTGCCCTCGATCTTTCGACGGCACGGTGTCCATGGTGTCACCAGTTCCTGGGATACTATTCCTCTGCTAAATGTATAGTCACTTCAGGTACCGCAGGTAGAACGCCACGAATACAAGGACGATTCCAACGTTTCCTATCAACCGCACCCAGAAGTGGTGCCTGAAAAACAGGACATCTGCGCCTACCACAACCGCAACCATCACGAGCAGGTAAAGCACGACGACTGTTTTTATTCCCATCGTTTTATCCTACTCGATGTCAATCACTGCCTCACTTTGGAGCATTGTTTGTCATACTTCGAAGTGTAACTGCAGTGGCGGTCCTGAGATATGACGGCTTTTTATGGTGATGGAACTCACTCGACGCTCTGACATGCCTTACCAGACTGCGTGATTGCCTCGATCAACGTTGTCCGCTCGGCGTCGAAAGTCCGCCATACTGCAGCATTCGATAGCTGTTTACCCCCACTTTGTGAATCGCAAGAAACGTCATTTGAAAAATTCATGGCCACCGCCATGGCATGAACTCAATCTTGTGCCCGGGACTTTTTGAGTGCTTGAGACTGGTTCGCGCAGCCGCTGTATTTGGGCCATGGTGGGCGAAATTCGTTTCGGTCTCGAGGTGGACTGATTTGTCGCAGGCGTCTATCCGTCCTCGTAGTGTGATGCGTGATACCACCCAGAGTACGACAATCAATAGCCACAGTGAGAATAACTCTAAATTATGAAAACGAATGGTAACAAACATTCCATTTCTACTGCTTCAAGGTCATAATGGAAAAAAAGTGGGAAGGAACGTTACCGCGTTGGTGCTGCGATGCAGTTAGCAACTCCGACGCGCATTGCGAGCCGAACCTAATACATCCAAGGAAGGTAGATAGCCCATATGAGGGACTTGTCATTTTTACGCCGCACGTTTGCAGCGGTGATCACCGTAGTTTTGGGGTTTAGCGTCTTATGGGCTGTACCAGCTTATGCCGGTACCTCCGCCTCGCACGATATCGTCATCGACAACTTTACGTCCGGGAATGGAACGTGGTCGGCCTGTGGAAATTCAACATTCGAATACTACCAGAGCCCATCGATAGCTGGTGGCGCACGTGAGTTGGAGATGCGCGATGCAGGCAGCTGTGTATTTGGGCCCTTCCCGGCGCAGATGGCAATCAATGCTACCCAGGGTACAGCGGAGTGGTTCGGGAATAACACCTACGCGCCGGAACAGGTCTTCGCTTATGGTACTGAGATCGGGACTTACGGGCCTTCATGGAGTCCAAGCCCCAATCAGGGTAAAGGTGTTCCACTGAATCTCTCTCTGAACTTGAGCGATGACATAGTTGTAAATATGGTTGAGGTGCAAAGTCCCTTTCTTTCGATTCGGCTCCGTGACGGAAATGGGAACACTTTTTCAACCGGCACTTCTAAACTGGCGGCAGGGGCTAACCTCATTCCATTGTCGAGCTTCCAAGGTCTTACAGCTGCAGATGCGGCGAACATTAACGGAATAAGCTTTGCGGGAAGCAGCAATCGAACGCCCGGTGACATTGTTTCCGAGTTTGCGATCAGACCGGGGGACACAACCCCTCCTGTGGCGTCTCCCACTCAGTCTCCTGCTGCCAACAACTACGGCTGGAACAATACCGACGTCACGGTCAATTGGAATTGGACGGACAGCGGATCGGGAATCAACCTGAACGACTGCACGCAAACCAGCACTTCTTCAGGTCAAGGAGCTGGAATCACGCTATCGGCCAGTTGTAGCGACAACGCCGGAAACGTAGCCACAGCAAGCTACAGCGTGAACGTTGATAAGACACCGCCTGTTGTCGCCTACTTGGGCAATGGAGGTACTTATTCGGTCGCGCAATCTGTCGCAATTGCGTGCAATGCAACCGATGCACTATCCGGAGTTGCCTCCGACACCTGCACGAATGTCTCCGGCCCGGCTTGGTCGTTTGGTCTCGGTAGCCACACGTTCTCGGCGACCGCCACCGACAAAGCTGGAAATGTTGGCTCTGGTTCCACATCTTTCACGGTTACTGTTGACTACAGCAGTCTTTGTGCGCTCGTAGGCGAATTCGCGTCCAACCACGGCGTCGCGAATAGTCTTTGCGCCAAGCTCGACGCCGCCGCAGCGGCGGGAGCACGGGAACAGTCGAAGGTAGTGGCAAACGATCTTAGAGCATTCGATAATGAGGTAGCTGCGCAAGCGGGCAAGGCACTGACTTCAGATCAGGCCAAGCTTCTAACCACCTTCGCGGCTGCGCTTTAGTCACTTTTGTAAAAATGATGGTGAAGGGGTCCAGGCTCCTTCACCATCAATGGGTGTAGGCAAAATATTTTCGAAACTGGAAAGCAGGGTTCAATCGGCGGTATCTCCTGGCCATATCTATCCCAAAGATTCATGAAGTCTTCTTGGTTGGGCCAGTCGATCTCACATGAGTGCGGTCTGTTCAAGTGTGTTATGCAAGTGGAGCAGTCCATTGGGAGCCGGCCA
>DAHXKX010000104.1 GCA_027366165.1 Actinomycetota bacterium
AGGCGCGGTGCAAAGAACTGACCGTCATCGTGCCCGACATGGCGAAAAGCGCTGGGACAATCCTTGCGTTGGGTGCCCATCATATTTTGATGGGTCCGACAAGCGATCTCGGACCGATTGATCCACAGTTTCAGATCGGTCCTGGGCTTGTCTCGGCCAAAGATATCATCGCAGCCGTCAAAGCAGCCGAGTCTGCCATCCAAGCAAGCCCAGAGACGTACATGCTGCACTCAGCGCTTCTGTCAGACGTAACCGCCCTACAGGTTCAACAAGCCCGCTCAGCCCTGGCTCGCAGCGGCGATGTAATGCACGAGGCCCTATCGAGTCATCCGAACCGCACGCAAGATGAAGTAGAGAGTCTGCGCTCCTCGTTGGTCGAACCGCTGATCGATAATCCCCAAAGCCATGGAGCGACCTTTGGTGCTGCTGATGCTAAAAGATGTGGGCTTCCTGTTCAGCATGCGGATCCGCGTTCCGAACAGTGGGAGTTGGTTTGGCGACTGTGGATCAAGTACTTCGCGAGTGGCATGCGAACTTATGAAGGACTGGTTGCATCCAAGATCGTTGGACCCTGGGGCCAGTAGTGGAGCAACCATTTCCTATTCGCCTAGGTGAACCTCCCCGCCCTTACAGACGGGGCTTCTAGCTCGGCCGTATGGTCGAGGTTACCTGACATCGCTTCCATCATGCCACCACGACCAACTGGTCTGGTACCGATGAATCGGTACTGGTAGATGAGTTGTTAGCTTGGGCTTGCTAGCCTGAGACAACTTAGACAAGGCCCGGTTCTGGGCACTACTCAGGGCTCTGGCCTTACGGCACTGTACCTTGAATACGTAAAGAAAGTTCTCACACGTCCAGGGATTTTGTGAGGACCAGGCACCGGACGACAGGGGAGCCCGGTGCCTGGTCCAATTGCTTTTGTCAATACGTAAATGGAGTACTTTAGAATGGCAATTTTTCGAGAATATACTTGCCTTGCTCCGACGCTGGTCGTTGCGGTTCAACCTCTCATTATCGCTTTTGTGGTATTTGAGCAAGTTGTGTTAACGATGACAGGAACCAACGAACATTGAACGGCGCATTATTGCAGTAGGATTGGAAATGGGTTGGATTATTTTTTTTCAATTTGAGCGAGTCGGTCAGTAATTACGATGCGATAGAGGCGTGCAGAGATCACGGAAGGGAAGATGGTGTGTTTGCACTGATCGTCAGATTTGAAGTCCGTCCGGACCATTTGAGTTCATTCGACACATTGGTGTCAGATACCCTTGTCGAAATCCAAGCAAGAGAAGCCGAAACTGTAGCGTACGTGAGCCATAGAAACCGAGATCACCCTAATGAACGGATTTTCTATGAATACTACCGCGACATTGCTGCATTCGCGGCCCACGAAGAGCAAGTCCACACCCGCCGATTCCTTAACGAAAGATCACAGCATCTTGTTCGTGAACCTGAAGTGTGGCGTTTGGAACCAATAAATGGTGCCATCGGCGGCAAAAACCTTGGATCGTATGCCTGAAGGGGCTAGCGAGGGACTCGGCAATCTCATTTCCCGCTATCGAAAATATAAACATTGGACACAAAAAAACCTTGCTACGGAAATGCACCGTTCGGTAAGCTGGGTCTGCCAGGTGGAACGAAATGAAATCAAGGTCAATCAGGTTGACCAATTGATCCGGCTGGGAGAAGTGTTAGGCATACCGAGAGACGAACTCGTGGAGGCAAGTTTGGGGCCAGAAAAAGTTGAGTCTCTAAGGCAACAGAGCTACATTGTCGAGGTACGTAAAGCGTTAGCCGGACATCCAGTTCCACAACTTTTCAGCGATGCCGCAAGGACCGCCAAAATCACTGTTGATTTCAGCAGTATAGGAGAGCGGATCAAGAAGGCGTGGGAATTCATCCATTCATCAGAATATCAAGAGCTGGGACCATTATTGGCCAAGCTCATCTTGGACCTGGAAAATGCTAGCAGAATAAGTGGGTATCCTGATCAATCGAGTAGTCTTCCCTACCTAGCCGATGCATACCAAATAGCAGCCGCCATGTTAGTAAAAGTCGGAGATACAGGTGCGGGCTGGATTGCTGCTGACCGAGCGATCACTGTTGGCGAACGCTGTAATGACCCGGGTCTAATTCTCGCTGGTCAACATCGTCTGGGACGCACATTACTCGACTCGAAAGATAGAGTGCTCGGTCAGTATGTTCTCGAACAAGGCATCAAGATGGTCGACAACGAAAAATTCTCACAAGATCCTGGCCTGGCCTCTTTGGTCGGTGCATGTTGGCTTATTCTTAGCATTATTCATGCCCGTGACCACAACCGAGATAAAGCAAGACAGTCCCTTGATGCTGCCAGGAATATCGCAAAACGACTGGGATCTGACCGAAACGACTACGGAACAGAGTTTGGTCCGACGAATGTAGCGATGCACGAGGTATCCGTTGCAGTTGAGCTGGGTGAAGGCCAGACTGCATTAGATAAAGCGAAATACGTCCCAGGAAGCGCACTATCACACGAACGACAGGCTCGCTACCTTATTGATGTCGCCAGAGCAAATGTACTAACTGGGAAACCGAATGAAGCCATTATGGTTTTGCTGCGAGCCGAGCAATATTCTCTGCAAGAACTTTCCCATCTACCGTTGGTTGCGACAGTCATCGACGACATCGAGCACCAGCTAAAACACAAGAAACGCCCCCCTGAACTGCGAAAGCTGAAGAATCGCCTTTACGGCTGACAAGATGCAGTTCACATCTTGGCGCAGAGCTTAGACAGCTTATCTCATAAGGTCCCTGCCTATTTTGTATGGGTTTTGCCACGAAACTCACAATTTTGCGCAACTGCGTTGCGTGTTTTAGTCCTCCCAAAATCCGTTGCGGTAATTCTCCATACTGTTGACTCATCGGCACAGTCAGTGTCGGTCTGCCTAGTGGCGGTGACGGAAAGGGGCAGCTGATGCGGCTTCCTATTAGTACAGACAATGTGCATTTTATAGTTGGGACACCTCCCGAAGGAGTAGTGGACTTTGAGTCGAAACTGCCACGCTTTGACAGCGATGGTAGACCGATTTCCGCGGTTGGCTTGATAGCCCTTGGGGCTGATGGAGTTGAAATCCTGTCGGTTAAAGTCTCCGGCCAGCCCAAAGACCTTTCACAAGGTATTCGGGTAAAAGTCTCTGGCCTCGTAGCTACCACCTGGCAAATGGGCGAACGGCATGGAGTGAGTTTCCGTGCTGAGTCTATCGAACCACTTAGCCCTACCCGGACCTCTGCCGCATCATAACCAGTCCACCGTCAGCCGGTGCACCTGTGCATAGCTATTTGATATGCATCGGCTGACGCGTGTACCCCAAACTTCCTAATTGAAAGGTGGCAACCATGGTAAATCAGCCGCAATCCTCAACTGAAAATTCAGTATCTGATGAATTATTCGACATAGTGTTACAAGCTTGCTGGCGGTGGCGTCTGGAGTTATGTCTCTTGGCTATCCCTTCAGGTATATTTGCACTACTCTATTTCAAACTTAAGTTCGGCTCAGTTTTAGCGGGAACTTTGGTTGGATTGGTGCTCGTGGCAATTGTAGTAATACCTTCCAGTCGGCGACTGCTTGGCCGGATGCTTCACGCAGCACGGGTGCGGCGCAATTTGGATCTCGCATTTATGTTCATGGATGGAAGAATAAGCGAGCGAAAGCCAAAGATCCTGCACATCGAAAAGACCAACGGCGGAGATTTAGCCACATTGCGCCTTCGGCCTGGAACTTCGATCAAAGATCTTGAAGATGCCGCACTCATATTAGCGGTAAACCTACAGGTCCGAGAAGTCAAGGTTGCTCAAGATCCTGCAAGAGCGAATCGGGTGTCGCTATCGATTCTCCGGATTGACCCATTCGAAGACCAGGTATTGCGGCAGCCATTGCTCGATAAAGCATGCACGGATCTTTGGGATCCTATTCCCGTGGGAATCAACGACCAGGGGAAGACTGTCTTTATGGGTCTGCCTGAACACAGTCTGCTTATTGGAGGAGAACCAGGTGGGGGCAAGTCTGTGCTACTCTGGTCCCTTATTGCTGCTGCAGCACTTGACCCCTCCGTCGTGCTATGGCTTTTTGACGGCAAAA
>DAHXKX010000112.1 GCA_027366165.1 Actinomycetota bacterium
GTGAAGCCATGACTCGCTTGATCAAAGAAACTGGGACTCCCTCAACTAGCTGTGACTTGGAAATCCAATCAAGTGTTTTGGCTGGGGTAGAAATTGGAATAGGCAAGTCAGGGCGTAGGGCCTATGGCTTTGATGATATAGCCATAGTTCCCAGCCGCAGAACCCGTGATCCTGAGGATGTGGATATCAGTTGGGAGATCGATGCGTTCAAGTTCGACCTGCCGCTGATGGCCTCGGCGATGGATGGCGTCGTTTCGCCGGCCAGCGCGATCGAAATTGGCAAACTTGGTGGCGTAGGAGTTTTGAACCTGGAAGGTTTGTGGACGAGGTACGAAGACCCCGATCCGCTTCTGAAGGAAATTGCCGAATTGGAGCCAGAGAAGGCCACTCAGCGTATGCAGGAGATCTACTCCGAGCCAATAAAGCTTGAGCTTGTGACTGAGCGAATCCGCCAGATCAAGGTGGCAGGCGTTGTGACGTCGGCGTCAGTTACCCCTCAGAAGACCGAGTTCATGGCAAAGGCGATACTTGCAGCAGAACTCGATCTTCTGGTAATCCAGGGAACCGTCGTTTCCGCTGAGCATGTTTCCAAAACTACGGAGCCGCTAAATCTTAAGAAGTTCATTCGTGAGTTCGATATTCCGATAATCGTTGGTGGCTGTGCGTCGTACCACGCCGCGCTGCACCTCATGAGGACCGGAGCAGCCGGGGTTCTGGTTGGTGTCGGTCCCGGCAATGCCTGTACAACCCGAGGAGTGTTGGGCTTGGGTGTCCCGCAGGCTACCGCGATTGCCGATGCGGCTGGAGCCAGAATGCGTCACCTTGATGAGACTGGAGTCTACGTCCACGTGATCGCAGATGGTGGTATGAGTCGAGGTGGCGATATCGCGAAGGCCATCGCGTGCGGAGCTGACGCGGTCATGATCGGCTCACCGTTGGCCAGCACCTATGAGGCGCCAGGACACGGGTATCATTGGGGTATGGCGACATTCCATCCGACTCTTCCCAGGGGCGCCCGAGTTAAGGTGTCTCAAAGGGGGACTTTGCGAGAGGTTCTAGTCGGTCCTGCTCACGAGAATGACGGGCGTCTCAACCTCTTTGGTGCATTAAGGACCTCGATGGCGACTTGTGGCTATGAAACTGTCAAGGAATTCCAAAAGGCGGAGGTAATGGTGGCTCCAGCATTGCAGACTGAAGGCAAGGCTCTTCAAACCGCACAGCGTGTCGGCATGGGTCATTGATTGACTGTTAGGCCAAGCCAAGTGCATGATTCCAGGTCTTCCTCGATCGTTGTGGTGGATTTTGGCGCCCAGTACGCCCAGCTCATAGCGAGAAGGATCAGAGAGCACCACGTCTACTCTGAGATCGTTCCAAACGGGATCAGTTACGAGGAACTGGTTGAACGTAATCCCAAAGGGATCATACTTTCCGGCGGCCCCAAGAGCGTAAATGAGGCTGGCGCTCCACGGCTCGATCCTAGAATTTTTGAAATGGGGATCCCGATCCTCGGAATATGTTACGGAGCTCAGTTGATCGCATCTGAGCTTGGTGGTGTCGTGGAGAAGAACACCAAAGGAGAGTATGGCCGAATTGAATTGTTGGCCAGCGACCATGGGCTTCTGCTATCGCACTCTCCTCTGAGTCAAAATGTTTGGATGAGCCATTTCGATGCAATTTCCAAGGCGCCAGACGGGTTCAACGTAATCGCTTCCACGGTGAACACACCGGTCGCGGTTATGGAGGATACCACTAGGGGAATTTACGCAGTTCAGTACCACCCCGAAGTTGAGCATACGGAATTCGGCCAGCAGTTGCTTGGCAACTTTCTGACCGATGCTGTTGGCGCGGATGCATCATGGACAAGCTACTCGATAATTGAGGAGTCCTTGAGTACACTGCGGCGCCAGATCGGGTCCGAACGCGTTATTTGTGCACTCTCGGGGGGCGTCGATTCTTCTGTGGCCGCCGCCCTCGTCCACGAGGCGGTTGGTGAACAGCTGGTCTGCGTTTTTGTAGACACCGGACTGATGCGCAGTGGAGAACGTGAAGCAGTCGAGAAGACCTTCAGGGATCAGTTTAAGATACAGCTGGTAGTGGTGGACGCCAGTGAAAGGTTCTTCTCGCTTCTTAAGGATGTAGTAGATCCGGAGGAAAAGCGCAAAATCATTGGAACTACATTCATCCGTGTCTTTGAGGAGGTCGCTCAGGAGATCGAGGGAGCGAAGTACCTTGTGCAGGGAACACTTTATCCTGATGTGATCGAGTCGGGTACCAAGGATGCGGCCAAGATAAAGTCCCACCACAACGTGGGGGGACTTCCAGACGACATGAATTTCGAACTGGTGGAGCCGCTGCGGTTGCTGTTCAAGGATGAAGTCAGGGCAATTGGTGAAGAGTTGGGATTGGCGGAAAAGATGGTGTGGAGACAGCCTTTTCCGGGTCCCGGTCTGGCAGTGAGAATTATTGGGGAAGTGACCCCTGAGCGGGTCGAGATTCTTCGCCAAGCCGATGCAATTGTTCAAGAAGAAATTGAGAATGCCGGTCTTACCCGTTCGCTTTGGCAGAGCTTTGCAGTGCTGCCCTCCATAAAGAGCGTCGGTGTCATGGGGGACGAGAGGACCTACGCCTATCCGATTGTTCTCAGGGCTGTGACCTCAAATGACGCCATGACGGCAGACTGGGCCCGGCTGCCTTACGAATTGCTTGAGTCGATATCTTCCAGGGTCATCGCGGAAGTCTCTGGCGTCAACCGAGTGGTGTATGACATTACTTCCAAGCCACCTGGAACTATTGAATGGGAATAGTTGTAATGTCACTTGTGGCGATGGTTGTTTTGTGTCGATGTCCTTAGAGTCTTTGCTTTCCGATTTGAACCCTTCCCAGCGGGCAGCTGTGACCCATACTGGGGGTCCTCTTGTCGTTGTGGCCGGTGCTGGCTCCGGCAAGACGAGAGTTCTCACACGCCGGATTGCCTATCTGATTGAGGCGATGGCTATTTCGCCGTACGAGATACTTGCCATAACTTTCACAAACAAGGCCGCCGCAGAGATGAGAAGCCGCTTGGTAGATCTCATAGGTCCGGTTGCCGAAACGATGTGGGTATCCACTTTTCACTCGGCTTGTGTCCGGATCTTGAGGCGCCACGCACCCGCACTTGGATTCAAGTCAAGCTTTACCATCTATGACCAGGCCGATTCCGTGCGTTTAATAGGATATGTTGCGAGGGACCTGGACCTGGACTCAAAGAGGTTTCCACCCAAGACGCTGACCAACTATATTTCGCAGGCAAAGTCTGCTTTGGTCAGCCAGGCTGAATATGCGGAGTCTGCCCGAAACATCTTCGAGAGGAAGATAGCCGAGGTGTATGCGGAGTATCAGAAGCGAATGCTGGCATCTTCGGCAATGGACTTTGATGATCTCATGAACATGACCGTCACTCTTTTCGAGACATTTCCTGATGTCCTTGAGAACTACCAGAGACGGTTCCTGCACCTTCTGGTCGATGAGTATCAAGATACCAATAAAGTGCAAAATCGTCTGGTGGCATTGTTGGGGGCTGAGTCGAGAAATGTCTTCGTAGTAGGAGACTCGGACCAGAGCGTCTACGGTTTTCGCGGTGCCGACATGACCAATATCTTGGAATTCGAGAGTTCCTTCCCCGATGCCGAAACAGTTGTTCTTGAGCAAAACTACCGCTCGACTCAGAGAATCCTCGACGCCGCCAATGCGGTCATTTCCAACAATATTTCCAGAGCTCCCAAGAAGCTGTGGACATCGGGTGGGAATGGCGAGTTGATCCGGCTTTTCAAAGGTCAAAATGATCGGGAGGAGGCCGCGTTTGTGGCTTCCCAGATCATCGAGCTCACCTCATCCTCGCACTCATTCTCAGATGTTGCTGTTTTCTACCGTACCAACGCGCAGTCCCGTGCACTTGAGGAGGAGTTCGTCCGCAGGGTCATTCCCTACCGGGTGATCGGTGGTACAAGGTTCTATGACCGCAAAGAGATAAAAGACATTCTCGCCTATCTGCGCATAATCAACAATCCTCAAGACGAGGTCTCGCTCAAAAGGATACTGAACGTTCCCAAACGCGGAGTAGGGGACGCATCCATCGCCAAGGTTGAACTGATGGCGAACATGTTGGGGGTGACCTTCGCCGATACGGTTGCGCAGGCTGAGAGCGCCGGAGTCGTCGGCAAGGCTTTGGCTGGGATCAGGGATCTGAATGAGATGCTGTCACAAGCGAGGGAAATGGTTGCATCGGGTGGCGAGGTGAAAAAGCTGATCGAGTTCGTCCTTGACCGTTCGGGTTATATGGCAGAGTTGAAGGCTGAACGATCGATTGAGGCGCAGGGCAGGGCCGAGAACCTGGAGGAGCTGATTCTCGTTGGCGAGGAGCATGAAACGCTTCAGGACCTTTTGGAAAATGTAGCGCTTGTATCTGCTACCGATGTGGATGTTCCTGATTCCACGGTTGTTCTCATGACGCTTCATATGGCCAAGGGGCTGGAGTTCCCGGTGGTGTTTCTGACTGGAATGGAGGACGGTATATTCCCCCACTCGCGTTCATTGGTTGAGCCCCACGAATTAGAGGAAGAGCGGCGACTTTGCTACGTGGGCATAACAAGAGCCAGAGAAAAGCTCTTTCTAACCCTGGCGACGTCTCGCGGACAGTGGGGCGAGGGCCTCGCCAATCCACCCAGCCGATTCTTGGACGAGATTCCGGCCGAGCTTATCGACGATGTGTCACCTAAGCGAACGGTCTCATCGCTCACGTACTTCATGAACAGAGGGTTTGATTCGTCGAGTCAAGAAAAGGATCGTGGAGTTGGTTCGCTTACGAAATCCCGCTTTGGCGAGAAGTCGATATCGTCAGATCTTGCCAATCTCAGGGTAGGGGACGACATCGTACACGCCAAATGGGGCGAGGGAGTCGTCACCGGCACCAGAGGTTCCGGAGGCAATACTGAGATTACGGTTCGTTTTCCTGTCATCGGGGAAAAGACGCTGCTGCTATCCCTGGCTCCAATCAAACGGGCTTAGATCATGCCGTCGGCGGAAGCAATTTCGTTGTGAATA
>DAHXKX010000122.1 GCA_027366165.1 Actinomycetota bacterium
CGATCGGCAGGGATGAGTTGGTCGAGGATTTGATTGTCGCTATTTCCTATCTTACTTCAGACGATTCTGTAATCCTCATCTACTTGTCCATGCACCCGGCCAAGTAGATGGAGTGTCTCCTCGCCAGTTAACGATGGCCAAAGGCCAGCTTCACCGGGCACATAGCTAATCTTGCGGTGAACCTCCACCGAGCTACGGCGGCAATCGAGTCCAAAAATTTCAGCGCTTCCCGCACTTGGGTGAATCAGTCCAAGAAGCAACCGGATCGTTGTGGTCTTTCCTGCTCCATTGGGACCAAGGAATCCGAAAACCTCTCCAGGAATTACCTCCATGCTGAGATCACTGAGCGCATGTAGGGGTCCGTAGTACTTTGACAAGCCCTCGGTTCGGATGGCAGGGTTAGACATTGGACATCCTCCAGACGATCGTACAAGCTATCGGCAGCTAAAACCTCTGTCTATACGTTGCCACCCAAAGGGGCTATTTACAACGAAGAATGTACTTTATTCCATAAAACCTTGGCTGTCGAGGTCAGCGTGTTAGCAATAGTCCGAAAGGAGAAAAAATCGATTCTTCCTGATCCAATCAGATAAATGCCCGCCTGCCCGGCCAAGAAGGTGGAAGCGAAGTTCCGATTCGCTAAAGCCAGCGTCTCAGCCACTCAAGGGCACGTTCCCATGATGCGGCCGCAGCCTCCGGGTGGTACCGGTCCGGATTGGCGTCATTGTGAAAAGCATGCTGCGCACCTGGATAGACAATCTTTTCAAACACCTTGTTGTTCTCTGCCATTGCTGAAACAATGTCGTCAATTCCGGCGTTGATCCTGTCATCGAGTCCGCCATAGATCGCTAAGACACTTGCCTTGATATCCCGTACGTCTTCCAGCGGAGGATTTGGACCGTAAAACGGCACGGCCGCCTTCACCCTTGAGTCCTTGGTGATCAACCTCCATGCCATACCGCCACCAAAACAGAAACCAATGACGCCGATGCGTTCTGGTTGAACAGAATCGTCTGAAGTAAGATAGGAAATAGCGACAATCAAATCCTCGACCAACTCATCCCTGCCGATCGTCCCGAGCGCTGTAGTCGCATCCGCAGGATCAGCAAAGGCTCCTGTGCCACCCCGACGGGACAGCAGGTCTGGCGCAACCGCCACGAAACCTTCTCGGGCGAGCCGCCTGGCAACATCTTCGACATAAGGCACAAGGCCTTTGTTCTCGTGGATGACAATCACACCGGGAAGTGCGGCGCCCTCCTTGGGCTTAGCCAAGTAGGTAAGAACTTCAGAGTCTTTGCCCTTTGCCGTGCCTCTAATAGTGACTATGTCTGAATCCACCACTTCGGGCCTGCTGCTGTTCGTTGACGTCTGCGCGATTAGCAGTGCTGTTCCGACACTGCCGGCCAGTTGACCACTCAAAGCATTTTCAAATGCCTTGAGCCGGCGGTCTCTCTCCTCAAAAGAGATGTATCCCAGCTTTGCCTCTTCGAGAATCTCGTCTCGAAGGTAATCATTTAGTTCCATTTTTTCGACTCCTCCCTTTTTCCTTTTCCAGCTTCTTTCACTCAAGTGTGCCCCATGCTATCGGAGCACTGCAGCGCCGCACAGCTTCATCGACCGGCAAAGCGGCATCCCAGTACCTGGCAACAAACCGCCTGGCAGTGACTCCATCCGACTCATCCGACGCCAACCAGATAATCGGAGGACCCATCATTTCGGGCTTGACCAATTTAGAACGGTCAACAGCCTCGGAGTATGGAACCATGGAAGTATCCGCCGCACCACCCGGGACTAGAACATTGACTGTCACGCCACTCCCAAGCAAGTCACCTGCCATAACCGCAGCCAGTGCCTCATGGGCCGCCTTCGATGGTCCGTAGGGGGAATTACCTTTGCGCATCATCGTCGAAAGACTTGTGGTCACGCTGACGATCCTTCCCCATTTCTGCTCACGCATGCGTGACACTGCGGCGCGGGCAAGACGGAACGCGCCAACCACATTAACTTCAAGAAACCGACTGACAATTTCGGGATCAACTTCCCAAAACGTGATCGGGTTCGTGTGATAATCCGTACGTATTGTGGACATTCCGATTCCCGCGTTACAAACTACAACATCCACGTGCCCGAAGTGCTTGCTGCACAGGTCAACGACTGTCTCCATATCTTTGTCGCTTGTAACGTCAGCCTTGGCGGGGACTACCTGACCACCAGCACTTGACACGACTGACTCAAGTGCCGCTTCGTCTATGTCCACCGCGATGACTGACGCCCCAGCTCCCGCCAATGCAGACGTCATCGCCCTGCCTAGACCTTTGCCGGCGCCGCTGACGATCACGGCTTTCCCGTCCAACGGCAAACCCATCGGCATCATCCAACCGTCCTAAAATCGGCAAGGGGCACACATACCCAACTGGCTCTAAATTCTGTAACCTGCCAGTCTGCATCCCCCGCAAACACAAGCTGCCCCCCGTGTGCAACCACGGTAGACAAGACCACAGACGGCGGCCACACTTTAAAAAATGATACTTCAACCTTCGCTGGCTTTAAAGCTTTCGAGGCATACCACATCAGAATTCATGTTCACGCAGCTCTGAGTTCGTCTCCGCTCCATGAAAATTTATACCAAAACCAGCGTATGTGTGTGGGTGCGGACCAATGACCAATATGGCTCCTCACGCTGAGGAGTCCGTCTCCGGTGCGGCCGAAAGACCAGTTGACACGTCTTTGGCCCGCCTTGTTTTCGCAGAATCGACCAACTCCACAAATCAAATCAATGAAAGAAAGATAAAAGTTAGGGATATCCCCCTCTGATCCGGGTTCGAATCAGAGACGATCTATCGGATCCTGACCCGGATGCTCCGGTACATTATCGGCAGAATCTTCCCGCGTACCAACTTTAGATGGGTTGAGTCCCTAGATGTGCTCCCACCCATTGTCGATGCAGCACGACCATTCGTAGCGAACTCTTGCCCGCAGCAACTGGCATTTTTGAACCAAGCCGAAATGGAGTCATTTTATTTGCGGTCCGCATTTCCCTCTAATTCGTTGTTGAACGCTCCGCCCATACAACAATGTCAACCATCGGTACACCGATATCTCCAGCAGCCCGCTCCTGGCGATCCAACCTCAGCAATTTGAGTCCAGGAAATGAATCATTTAGAGATTCTTCTGTGTAGAGACGTTCAGGCTGAGGAGGCCCACCCTTGCCAAGCGAAGCAATGTGGTGCCCAATTAGAAAGAGATGACCACCAGGTGCTACAGCGGCCGAGGCGGCGCTAAGCAGTCTTGTGCGCTCCTCAGGCATCCATTGAATGAAAGCCAGGACAACAAGATCGTAGCGATCACCACGTCCAAGATACTCCACGATGTCACCGGCAACCGTATCGACGTCGAGGCCTGCTTCGGCAGCTTCTGCAGCCAGTCGCGCAAGAGCAATATCCGAGAGGTCGACCGCCGTCACATGCCACTTTTTCCTGGCAAGCCACAGAGCATTCCGTCCCTCTCCAGCCCCAAGGTCAATTGCTCGCCCTGGTGGCAGGTGGTCGGCCAATTCAACGAGCGTTTCATCCGGCTCGGCATTAAAAAGTCTTGGGGCACTCGCATACCGTTCGTTCCAGTGCTGCTGACCATGGCCGTGATCGTGTCCGTGCTGATGTTGGTTCTGCTCTTCCATACTTTATTCTTCTCCTTGTGATCTTGCGCATCCGCTGCGACCAACCAAAGCCCGCTCGAGTACCACAACTTGCTCAACTCTATCGAGCAAATATTCAAGTCTGTTGAATCCAGCTTCTCCAAGAAGATTTGAGAGTTCACGATTCCACGCCTCTCCCCGTCTTGAAAGCTCCTGCTCCAGCCTCTCCCCCTCATCAGTCGCGTCTAGCAAGCGACGCTGCCTATGAGACGGATCCGTTTACGAATGGACCAACCCATGCTGCTCAAGATGGTCAACAAGCCCCTTTGCATTCATCGCATCGGTCCTCAACCAGCACGCCAACTCCCTTAGCCCAGACCCAGGCGATTCACAGATGGCACATAACATTGCCGCTTGAGGAAGACTCAATTTGAGATCTAAAATCCTCATCTCCCATGCCTCGCGAAGTGCGCAATGAGCACGACCCAGGCGATATCCAAGCCCGTCCCCAAGTAAACCCGCAGACTGTCGCCCTCTTTTTCACTTATGGCCAGAATCCTCAAGGTCCGGTTCCATTGTTTTAACCGCCAAGCCCACTAATACAACTGTAGCTATCACTACAGACTATTACATAGCCCAAGGCGCTTTCACGAATTGACATCCACATGCCTGTTGGTCTCGAAAACCGACCGAGTAAAGACTCTCCCTGCCATTCGACCCCACCCACCCAACGCAGCAGATAGAAATCGATTGAATCCGAGCCTCATGCCACTTGGTTCACTGACTTATCGTTGGAGATACTATTCCGATTCTGGAAGATCACGGGGCGCATGCACAACAGGTTTGGCTCCATGGCCGCAGATAAGAGTGAGATGAGATTCCTAATGACTAATCCACCGGAATCATGCAAAGCCGCAGCACTACGCCTGGGTGTCGACGATACACTCGTTCTTAGGGTCGAGGACATGGAGTGGGGATGTTCAGCGGCAGCACACCTGTTCTCTATGATTACCGCGCAGACGGTCAGATACTCAGGCCTAAGGAGCTGCCATTACGCAGCCTGGGAAATGTTCGCGCACGGTTGTTCCGTTTGATGCTGGCTCTGGTGGTTACTTTCGCCGCACTCTTTGAACTGCACTCCTGGCAAACCGTCGCCCGTCCATACGCCTCGGCGCCTGCCTCGTGCAATGTGACTCCCACCCCTCGCAGAACCGGCATGATAACGTCAGCTGAATCTCTTCAGGCAGCCGTCAGTTCATACAACGCGCTGCAAGTCTGCTTCGGTGGACCTAAAGGATCGTTCCGCGGACCGTTTGTTGGTTTGGCTGCAGCTTGGCCGGAATCACAGGCGCTCTCAGCTCTGCTCTACCTGGCCAGCGATCCCAATGCTCCAACTTCAGTCAGGTCTGGAATCGTTCAAAAGATGGCGGTGCTAAAGAGCTATTGGGATCACAAAGGTGGGTTCTTCCCCAGTGGACGATGGTTTTCCAGCGGAAAAGGTGTCAAAAAATACGATGACAACGCCTGGCTGGGGCTCGACCTCGTTAACGCCTTCCTCATCACCCACAAAGCCACCTACTTGGAACAAGCCCGGGCTGTGGCAACATTTGAAACCACTGGCTGGTCCAGGAACGCGCACTTTGTTGATCCGGGAGGCCTGTACTGGCAGCAGTCACAATACGGGAAGCATCGAAATGCCGTCAGCACTGCCGGAGCGGCTCTTCTCAACGGACGGCTCTACGCCATTACTGGGATCAAACTCTACCGAAATCGGGCAGAACAGTACCTTCATTGGACTGCGTCCGCCCTCATGCTCAAGAATGGCCTGATTGGAGACCAAATCTCTATTGACGGAGTTGTGAACCACAGAGTGTGGTCATATAACCAGGGCCTGGTAATTGCAGCCAATGTCTCGCTTTACAAATCCACGAAAAATCCATCCTATTTGGCTGCTGCACGTCTCTTGGCACAGAAGTCCCTCTCCTATCTGACATCTAGAAGCCGCCTTGAGGAGCAGCCTCAAGTCTTTGACGCGATCTACTTCAGGGGCTTAATGAGCCTCAATGCAGTTGCCCCTGACGCAAGATATCTCCGTGCATTGCAGTCGTACGCGACATACCTGTATGACCGCATGGTCCCATCAACCGGCGTGGTGCACCTAGGACCAATGACAACCGCGTCAACCGGATGGCTTCTGACCCAGGCCGCGGCGACCCAAGTGTTCACGCTAATGGGCTCAACAAGCCACACACTAAGCGCTTGACCCACAATGCTCCAACCCGATAGCCCCATCAGAAAATGGCTGCGACCCGGAAGACAGATTTTTACGTTTGGCGAACTTTGCAGACGACTCAGGAACAGTCAAACAATCCTCCTCCGCCGCTGGCCACCTGCAGCCTCTGCAGCGAACGGGCCTGGAACCTTCGCGATGGAAGCCAGATACGGCCATGCAGAACAGCTAAAGGACCGGAATGGACGAGGTTTTGTCTCCGGAGCAAGCGTCAGAGACCGTACTTTGACGGCCGAACCTCTAATCGCGATATTATGCCAAGGAAAACCCGTCCAAAGTGGAGGAAAACCGGAAACCCACTGCGAGACGACTAGACAACGCACTTGGTAATTCTGGTCGTTGATCCGGCGGTCCAACGACCTCACAGTTAAGGCTCTCCTAGTTTCGCAGATCCCCTATCCCCGCTTACGTTGACGCCAAATTTCTTCTCTTCTCAGCGGATATACTTCATTGGCTTTTGACATACCACCGCCAGGCTGGAATTATTGAGTTAGCATTTCATTAATCTCGTAAAATCTTGATAAGGACAGTGAAGCAAAGGGCAAATTTCCAACAACAAACCTGCAGGAAGTAGAGTGTTAACGGTGGTTCTGAGTCTCCTCCAATTTCATTGAAGCGACCTCGCCAGACCACCTAGTCGGAAAATGGCGCATTTATAGATAACAGATAGTTCGGGCCGTTCACCAAACATTGCAAGTGACTGTATGGTGTCCGAGCGCCGGTCTAATCTTTGGAGGCAGTTGGGCGTGAAACCAACCGATATCAATAACCCGGATTTTTTTCATACTGTCGTTGATTGCCAGTGGGCCTGTCCCGCTCATACCAACGTACCTGAATACATAAGACTCATTGCGCAAGGTCGCTATGACGACGCCTACATGGTCAACCGTGCTTCCAACGTATTCCCAGGAATTCTTGGGCGTACCTGTGACCGGCCTTGTGAACCCGCATGCCGTCGTGAGCGCGTTGATGGGACGCCAGTCGCCATCTGCAGACTCAAGCGCGTAGCGGCAGACCTCAAAGGCGATGTTAGCGAACGTCTGCCCAAAGCCCCCGAGGTTGCAAATGGAATGCGAGTTGCCTGCGTTGGCGCGGGTCCAGCATCGCTAACGGTCGCAAATGATCTGTTGCCCCTCGGATATGAAGTTGTGATTTTCGAGAGTTCGTTAAAACCAGGAGGACTGATGAGGACCAACATCCCATCATTCAGACTCCCGGAGGAGGTTCTCGACTCAGAAATTGAATCCATCGTCGGCATGGGAGCCAAGATGAGATATGGATCCGAGATCACCAGCATGAAGCAACTGCTAGATGAACGTTATGACGCGCTGTTTGTCGGTAGCGGTGCACCGCGGGGCAAAGACCTTCAACTTGAAGGCCGCAGAGAAGGCGGTGAGGACCGAATTCACATTGGAATCGACTGGCTTCAGTCGGTAGCATTTGAACACACAACCGAAATTGGCAAACGTGTGCTGGTCATAGGTGTTGGCAACACTGCAATGGACTGTTGCCGGACTGCACGGCGGCTTGGCGGCAAAGATGTGAAGATCATGGCACGTCGCCCCCCGGGAATATTTCAAGGCATCTCCCTGGGAATTGGAGGATGCGGAGGAAGAAGGGATCGAGATCGTCGTCAACCATTCCCCCAAGCGTTTCGTCATCGAAGATGGCCAGCTTGTTGCAATGGAATTTGAAATCGTCAAATGGGATGAAGGAGCAACCCGCTCCGAAGTGCTTGAAACTATCACGATCCCCTGTGACGACGTCATACTGGCGATTGGGCAGGAAAATGCCTTCACATGGATCGAACGCGACAGTGGGATCGAGTTCGGCAAATGGGACATGCCCGTGGTAGATGAAATCACGCTGGAGTCCACACTGCCAGGCGTTTACTTCGGCGGCGATGCTGCATTCGGTCCCAAGAACATCATCTGGGCCGTTGCGCACGGCCACGAAGCGGCTATATCGATGCACAACCACTGCCAGGGAATACCGGTAAGCGAACGCCCTCCGGTGGGAATGAATCTTGTCAGCCAGAAAATGGGCCTGATCGAGTGGAGTTACCACAATGATTACAACCCCTCTGCGCGCCAGCAGATGACCCACGTTGACCTGACCAAACGATTTGAGGACCTCAGCCTTGAAGTCGAACTTGGTTTCAGTGCCGAACAGACCGCCCGGGAAGTGGAGCGTTGTCTGAACTGCGACGTTGAACCAGTGTTTCGCACTCAACTCTGTATTGAGTGCGATGCGTGCATAGACATCTGCCCTGTCCAATGCCTCACAATCACAGAAGACCGTGACGACGAGATGGACCTGCGGCAATTTCTAACCGCTCCTGCCGTGAACCTTGACGAGCCTCTCTACATTTCATCAAAGCTCGCTCAAACCGGAAGAATCATGATCAAAGATGAGAATATCTGCGTTCACTGTGGGTTGTGCGCTGAGCGCTGCCCCACGGCTGCTTGGAATATGGAAAAGTTTGTCCTCCAACTGAGCTACGCCGGAACCTCTAACAACAAAGGCAAGTGATGACTCAAAAGATCGATCAATTGACAAACCTGGGCCACCCTGGCCCACAAGGTTCTGGGAACGGGTCCCACAAGCTTTTGGAGAAGACAAACGACTTCGCCATCCGCTTTGCCACCGTAAATGGCACCGGCTCCGCGAGCGCAAATAACCTGCTGCTGAAAGCCATCTTTCGCATGGGAATTCCCGTGTCGGGAAAGAACCTCTTCCCATCCAATATCCAGGGCCTGCCGACATGGTACGAGATACGGGTAAATGGATCCGGATTTACATCGCGGGCAAATACCTTTGACCTGGTGGTGGCGATGAATACTCAAACCTACGAAACCGATATTGCTTCCGTAAGATCGGGTGGTTACCTCATCTACGACTCCAGTTGGTTCATCCCTCCCCAGATTCTGCGTGAAGACATCAATTTCTTTGGCGTGCCGTTTTCAACTCTGTTCGCGGAGGAATTCCCGGAGTCACGGGAGCGGATCCTGATGCGAAACATTGGTTATGCCGGAGCTGTCGCAGCAGCAATCACTCTGGATCTCGATGTCATCTCAGAACTATTGGATGAGACATACTCTGGCAACGAGAGGACCCGCAGCTCAAACCACCGTGCGCTCGAACTCGGTTACAACTACGCGATGGAGAACTTCAACTGCCCATTGCCAATCCGACTCGAGCGCATTGACAAAAACAAGGACAAGATCCTGATCGACGGCAACACAGCGACCGCACTTGGCTGCATTTATGCCGGCGCAACCGTTGCTGCATGGTACCCAATCACTCCCGCGACATCGGTTGCGGAGAACTTCACGAAACTGTGCTCACGCTACCGGCGGGAGACGGTCACTCTGGAAGATGGCACCACTGAAACTCGAAACAACTTCATAGTCCTGCAGGCCGAAGATGAACTGGCGGCCTTGGGGATGGTCGTCGGCGCTTCCTGGGCAGGTGCACGTGCATTCACCTCGACCTCTGGACCAGGAATCTCCCTGATGAACGAGATTCTCGGTCTCGCCTATTACACAGAGATACCGGCGGTTATCATTGACGTCCAACGAACCGGACCCTCGACGGGCATGCCAACCAGAGTGCAGCAGGCGGACATAATGGAGTGCGCTTACGCCTCCCATGGAGACACCAAGCACATCCTCCTGTTCCCCGCCAACCCAGAAGAGTGCTTCCACTTCACCGTGAAGGCGTTTGACCTGGCCGAGCACTTTCAAACGCCTGTCATTGTCCTATCTGACCTCGACATTGGAATGAACGACTGGGTTGTCTCCAATCTTGTATGGGACGACAACTACAATTGGGATCGGGGAAGAGTCCTTACCGCTGAAGACCTTGAGACCATTCCAAAGTTCTACCGGTATGCGGACGAGGACGCCGACTTCGTGACTCCTCGAACCTTGCCCGGGATATCTGTCAAAGGTGCATACTTCAACCGCGGCTCAGGCCATGACCGCCTGGGTGCATACACAGAAAGTCCTGAAGGCTACTTACAAGTGGTTGACAGGCTGGCTAAGAAGCACAAGGCTGCAGCCAAGTACATTCCAAAGCCGGTAATCGAACTCAAAGATGGTGCCCGCTACGGAGTGATCACGCTTGGCAGCTGCGAGATGGCGGTGAAAGAGGCCATTGTGAGACTTGAAAGAGACGGCCTTGCTCTCGACTACCTGCGGGTGTGCGGGTTCCCATTCTCAGACGAGGTGAAGCACTTTATAGACGCCCATGAGTTCACCGTGGTTGTCGAGCAAAACCGAGATGCGCAGCTGCGCTCGCTGCTAATTTTGGAAACCGAAACACCGCCATCAAAACTCCGTTCTGTGCTGTCCTATGGTGGTTTTCCGATATGCGCAGACGACGTAGTTGACGGACTTTTGAACGAGCTAAAGGACTGAACATGCCATCCATACGCAAACCGCTGATCCCGCTCGCGCCACATGCAACCAATGCTTTGGGACTTACCGTCCGCGACTACGAAGGTGCAATGTCGACCCTTTGTGCGGGTTGCGGCCATGACTCGATCACATCCGCAATCGTCCAAACATTCTTCGAACTCGACACTCCGCCGGAGCAGATCGCCAAACTAAGCGGTATCGGGTGTTCTTCGAAGACCCCCACCTACTTCGTATCTGGGGCCCACGGCTTCAACTCCGTGCACGGGCGCATGCCACCGATAGTCACAGGGGCAAACGCTGCGAACAGGTCCAGCATCTACATTGGTATCTCCGGCGACGGAGACTCGCTTTCTATTGGAACCGGCCATCTCGTACATGCCATTCGGAAGAATGTCAATACGGTCTACATCATCGAGAACAACGGCGTCTATGGACTTACCAAGGGCCAGTTCTCGCCGACAGCCGACGTCGGATCGACTACCAAGCGGGGTGTGCCAAACGATGTTCCTCCGATCGACCCTGTCGAATTGGCACTCAGCCTTGGTGCATCTTTTGTAGCCCGCAGCTTTTCGGGAGACAAACGGCAGCTCATCCCCATCCTCAAGGCGGCGGTGGAGCATCATGGCTTTGCTCTCATTGATGTCATCTCTCCCTGTATTCAGTTCAACAATCACCAGGGTTCCACAAAGAGCTACAAGTACATGAGAGAGCATGAACTAAATGAGATCGATTCTGTTTTCCTTCGTTCCTCTGCTCAGATAACTGCAGAACTGCCTGCTGACGGTAAAGTCAGCGTGACGATGCATGATGGATCGGTACTCATGTTCAGGACCCTGCCCGAGCACTACGACCCACGTGACCGCAATGCCGCTATGAACTACATCTATAAGGCGAAAGCAAGTGGTGAAGTTCCCACAGGTCTGCTCTTCATTGACCGCGAACTTCCTGATATCCACGATTTGAACCAGACCGTGGACGAGC
>DAHXKX010000015.1 GCA_027366165.1 Actinomycetota bacterium
TGACACATACTGAAAAGGGACTTTCACGTTTCCGACCATGGCGACGCCGGTAGCTGTGGAGGGAATTACCCTCCGTATGGCGACCACTGGTCCGACGCTTGATACCGGCTGTGCCTGCACCGTGGTTCCGCTAAAAGGAGCCATAGGAACAAACGATGCCGTTGTGTCCTTTACCAAGGTGCTTTCCGAACAGGCGGTGGGTGAACAGAGTGGAATCAGCCATGGGAAGACACTGGTACACGAGGCAAAACATCCGACAGTCCGGGGGGGCCGCAAAAAGAATCAGGCGGGCAAAGGAGCTGATCTCAAGAGATCGAACTTAGAACCGCTCGTCGGAGTGTCCCCTGCACCGATCCACGAGGTTCCCCACAATGTGAACGTCCGGATAGCCGCGGCCTCTTTGAAGGGTAGCGGCGATGTCAGGGACTCGGGTAGGGCACAAGCTTCAATGGGTGCGGCTTCACCGGCGCAGGCAAGCACAAAATTGGATCCCAACTTCGTCAAGTCGCAATTGGTCGAACCTGGTCCAGGGGGCAGCCCGAATGGAGAAGTTGCTGCTGTCGCTGAAACGACTCAGGGAGGAGGTAGCTCCGAGATCGGAGCTGTTGAAGTATTGAAGACCCCACCCCTCTCAACCTCTGTGACATCATCGAAAGCGTCAGTTATTGCTACGCCGCCAGAAACATCCGGGTTATCTGCGGTGCAAGCGGTGTCGGATCCATCGCAGAGGGCGGCGGCGCCCACAGACTCAGAGATGGCTGGAATTGCGAAGACGTCGGCTTCGGAGGCTTCGTCCGCGCCGTGGAGCGCTAAGGCGGCATGGGAAATGCAGATCTCCGGGAATCCGTTTCCGGTGTCACGGGAGTTCCCGCCGACTCGAGCTGGCACAATGGAAAGGTCGGTCAGCGGCGGGCTGGTCAACTCTATACCAATGCCAGCTGAGTCGGCGAGACCAGCGACTCCGGGTAAAGCTTCGCGCTACTCCATGGCAGGCTCGGCAATGAGCGCGACTGCACATCTCAATTTCCTACAAGTCCAAAAGGCAGAGGGTTCGACGGCGATCGTCGGCAATTCTGCTATTGACCACTCATCTGTGACTCTCGATGTAAAGGCTCTCTCCGAAGCCATTTCACGTCCTCTTGTCGATGGGAATGGCAGCCATACCATTGTGGTAGCTATGCATCCAGCTGATTTGGGTCAACTTGAGGCAGTTGTGTCAGTGGATCGTACGGCACTTCAGGTCTCTCTCGCTCCTCAGACTCAGACTGGCCACCTCGCGCTTGCACATGCCATGGATGCACTGAAGAGTCAACTGGCTCAGAGTGGGATGAACGTGAATGTCACCTTGCGTGATCCGGGATCCCAGCCAGGCAACGAACCCCGGCAGTATTCAAATGAATCGCCTGGAGCACCAGAGGTTGGGAACGATGGGACAAGCTCTCGGCCTCTGGTTTCGTCAGTTGCCGGACAGATACATCTGGTCCTCTAGAAGAAAGGAATCCGACACAATGACCTCACCGATAAGCTCCATGGGCAATGCCACGACACCTATTGGAACTGCTGCACCAGGATCCGGCAATTCCAGTGCTACCGGCATGGCAAGCCTTGTTCAACCCAATACCTTTCTCAACATGCTTGTTGACGAGATCAAGTACCAAGATCCGCTCAATCCGACGAGTTCGTCAAGCTTCATGGATCAGCTCGCTCAGCTATCGCAGGTCGAGCAGCTCAATAACGTCTCTTCATCAATGCAGATCGGCGAGGCCGCTTCTCTATTAGGCAAGACAGTGACTGGAACAGACTCAAGTGGAAGCTCGGTTTCCGGCAAGGTCACCGATGTCACCAATGGAGCAAATGGACCGACATTGGACGTGGGAGGAGTGTATGTCGGACTCTCTTCTGTTGCAAAGATTGGGCCGTAGGAAACGAGGCCGACAGATAGTTGACGCGGTCAGTTACAGAAACCATCGAATGGGGTTTCAACTACATCAAATCAGTGTGCAAGTGGATAAGAGATCCACTGCAAGATAGGAGATAAAAATGCCAATTCGTTCCCTCGGAGCCGCGGCTTCGGGCATCGTTACAATGCAGACAGCCCTAGACACGATTGGCAATAACATTGCCAACTCGGAGACTGACGGCTTTACGTCTCAGACTGCGCAATTTTCGGACATGTTGACTCAGCAACTTCAGCCGGCTACAGGGGCAGTAGGACAGACGCAGGCTAGCACCAACCCGTCGGCGATTGGATCCGGAGTGAGCATCGCAGGTATTTCCACAGATTTCTCCCAGGGCTCTATTCAGCAGACCGGTGTCAACAGCGATGTTGCCATTGAAGGCAATGGCTTTTTAGTGGCGAGCCAGGGCGGCAGCACCTATTACACCCGTGATGGAAATCTGCAGGTTGATGCCAATGGGCACCTCGCCACTGCGAGCGGTGGACTGATTGTGGGATGGGCTCCAGGGCAACCCACGACCGCGCCGCCTACTCCACTTAGCATCATCGTTGGGTCAAGTGGGGGCCCGTCTCAAACGCAGAATGCGGTTCTAGGCGGCAATCTGCCCGCAAATGCCACCGGTCCGATACCCGTCACCACGACTATGTACGACTCTCTAGGTAATCAGGTTCCGGTGACTTTGACATTCACGCCAACTGTTGGTGGAAGTGGTACCGTGACGAGTTGGTCGTTGCAGGGAACGGTGACTGGAGCATCATCTAACTTATGGAGTTCCCCGCAAACCCTGGTTTTCGGCAGCAACGGCCAACTCAAATCCGTAAATGGAACCGCTGTCGGAACTGGCCAGACAAGTCTCCCAATTGGCAATGAGCCCAGCAATTACACATGGACCGGAACGACTCCACCCTCAATTGACTTTCCAGCCGTAGGATCTCAACAAGCGGTCACCCAGTTCGCTGGGTCTCAGACGCTGGCAGTAGCCTCGCAGGATGGGTACTCTTCAGGCACTTTGGAGTCATATTCCATCGGGTCGGATGGCGTGATCACCGGAACCTACACGAACGGAAATAGCACGACCTTGGGGACCCTTGCCCTGGCTCAATTTTCCAATCCCCAGGGGTTGTTGGACATGGGTGGGACCTACTTCAGTTCCACTATCGCCTCAGGTAATGCGCAGTTGGGTCAGCCAGGAACAAACGGCCTCGGCTCGGTGCAGGGTGGAGCAGTTCAAGGTTCGAATGTGGACCTGGCTTCACAGCTCACCAACTTAATCGAGGTGCAGACGGCCTACCAGGCAGACACCAAGGTGATCTCCACTTCGGCTACAGCACTGCAGTCATTAATGCAGATGCCGTAGTGTCTCACTTGAGGACTCAGGATCAAGAATCGATTTATGTTTGCCTAGTCTGAGCGCACCCAGGAAAGGCGCTGGGTCTTATGCCTTTTTGGACCGGCCGGTGAAGTCAGGTATGGGTGGGTCACGCACCGTCGAGGGTGTCAGTTATCCCAGGGAATTGAGGAACTGCCAAATTCAGGGATTTCTACCTTAGGACAGGTGTCCATTGCAACCATATGGCCAGCCTCGTCCGCGATCGAGGCTGTTTCGAGATTCACAACGCCAAGCTGGAACCAGATGGCATGAGCATTGATGGCTGGCGCCTCCCAGACACCGGCTTGAGCGTCGCATAGTTTTCTAAATATGTCGACCGCGTCGATTCCGTGGTCCAGATTGGCGACTGTTTGCGATGGGCCGGACTTTTTAGAAAGTGCTGTCTCTTCATTCGAGTTAATTGGGATCACCGCGTCGCCAAGGTCGTTCCTAAAGCTCATTACGCCTTTGCTGGGGCGTGACGGGTTGTTCGAACCCCCCATAATTGCCGATGATACGTTTTGAGTGGTAGGAAACTCGATGCTGTCGCGATCAAGATAAACCACAATAATTACTCTATGGTGGATCATGTGTTGCCGCTCAGCTTTTGTGCTGGATGCGAAAATGTCCCAAGTTTCATAGGAGGGTTGCAGGCCATGGAATTGTTCGAAGTTATGACTACAGCTGGTGCCATTCGCGAGTATCTTGACGTTCCAAACTCTGATGAGGTCCTTTATGAGATTCTGAACAGCGCTCGTTTTGCTCCCAGTGGAGGCAACCGCCAGCCTTGGAGGGTGCTGGTGGTCAAAGATTCGGAACTGAGACGACTGGTCCGCGAACTCTATTCGCAAGGATGGAAGGAGTATATGGCCCACGTCAAGAAGGGATTAGTGCCCTTCGCTCCGATAAATGATGGAAAGTGGGATGGTCCTGCAATAGACCTTGATGAGGCGGCAAGCATGGAGTTTTCAAATCAATATGCGCATCACCTCGACGAATCCCCGGTTCTTCTTGTGTTGTTGGCGAAGCTGTCTGATCTTGCATGTCTCGACAATGGTCTCGATCGACAGAGCATTGTCGGGGGTGGATCCGTTTACCCGTTTGGCCACAACATTCTTTTGGCGGCGAGATCCCTCGGACTGGGAGGTGTGATGACAACGGTGATCTGCCGCCGGGAACCTGAAATGAAGATCATATTCGACATCCCAAAAGAGTTCGCAATTGCCGGACTTATCACACTTGGCACACCGAAGAAGTATTTGACCAAACTGGCGCGAAGACCGGTTGAAGAGTTTGCCTTTGTTGACAAGTTCGGTGGCGCGGCCTTCACCACATATTAAGGGCACCTAACGAACTGCGAAGCCAATCCAAAGGATGTAGGCGACGACGAGCATCAGGCCCTCCGTCTTGGACAAGCGTCTAGAAGATGACAGGAACAGGATTGCAACCGTGGATGCCACAATCATGAAACCTGATTCGTATGCGAGGTTTGGAATGTTGAGTTGACCTGGGGAAATCAATCCAGCGATACCGGCGACTGCGGTGGAGTTGAAGAGATTGGCCCCGAAGATGTTGCCTACTACCAGTTCGCTATGTCCGCGGCGTGCGGCAGCTATCGCTGTAACCCATTCCGGCAGAGAAGTGCCAAGAGCTACCAACGTCACTCCTATGACGGCCTTGGATATGCCCAGATGTTCTGCCACGTTGCTGGCAGAAGAGACAAGCAGTTCCGCGCTTCCGAGAACCACCAGAAGCCCGATGACGGTTACCGTAAGTGATTTGCGGATTCCCCAGTTGTAGCCTTCTTCAATCGTCTTTGCCTCAAGCTCGAGTTCTCTGTTGTCGGGCTCCTTGCGCGCGCCAATCAAGGTGGAACCGACGAAGAGCGCCAGCAGGACAAGCAACAAGGCATAAAAGAGCTGATCGTGCGCAAAGACTACCACTAGTCCAAATGAGGTAACGGCGAAGAGTTGAGATAGGCCTTCACGTTTGAGAACCGACGAGGCTATTCTGGGCGCGCTTATCGCGCCAAGCGTACCCAGAACCAGAGTGCTGTTAATGACTGTGGAGCCAAGCACACTGCCAATTCCAAGTGAGGCGTTGTGATGGATGCTGGCCAAGGTGGCCGTCAACAGCTCAGGAAGACCGGTGCCGAACCCGATCACCACCACACCCACCACAAGGGGGGAGACGTGGAGCAGTTCGGCAGTCTTTGCTGCGCCCATGACGAATCTGTCTGCGCTGAGGGCGATGGCAACCAATGCAACAGCCAGAAAAAGCAACTGTTCGGCCACTTCAGTCAACCATGATTTCAGTCCGCATCATTTCCACGGCAGTGTCCCTCTTGTTTTCTCTGACCGATAGACGCGAGGTTGGCGGATTGCCAATGCATCCGATTTGGCAAGGATAGTATAGCTATTCCGATTGCATGGGATCTTGCCACAAATTAATTTGAGTTCCAGCACGGGCAAGGCGTTTTGAACCCATCGCAGGTTCCGACTAAGCGACCTCAATCGCTTCGGCAATTAGTCTGAGTCTTCAAGTTTGTGTTCCGGCTGGGAGGTGGGGGATCTTGGTACGCTATGTAGTATTGCTACGGGCGGTGAATGTCGGGCGGACCAACCGCATCCCAATGGCGAGGTTGCGTGAGGCACTGGGTCACGCCGGATTCGCGGACGTAACCACACTTCTTCAGAGCGGCAACGTCGTCCTTGGTGCTGAGATTACCGAGTCTGAGGTGAAAGATGTCGTGGAAAACGTCATTTTTGGCCAGTTTCAATTAAATGTTGGCGTTTTGGTGCGGAGGGCGTCTGCGGTTTACAGTCTCGTTGATTCCAATCCATTTTCCATTGATGGCGCTGAAAAGGCGAACATGTATGTGACCTTTCTCCATCGGGAAATCGACGAAGACCTGGTTCGTTCGAAACTCAATAGAGGCAAGAGGGAGGATGACTATATCGTCCGTGGTAAGGAGGTCTTCATCCACTGTCACGGCCCGTACCATTTGACGAATCTGGGCAACGCTTTCTGGGAACGGGTCGGCCAGTGTCACGCCACCACAAGGAATTGGAGCACATTGACCAGGATCGCTGAGTTGGTTGTGGACGAGAGTGGCTGAGAACTGATAGTTTGAGCGTGTCATACTAGGGGCAGAGGGATCGGAGACCATCTCTTGCTGGTTGCAGCGACTAACAATCCGCTTGTCGGATACGTATTGATTGCCACATTGCTTGTTTTCTGGGCCGGAACAATCCTCTGGGGGCGAAGCTTGCCTACAGTCTGTCAAGTGGGTGTCGACCATGACCTGGTTGTCGTCACCCTGCTGGGTCCTGCAAGGATACTCTCGTTACGTAGGCGAGTCGCATTTCCGCTTCATTCGGTTGTTAGCGTTCAGTCAACACCGAATGTGTTTTCCAAGCAGGGAACCTTTAGCAGGAGAATCGGATCGTTAACAATACCGACATTTTTTAGAGTCGGGTCATTCAGGGCGTTCCGTGATCAGGGGCCAGCGTTTTGGGCATGCTTCAGAGGTGATACAGCGATCACGTTCACTCTGGAAAATCATCGATTTAGGTATGTCGTGGTTGATGTAGCTGATCCCTCCGTAACGCTGAGCTTGCTGGCTAAGTACGGAATCTAGGATTCTAAAGCGGCGAGTTTGCATGTTTGGAGGGCCTGACGCGCTCCTTCTTGGTGATCAGAATGTTCAAGGCGGCGTTTATCTCAGATCTGGTGCTGACCGGGTCAATAACGGCGTCCACGAAGCCCCTTTCCGCCGCTATCCACGGTGTCAGGTAGGTCTGCTGATAACTGTTCTGGTAGGCCAGTCTCTCCTCGTCTGACGCTCGCCGCATCAGTATCTGTGCGGCGCCTTGTGCGCCCATGACGGCAATTTCCGCTTGGGGCCATGCGAACACGATGTCAGATCCCATTCCTTTGGAGTCCATGACAATGTAGGCGCCGCCGTAGGCTTTGCGCATTATCACGCAGATGCGCGGCACGCTGCACGCGGCGTAGGAGAATGCAAGTTCAGCCCCATGCCTTATCATGCCCCTCCACTCGATGTCCTTGCCGGGAAGAAAGCCCGGTGTGTCGACAAGAGTGATCAGCGGAAGATTGAATGCACTGCAGAATCTAACAAACCTTGCCCCCTTTTGTGACGCTTGAATGTCCAAAGTGCCAGCCATCGCCTGAGGTTGGTTGGCTATGACTCCTACGGATCTTCCTCCGATTCTTGCCAGGCTGGTCACCAATTGAGGAGCCCATTTTGCGCGGAGTTCCAAGTAGTCGCCATTGTCAGAGATGTCTGCGATGATGTGTCTGACATCGTACGATCCCGTTGGTGACGCGGGTATGACCCTGGCGAGTTCATCGCATATCCGGTTGGGGTCGTCGCCATCGTCGATTCGTTGTGGAAGGTGGTCAGTTGAGTTTGGCAAATATGACAGGACTTCCGCAATACCGTCGAGGATCTCCCTCTCGTCGGACACTTCGATGCACGTGACTCCAGATCTGGAAGCCTGAATGTGTGAACCCCCGAGCTCAGAATTCGAGGTCTTCACCCCGGTGAACTCTTCAACCATCGCCGGACCTGAGACATATGCGTACGAGTCGACTGTGCTGATGACAATGTCTGCAAGCCCAAGAAGGAGTGCAGGTCCAGATATAGCGGGTCCGGTCAAACCGATGACGATTGGGACTATTCCTGAGATGTCAGAGATCGCTTTTGCCGCCCTGCCCCAGCTTACAAGGGCAGGTACGCCATCAGAGATGGATGCACCCGAGGTCGAAAGGACAAGAACTAGTGGCAGGAGGTTCTCTTTGGCAAGCATTGCGGCACGGGAGATCTTTGCGCCGTCGTCCTGTCTGAACGCACCCCTCTGCTGGCCAGGATTGGAAAAGACGGCTATGACTCTACGACCGTCCAGTTCCGCGACGCATGCCTCAGTTGAACCCGGAACTCTAGTCAGAATACCAAGCTTTATCGGTGGTTTCGAGATTATGTTGTCGTGGTTTGTAGTCACCCGCTGACCTCTAACGTGTCAAAGTAACTTAGTGGAGACTCTCACTCAAGTCGGCCCGAAAGCGTCCTTAATTGGGACTTATCAGGCATCAGCCAATTGCTGGGGCGAAGCTCTTTTACTAGGCAAAGCGGCGATTGAGGAAACGCTGTAGTTATGCTTCATAGAAGGGAATTGCCGTAGGAGAGACTTCATCGTTGAAAAGCTACGCACTGCCGCGACTTTTTAGCGCTGGCAAACGGATGAAGGCCGACATAGATGGCTAGACGGCGACGATTATCCAATAGGATCCGCGCGGCCCTCGGAATTGTCTGGGTCTTGGTCGTCGCTCTTGTGGCGGTTTACCTGGTCAATGGGCGACGTTCGGAACTGACGGGCATTTCGAGCATTTTCTCGCACATGAACCTGTACTTTCTCGTTCCTCTGCTGGTTCTCGAATGCGGTTCTATGGCTGCCTACGCCCAACTGCAAAGGTCAATGCTGATGGCTGGGCGCGTCGACACTGGATTCTGGCGGATTCTGGCAATCTTTTTGTCCTCGAATTCTATTACTAACATTGTCCCCGGCGGGGCCGCGTTTGCTTCTGTGTATTCATATAGACGGTTTAGGGATGTCGGTGCGAGCGAGGGTTTGTCCGGTTGGGCGGTTCTTGCTGCAAATGTGTTGGCTGCGATGTCGCTGCTTCTACTTGCAATCGTCGGACTTGTCATCTCGGAGGGAAGTCTTTCGGGCATTTCTCTGACCGGCTCCCTTATCAGCGTGGGAATAGTTCTGATCGGGGCATTCTTTCTTATTGCCCGTGCGGAAAGAGTGATTAAAGCGGCAGAGACGTTGCTTGTATTCTTGGAACACAAGCTCAACGTGTCCTGGAAAGTGACCCGAAAGGTCTCGGAGCTTGAACAAGATATTCGGGCTATCTCCCCATCTGGGTCAAGACTCGCCCGTGCGTTCATTTGGGGACTCGTGAACTGGATATTCGATGCCTCTGTCTTGGTCATCGCGTACTTTGCAACCAAATCGCCTGTTCCTTTTTTGGGATTGTTGTTGGCATACAGTGCGGGTCAGTTGGCCGCCAATTTCCCAATCACCCCCGGCGGACTTGGTGTTGTGGAGGGTTCGATTTCAATCGCACTTGTTGCTTATGGCGGTAATCAGGAGGCTTCAATTGCCGCCGTCCTCTTGTACAGGTTGTTCAGTTTTTGGATATGGCTGCTGCCAGGCATTGGGTGCTATTTCGGATTGCGAATCAAGATTCCGGCTGCTGGCCGCCATGCGGTGAGCTCTGAGCTCATATCAGGGGAGGGCAAACATGGATAGACTCAGGCGACCCGTAATGCCGAGGCCAAGACTGCGGCCTGTAATTGTTTTAATGGTGGCTGGAACAATGCTGACTTCGTGTTCGGCGAGCAGGCTGCGGCTCACATCGGGCGCAGGTTCGTGTTTTGCGGTGCTCCCGGTTGCACAGCGGGCGGTCTCTTCAGGAGATCTTTATATAGGTGTGAGACTTGTGGACACCAAGACTGTTGAGACGACGTTGTCTGAGACGATTTCGTCGAATGAGTCGAACTTCTGTCTGGTCGCTTACCGTTTGGAGCAACCGGGTTCTTCCCTCGGGCAGCGTCAAATCAGCCGCTTTGCCCTGGTTATTGTCTCACCGAAGACACGGCAGGTCATTGGTGAAAGAGAGGTTTCAAGGTTGCCCTTCAGTTTCAGGCACAACTTATCAGTTAGATTATGATCCCGACTTACGGGTCTTGGCTCGCTCTGACGCCTGAAGCATCACTTTGCGCAGCCTGACAGCTCCAGGTGTCACTTCGACACATTCGTCTTCGTTCAAATACTCAAGAGCGGCTTCAAGCGTCATGCGAAGAGGTGGTGTTAGACGGACAAACTCTTCGGCAGTTGACGATCGGATATTGGTCAACTTCTTCTCTTTGGTTGGATTCACATCCATGTCGTCGTTTCGGGAGTTTTCTCCGATGAGCATTCCCTCGTATAGGTCTTCGCCCGGCCCGATGAATAGCGTGCCTCGCTCCTGTAGGTTCAGTAGGGCATAGGCCGTAGAAATGCCGGTCCTGTCCGCCACCAGCGATCCGTTTGACCGGTTGCGCATTTCGCCCGCCCATGGCTCCCAGCGCTCAAAGCCGTGATTTATGATGGCTGTGCCCCTGGTTTGAGTCAGAAGTTCCGTTCTGATTCCGATAAGTCCCCTTGACGGGATGAAGTAAGTCATTCTCACCCAGCCTGTCCCATGATTTATTACCTGGTCTAGCGAGCCTTTGCGCTGCGCAAGGGTCTGAGTCACGGGTCCAAAGAACTCTTCGGGCATGTCTATTTCGAGTCGTTCAACCGGCTCGTGCACTTTTTCGTCGATGTGTTTGGTGAGGACCTGAGGCTTGCCAACTGTCAGTTCAAAACCCTCACGTCTCATGGTCTCGATAAGCACCGCCAGGGCGAGTTCGCCTCTGCCCTGAACCTCCCAGGTGTCAGGCCTTGGCGTGTTTAGGACCCGGATGGAAACGTTTCCAACTAGCTCGGAGTCCAATCTGGTTTTGAGCTGCCGTGCAGTGAGTTTTTTTCCGTCGCGGCCAGACAACGGAGCTGTGTTGACGCCGAAAGTCATTGAAAGACTTGGCTCATCGACCCGCAATATTGGGAGCGGGCGGGGGTCACTGGCATCCGCAAGGGTTTCACCAATCGTGATTTCCTGAAAGCCTGCGATGGCGACGATCTCTCCCGGTCCTGCCTCCTCTGTCTCTTGTCTCGTTAGAAGGTTGGTGATCAGAATTTCCGCAACTTTACCCTTCTGAATTGAACCATCCGTTCTGCACCAGGCTACGGTTTGGCCTCTGCGGACCCAACCATTTGCCACGCGGCAGATGGCCAGTCTTCCGAGGTAGGCACTGCCGTCGATATTTGTCACCAGGGCCTGGAATGGGTGGTCTTCGTCAAATTCCGGAGCCGGAATGTGTTCGAGGATTGTCTCGAAAAGTGGCTTGAGGCTGTTACCCTGGGTGTCGGGATCGAGACTCGCCCACCCATGCTTGGCGCTGGCGTAGACGATCGGGAAGTCGATCTGGTTTTCTTTGGCATCCAAGTCCAGAAAGAGTTCGTAGATCTCGTTTATGACCTCGCCCGGACGGGCATCGGGACGGTCGATCTTGTTTAGGACGACAATGATTGTCAGATCAGACTCGAGAGCCTTTCTTAGGACGAACCTTGTTTGAGGAAGCGGACCCTCTGCAGCGTCCACCAGCAGGACGACACCGTCGACCATTGCCAGTCCACGTTCCACTTCACCCCCAAAGTCAGCGTGTCCAGGGGTGTCGACTATGTTGATCTTCACTCCTTCGTAGTTGATCGAAGTCTGTTTGGCCAAGATGGTGATACCTTTTTCCCGCTCAAGGTCCATTGAGTCCATGACGCGCTCAACGACTTCTTGGTTGGCCCTGAATGCCCCAGTCTCTCTGAGCATGGCATCTACCAAGGTGGTTTTACCGTGGTCGACATGGGCGATTATTGCCACATTTCTGAGGTCGTGGCGAAGTGACATCTGTTTACTCCAATTTGGGGACTAAGGCTTGATCTCTGCGCGCACTCGGTGGGTTTCAACTAATGCGCAAAGGTTAATAAGTAATCTATTAGCAGTAACGGCAATCCCGTTTAGCCCTGAGGAAACCTCTTGGCGTTACGGTCGAGTTCACGTTGCACATCATCCCAGGTTATGGGGTCTGGATCCAACCCAAGCTCCTCGTCTCTGCCAGCCCTAAGTAGGATAGAAATAGCGACTCCCCAAAAAACTGCAAGAGAGACCACTTTGGCCAATGCACCGGTGAGTTCCTGATCCACGATCTGGCTAATCCCCAGTCCTGAGTGCGAATATCCCAGATAGAGAGGCCTTTTTGCAAAAAGCAACACAAAGGCGGGAATGTTTGGGAGCAAGGACAGCACGAAGAGATAGGCAAGCCTGCCCGCTGTCGACAGCTGTCTTACTCCGGGGAGTATCCTCATGATTGGAGTCCATGCCAGCACCGCTGAAGCTAACAGCCAAGCGTACACAAGCTGTTGAGCCCAGATTGAGGACATTTCGAAACTAACGAGTGACGGGGTCATGGCAAGGATGGTGGTTGCGGAGAAGATTAGGATCGCCGGCACCGGTCTCGTCAGTCGGGTAAGCGCGGCATCGAGAAGTCTTGGCCTCGTAATTACCACAATTGAACTTCTCGGTATCGAATAAAGCAACAGTGGTGCCGCTGCAAGCGTGACTAGGAGCTGCCCAAGCATGCGCGCCAGCAAAAGGTAGTGTTGCGACATATCGGCGAGTGGCCAATAATTGGCGATGAAAAGCGCCAGTATGCCCAGCACGAACAGCAACTTCTGTTTGGCGGAGGACTGCCGGACTCCGTATGCAAGCCGGTACCTCATAGATTGATGCTTGACTGCGTGGTCATCGACCGCACAAATGAGCGGGTAAACCAGGATGGCCAGACAGGTCACGACGATCGTTAGTGGATGTAACTGGAAAGAAAGCGGCCCCATGACAAAATTTTATAATTGGGTTGAAATTACCGTGTGTAGGGTCGAGTTGGAGCCTACATTTAGGGGTGTGTGCTCAGTTCACCGGATGGCATGTCGGCAAAGAGGTACCTGGATTGGCTAGGTCAGACAAATTTCCAAGACTACTGAATTTAGTCATGCTTCTTTTGGATACCAGGAAACCGATTTCTCTTGATGAGATCGCCCGCCGTGTTGGCGGCTTTCCCGACTCTCCGGTGGCACGGCATAAGGCGTTCGAACGGGCGAAAAAAGAGCTTCGGGAGCTTGGAATCCCGATTGTCACTCATCAGATTCCCGGAGTTGAACAATTTGGATACCAAATTGATAAAGCCGACATGATCATCCCAGATTTGCGCTTTAGTAACGATGAGGCGTCTTCGTTAGCAGCTGCAAGCGCGATGGTTAGTTTTGGCGGTGGTGAAGGGGAAACGGCTCTCCAGAAGCTTGGCTGTGTGGTCTCCGGACATGATGCTACGGTCGCGAGCATCCCTAGCCATCCTGTGCTATTTCGTCTTTTTGAGGCAATGGCAGCTCGAAAAGTCGTCAATTTCGCGTACAGGTCCAAGCCGCGAAACCTGGACATTTTCGGGATTTCTTTTAGGTGGGGAAATTGGTATTTACTTGGAAATGAGCGTGAGTCCGGGCTGGTGAAAACCTTTCTGGTTAACCGCATCGAATCAGAGGTTGAAATTACCGGCATTGAAAGTCTTGAAAGACCGAGTGACTTTGACATATCTTCCAGACTGCCAAAGAACAGGTGGGAGATCGGCGAAGGCGATCTTCTAACAGCACGGGTGCTCGTCCATCCTGATGTCGCGCCGCTGGTTAGCTATGAACTTGGTGAACAGAGTGTTGCAGAGTGGAGACCCGATGGGTCGCTGGTTGTCAGCATCAAGATTGTGGACTCGGGTTCTTTTTTTGACTGGCTTCTCAGTTACTTTGACAAGGCGGTTCTGCTGGAGCCTCAGCCATTGGTTGCGGAGTTGGTCACCTATCTCAACCAGATGTTCAGTAAGCCTGAGAGTCAAGTCAGGGACTCCATCTCGAGCCAGATCAACCAAGATGAGCGAGGCGGAGGCGAAGATATTTTCAACGCCTCGAGTGTGGGAGATGGGTCAGATCCGAGCTCAACCGATGGGGCCAACGGAAACAAGAGCGATCTGCGAAGTGCCACTGCGATGTACTCGGTGCTGGTGAAAATTCTTCCCTGGCTGGCCCGAAAGAAGAGTACTTCGGTGGCGGAGATTTCCAAGACTTTCGGTATCGCTGGTCCAGAGGTTGTCAGGCTGCTTGAAGTTGCGGCCTGCTGCGGTTTGCCGCCTTATACACCTGACTCTCTTCTTGAAATAATCGTTGAAGATGATGGAACTGTGGACAGTTTTATTGACATGGAGATCATCACATCGCCCAGAAAGCTCACCACTCTCGAAGCCATGGTGTTGGCAACCACTGCGGTCGTTGCGTTGAAAGTCCCTGGAATTCATCAGGATGAACATCTGCTGTCAGCGCTCGCGAAATTGAAGAGGTCTCTTTCAAAGTTCGACGTTGCCGTGAGCGAGGTGGATGTCAAGATGGAGGAGCCATACTTTCTCAATGACCTTAGAACGGCCGCCAATGAGCGCCGAGGCGTGGAAATAACTTATTTTTCGTCATCTTCCGAGCGGGTCAGCACGAGACAGGTGGATCCTTATCAGTTGTTCACCGAATCGGGACGTTGGTACTTTAGGGGACTTTGCCATTTGACTGGTGAGATCAGGCACTTTTCATTGGGAAGGATTATTTCGTGCGAAATGACCGATACGCATTTCGCCCTGCCTGAAAGTGAGATTAAACGGATTGCCGGAGGTGACATACCCAGAGCTTTTGGCGGGATCGGAGAGTCGGTCGTGTTGGCAATTCCCGCCGGGTCCCGATGGCGTGTTGAAAGACTTGTGGCATCTCCCAGGCTGCTAGCCGAAATCCAGGGATTCGAAGTGTATGGGTTTCAATCCTCGTCAACCGCGTGGTTGTCAAGGGTGCTGGTCCGGCTTGGCCCCTCCGCATTCATCGTGATTCCGCTCCATCTCAGACAGTTGAGACAGGATGTGGCAAGGACGTTGATGGACATGTACTCATAATTTCCTTTGACTGACGGTGTCCCGTCTGCGATAGTTGGTCAGACCCGCATCATAAAAACCGGAATTGCTTGGTGGATGAAGTGTCGGGTCTATTCGTGACTTCTCTTAACTCTAGGCGGCTTCCTTATTATTTTTCGAATATCGCAAGCGGCAATGAGGATTCCCGCAGAATGCTGGATCCCGCTGAGGTGAGCTTTTTCGGGGCTTGGGATGGCAGTTTCCACAACCTTGAACAGTTAGCAGATTTGCTCGACGAACTGCGCCGACTGCGAAAAGACCCAAGGTTTCTGCGGCCAATCAGGAACGTAGGTTATGACCTGTGCCTGGTTGCTCCCAAACAACTTTCGATCATGTTTGGGTTGTTACCTTCTGAGGTCTCAAACGAGGTTCTTCATGCCCACAATTCAGCTGTGGCCGGACTGATCAAATTGATTCAACCCGGGCTGAACTGGGGTAGCAGCGCTGATATTTCAGCAGTCGGATTTGTGCATCAGACTTCACGTTCCCTGGATCCGCATTTACATACGCATGTCATCCTGGCGAATCGGGTAGAGGTTAGGTCGGGTGCTCTCAGGGCCGTTAATTCTAACGCGCTTTATTCCGGAGTCAAGCAGCTATCTGTTGAGTATAGGAAATCCCTTGCCGGAGAGGTTTACCGACGTTTGGGGCTGGTCATGATAGAGAGGGAACTTGACGAGGTTGGTGGCCCGACCGAGATCCCTGGATTTTCGGCTGAGTTGTCCAGACTGTTTTCCAAGCGATCGCACCAGGTGGAAAAACTGCTCGACAACTGGGGCACGACTGCGCCAGGTGCCTCCAGGGCGGCCTCGCTGATTACCAGGTCTGAAAAGTTGGCGCTGGATTCCAATTCGCTGAAAATGCGCTGGGCGCTTGAGGCTTCCTCTAAGGGCCATGCTCCGGAGAAGTTGCGGGCCCTTTTGCCCCGGACCATGGGCCACATAAGGGAGACACCAAGTCCGATTATTGTGCGCAATCCGAGTCTCGTTCTAGATGTTTTTTCACGTAGGGTGATGTTGCCGGGCCGCAGCCAGGGATGGGTGAAGTTTGTAGCATTTGATGACGATCTCTATCAGAGAGTGGAGGCGTTTACTCTTGGCAGAATCGTTGGTGTATTAGCTAACGGTAAAGAGGTCGGCCACTTTTCTCCCGGAAAGCTTTCGCCAGGCGAGTCACTCGCTGATCCAGTCGAGATAGTAGTTCTCGGCAAGATCGATTTAGAGAAGGTTGCGAAGCTCTCCTCAATTTATAGTCACCAGAATACAGTCATTGTGTTTAATCGAAATTACAACGATATGCACGGCTGCATCGGAGGTTTGCCAGTGACTCCAATATCGGAGGTCGCCGACATTTGTGCATCAAATCTTGGGAAAGCGCTCATCTTGGGTAGGGGAGAGAGCGTTGTGCCCACAGACTCGTTAGCTCAAGAACTGAGCAGGCTGATCAGGTCCGTGGCGGCTGAAGCGGCGACCCGGGCCGATGGTGGAAGGGTCCAATCTCACCTGGTTTTCGCCACAAGAAGAGATCGTGATCTAGCCCGACAGGAACTGGCAGACCAGCTCGGAGTTCGGGTTGGACCATGCGGGTTCTACGACTCTGAGCCCGTATGGATCCATTACTTACCAAAAAGGGCTCACCTTGGCCAGGAAAGACAGGGTCAGATCGATGTCAGGAACCAACTGGTCCGATACCGCAACGGTGGCCAAACCTGCACGGTTCCGTTTGCCGACTTGAACCTCAACTCCATGATTTCGCCGCTTAATGTCATGAGCAGCACTGATGCAAAAAGGGCGTTCGTCCATGACGGTGACTTGGGGCTCAATCTTGGAGAGTTTGCATATCTCGACAGGTCCGACGGTCTCGCGGATCTTTTTGTCAGCAGGGCAAACCACAGGGCGTTGTCACGTAGTCGCTTTGAACGCCACGTCGACAACCGTTCCAAGGACATCCCCGTGCTTCGCGACCACAGTCTGGCACAAGAGGAAGTTGGTTTCTGGCGTGAACTATAGCAGTTGAAAGCTGGTGCTGGGCAAAATCGGTTCTTAATGGAGACACTTCATTTTGACTCGGACATTTGTGAATATTGGTATCGAGTTGAATATGAGTCATGATACGTTAGCTATTGGACTGACTGTCGATCTCTAGAAAGATCCAGTGAATATTTTGCAAGAGGGGGTCCGGATGAAGGTAGATATGAACGTCGGGAACTTTCTGGACAGAGCCGCTCTGGTCTTCCCGGACAGGCTTGCTCTGGTCGACGAGGAGAGTGCGCCCGGGAATTTGGGTCGCATCACATACGGAGAGCTGAACAGACGGGCAAGGGGCATGGCAAAGGCTTTTGACGACATGGGAGTGGCTCAAGGCGAGCGCGTAGCCCTCATCTCGCCCAATTCCGGAAAGTTTCTCGTTTCATATTTTGGAGTCAGCGGCTACGGCAGAGTTCTTGTGCCTATCAACTATCGCCTTAGTGAGGATGAGCTGACATATATTGTCGGACACTCAGGATCGACGGTTCTCATGGTGGATCCAGAATATGAAGATATGACGAAGCACATCAAGGTACAGCATCTTTTCGTTTTAGACAATGTCCACGACAAGGAACTATTTGCACCATTGTCAGATTCTTCGCCTGGGCCCAAGAGCTGGGATGCAGACGAGGATTTCACCTGTTCTATCAACTATACATCCGGTACAACCGCGCGTCCCAAGGGGGTGCAGATGACGCACCGAAACGCCTGGATAAACGCGGTGATTTTTGGCTGGCACACCGGAGTCGACGATCGTGATGTCCTGTTGCACACCTTGCCGATGTTCCACTGCAATGGGTGGGGAATGCCCTATGCCGTGACTGCAATGGGTGGGACACATGTGATCCAAAGAAAGATCGATGGGGAAAACATCCTGCAAAAGATCGAGAACGAGGGTGTTACTTTGCTTTGCGGAGCTCCAGCTGTATGGGCATCGGTGCTTGACGCTGCCACTAAGCGCAGTGAAGAGGGGAGGGGTAACCCCGGCAGGGACCTGGTTAGAGTTGTGGCAGCGGGTGCTCCGCCTCCCTCTAGAACGATCGAACGAATCGAGGGCGAGCTGGGCTGGGAGTTTATTCAACTCTATGGCTTAACCGAGACCTCACCGTTGCTCACTATCAACAGGGCGACCAAGGAGTGGGATGGACTGGACCAGGTCGAGAAGTCGAGGCGTTTGAGTTGGGCGGGCGTCCCCGCAATTGGGATCGAGATCTGTTGCGACAACAGCGGCGAAGTGCTTGCGCGAGGTAACCACATCTTTGCAGGATACTGGGAGAATCCCGATGCCACCGGTGAGGCGCTGGCGGGAGGGTGGTTTCACACTGGCGATGGCGGCCACATGGAAGGGCCTTATCTTGTGATCTCAGATCGCAAGAAGGATGTAATTATTTCAGGCGGTGAGAACGTTTCCTCCGTTGAGGTTGAAGACGTTCTTTACCAGCATCCTGCTGTAGCGGAAGTTGCGGTCATTGGTGTTCCTGACGAAAAGTGGGGTGAAACCGTAAAAGCGCTTGTGGTGTTACGTCCCAAGTCGGAAGTGACCGAGGGGGAACTGCGGGCGTTCTGCAAGGCCAAGCTTGCGGGGTTCAAGTGTCCTACGACGATCGAGTTCAGGGACGCTTTGGCGAGAACGGCGACGGGTAAGCTGCAGAAGTTCAAGTTGCGTGAACCTTACTGGAGCGGATTCGAACGCAATATCAATTAGCCGCCAACCGTTTGCTGCATGCAGTTGGTTACTGGACCCCGTTTCATCTGCGGCGTGTTCCGGGACGGGGCTATGAATGCTGGCCGCAACGTCCTCGCCGAGTGGCTGCGTCGGTTCGAAATCGAGCAACCAGCGTGGTCGCCGACGGGCGGTCGGAACCTTAAAATGCCTACGTACAGACCTTGGACCACTGGGTGTTGCGGCAGTTGGCGCAGATTCAGAAAGAATCAGCGGAAACATGACATTATGTCCTGGCTGAGCCGCCCTGGAATTTTCGCCCTTAGTGGCCGAGCGAGAGATCGTCAAACCTTGTCTATCAGTTTGAAAACCTCGCACAGGAACTCATTTTGTCCGAATGAGTTGTCAGAAAGCCTCTTTCTGAGCCTTTCCTCAAACGCCGCCATCTGTGATTCATCGTCCAATTGGTTCACGCCCATCGTCGATTCGTACTGGCTTGCATGTGCTTTCAGGGCATGGAGTTTAGTCTGAAAAGTGTTTTCGTTGATGGTTTCCTCGTGATCGGGCTGATCTGCTTCCCATAAAAGGATTTTTGCCGGCCGATGGTGCGGTCCGAGCACCGGAAAAAACAGTGGGTCTCTGGCGGCGACCACTCCGTCGGTCGCCAGAAAGCCCGCATGCCGATGGTCAGGATGCAGTCTGTATCTTTTCGAAGGGTCGTGTGCCAGAATGATCTCGGGCTTGAGCGTCCTTATTGCGGCGACGATTTGAGCCCGCTGCTCCATCCCCGATTCCAGTTCACCGTCGGTCCAACCGAGAAATGTGACTGGCGTTGTCCCGCCCAATCGGCGGGCTGCCTCAGTCTGCTCCTGTTGTCGCCTTAGCGCAAGTTCGGCTCCGTCGATGTCGGAATTCCAGGTTCCTTTTGAACCATCGGTACATATCAGGTGGAAAATCTCGCAGCAATAAGGACGCTCAAGCCCGAGATCATAGGGCGGATGCTTTGCTGAGAAGTCCAGCAAGGATCAGCTGGTTGAATCGCTATGACCTAGGCGTTGGACAGCCAGGAGGTCTTGAAAATCTTCCGGAGTATCGACGTCCATGGCAAGTTTGGGATCTTCGCAGACATTGATTCTGAGATTGAGCCTCTCGGCTTCCTTTACGTGAAGGTTGAACGACATGGGTCCATAAAAGAAGTGGAAGCTCTCCAGCGTTGGCAATGACATGACGTTGGTCCCGTCGTGTTTGCGATCAGGTACGATCGTAAACTCATCACGGCGGAAAACTCTGGTTAGGTCTCGCGCGAGCGGAAGGTCGCCGTGGGCAATGGTTACGTGCTGGATGCCACTGAGGCGTAGCGATTCAAAAGCATTTTGTACCACTTCGTTCAGGCCGATTCCATTGTCTTCGATCACGGAGCACCCTAGACCAATGGCGAAGTCATGAACTTCAGGGTCAGAGGTAACTATGAGGGCCGGTATAGTGCCAGCTGCCAGAATTACGCCTCTTGTGCACTTCATGATGAAATCTGTGCGCTGTTTGGGACTCAGGATCGAGGTAAGCCGTGACTTGCTGTCCGAGAATGACCTTACGGGGATGAGAATCACGTGAGGCGCCGACAATTCTTGAATATCAATTCGGTTTATGCTCATTATCTTTAGTGTAGGCATGAAAGAATATTTCAGCATTTGATCGGTCATAAGAGGAGGATGGACTTGGATAAGGAGCAGATCAATGAAGCTCTATCATCGTCACTGCCCATCCGATTTCTTGAGATGTTGAGAGAGCGTGACATTTCCGATCAGGAAATTTTTAACGCTTTGAAAAACGATACGCTTCACTTTCTCGCTGTTGACCAGATGTTGGGACCGCCCAGGAATCGTCTGACGATTGGAGAGCTTTCGGCGGAAACCGGTGTAGACGTTGCAATTGTGAGGAGACTCTGGCGCGCTCTCGGGTTTGCAGACGTGGCGGATGATGACCGGAACTTCAGTTCGATAGACATCGAGGCCGTCAGTTCACTTGCGAGTCTGATGCGCTCGCAGGCTACGGACGAGGATGTCGCCATACAGTTGGCTCGGGTTATCGGGTCTTCAATGGCAAGAATCGCCGCCGCGGAAATCGTGGCCTCTAACAGCCTGAAAGGGGTTGGGCTGGGATCAAAGGACTTTACAACGGTTGATCTGGCAGACCGGTTTGCTCAGTATTCGGCTTCTATCCTGCCGGCTGTTCCTGAACTGCTGGTCTATGCATGGATTCGGCACTTCCACGATGCCGGAAGGCACGCAATGGTTGCGTTGGACAAAGGTGCCCGTGATGTGTCAGAGCGCATTTTGGCGGTCGGTTTTGTAGATCTAGTCGGATTCACGATTTTGTCTCAGCAACTTACAACCCAGGAGTTAGGTGCTGTTGTTTCCCGATTTGAAGAGCTTTCATCCAATGCGGTAACTAGGCGCGATGGACGCGTCGTAAAGATGATTGGCGACGAGGTCATGTTCGTGGTGGTTGATCCGGAGGATGCTGTCGAGATCGGCTTGGAACTCAAAGAGGAGTATGCCAAGGAGAAGTTGCTGTCCGAGGTTAGAGCAGGCGTGGCTTATGGATCAGTTCTTGCACGAGAGGGTGACTACTTCGGCCCAGTGGTCAACCTCGCCTCCCGGATAGTCAATATTGCGAATCCAGGATCAATTCTGGTGTCTGACGGAATTCAGCAGGTTCTCGTGGGTAAGAGTAAGCACCGTCTGGTGCCATTGCGGCCGAGGTATCTCAAGGATCTGGGTTCGGTCCAACTCTGGGTGGTAAATCCAAGCGATTGAACTGAGTCGGGTTTCATATTGTTCCAAGAAACTCCACCAATGTCGTATGCTTGGGAATAGTATGCGCAAACTTTCATTGTCCCTGGCTGCGCAACTCCACGTTGAGCGGGAAATAGATTCCAACAAGTACCGATTTGTCATCGGAGTGGACGAGGTTGGGCGTGGCTCCTGGGCAGGGCCACTCTGTGTCGGGGCAGTTCTCTATGATCTCAAGCACCTTCTTGGGTTCATGACTGAGAAGGATGCGGATACCTTTGGCGTGGAATCCCAGAAATTGCCCAATTATTCCGAATACCTTCGGGTGAACGATTCGAAGAAGCTCTCTCCCCGGTTACGTGCATCGCTGGAGCAGCCGATCAAAGCCCTCGCAAATGGATATGGACTGGGATTTGTTGAACCGGCTGAGTTGGACAAATTGGGTATGACGTCAGGGCTGACTCTGGGCTTGGAACGGGCACTGGCCCCATTGCGCGAATTCGTTGGTTCGTCGCTTCTGCTTTTGGATGGAGGCGTGAATTTTTCGGGGTTTCCTGATGTGAGGACATACGTGAAGGGCGATTCGAAGAGCTTTGCAATCGCTAGTGCATCGATACTCGCAAAGGTCGAGCGCGATGCTTTGATGGAACGCGAGTCCATCCACTTTCCCTGGTACGTCTTTGAGAAGAATAAGGGGTACCCGTCCCCCGCGCATGTCAGTGCCCTCCATGCCATCGGTCCGAGCCAGATCCATCGTAAGTCGTGGTCGTATATGGAAAATCTGCCATGGCAGATGCCGATTCACAATACAAAGCAATTGCAGATGGAGTTCTAGATGGAGCTTCGTGCTCCTCTGGAATTGTATCGTCAAGCGCATTTCCGGACAATATTTAGAAACAGGGTCAAACTTGTACGGACAAGTGCTAAGCTAAAGCTGTGAACATGGCTTCCTTTGTAGTTGAGTTGTTTTTCATATGTGTCGTGGCAGGTTTGGCGGGGTCGCTTCTTGGAATTGGCGGAGGCATCATCGTCGTTCCCGTTCTGACACTTGTGTTTCACGTCGACATCCGTTTGGCAATCGGCGCATCGATCATTTCGGTGATAGCCACCTCTTCCGGTGCCGCCGCCGCTTATGTCAAGGAGCACCTCACAAATATGCGCGTGGGAATGTTTCTCGAGGTGGCCACGACGACCGGCGCAATTACCGGTGCTTATGTGGCGGGTTTGGTGTCCCAAAAGGTCCTTTACGTGGTATTTGGAGTGATACTTGCTTATTCCGCGGTTCAGATGTTCCGGGGACATTTTCGTGATAGTGAGAGACCAGTTCCCAAAGACGCCTTGGCCGACCGGCTTCAGCTCCATGACGCGTATTTCGATGAGGCAGAGGAGAAGGAGATCCGTTACAAGGTCACCCACACAAAATTCGGCCTCTTCCTCATGTACATTGCAGGAATGGTATCAGGCCTGTTGGGAATCGGATCTGGTGCCCTGAAGGTCCCTGCGATGGACCTCGCTATGCGTCTTCCGATGAAGGTGTCCACGGCAACTTCCAACTTTATGATTGGTGTGACTGCTGCGGCCTCTGCGGGGGTGTATTTCGCCCGGGGTGAGATCGATCCCTTTGTGGCAGCCCCTGTGGCCGCGGGTGTGCTGGTTGGGGCAGTCGGGGGTTCGCGGATGCTACCTCGACTCAAGAACGGTTTCATAAGAACTCTGTTCGTAGTTGTCCTTCTGATCATCTCGATAGAAATGCTGTACAAGGGGGTCGCCTAAATGGCTGGAAAAGAAGTCGTGGATAATGGCTCGCAAATCCTGGGAGACGATGCCAGGTCTGAGGCCCTAAGAAAGCAGCTGGAGAAGATCCACCGAGCAGAGTCGGTGATATCGGCTGTACTTAGAATTGGAGTTATTCTCTCTCTCTCAGTTGTGGTTGTCGGCGTCATAGTGTCATTTGTCGGAAAGCCGGGTACGTACCTGCATGACAATGCCATAAACAAGGAGCTACTAACCAAAAGTTCCAACTACCCACATAGCCTGTCGGCTGTATTCAGTGGACTGTCACACTTTCAAGGTGAAGCGATAATCGTTTTTGGGCTGATCATCCTGTTGGCAACTCCGATTCTCAGGGTCTTGGTCTCCGCCGTGATCTTTGCTTTTCAACGGGATCGGTACTTCGTGCCCATTACTGTCTTCGTATTTTTGGTACTGGTGACTTCATTCCTCTTGGGCAAGGCTGGCGGTTAAAGGGTGGACGCGATTTCAAAAGACGACCGTGAGCGAGAAGTTTCGATTGAACTGGATCCGTCCAGCTCCGAGCCACTATGGTCGCAACTCGTCCAAGTGGTAACCCGTTCGCTGGATTCAGGTGCGTATCGTAACGGTTTTCCCTCCGAACACGAACTCATGAAAACATACAAGATTTCGAGACACACGGTTCGCCAAGCGATCAGACAGCTCACTGAACAGGGAAGACTCTACTCAGTTCAGGGAAAAGGAACCTTCGTTTCACCGTGGCAAGACCATCTGTTTGCATCGAGTTACAGCCTGGCGAGGGAGATCACCAAGAGTGGTCTAGTCGAGTCGTCTGTGGTGTTGGCTCAAGAAGTCGTGTCACTCGGTCGGGGGATTGACGCCATTGGGGCTAACCGCGGAGATGACGTATTTTTCGTGGAGCGGGTTCGTAAAGCTGGCGACGAGGTTGTCGCAATCAATCGTTCATGGATTCCAAAGGAGATTGGTTCTCGTCTATCAGGGGTGGATCTGTCTTCCGGCTCGATATATGAGGTGCTTGAGAGATACTGTGACGTCGTCATAACCGGAGGTTGGGAGAGGATAAGGGCGGCCATACCGGCCGAGTCCGACCGCGTGATTCTGGAACTCTCCGAAAGTGTTCCCGTGCTTTCGCTTGAGAGAGCCGCATATTCGGGCAAGACAGTGGTCGAGTGGAGAGAAAGCCTGGTTCGGGATGACCGGTTCTTTTTGGCGGCGCAATGGGGATCCGAAGTTTGGAATAAAAACAAGTTGGGTGGCTAGTCCCTTTGGATGTTTGGGGTGAATTAGTGCGAGCGATTGTCTCAACTTCATGTTATCGTCGGAGTTATGGTTCCTGAGCCAAGCGGAGAACAAAGGCTAGCAGATCGCACCAAGGCGATCGAGTGGAGCAGGCAACTTCTGGAGAATCCGGAAGACTGGTGCATTATCGACACCGAAACGACCGGGCTCAATCCAAGGTATTCCCGGGTGGTCGAGGTGAGCGTCTTGAATGGCCTTGGAGATCTGCTGCTCGACACCTTGATTGATCCTGGCGTTGCGATTCCGGATGAGGTTGCTGCGATACACGGTATTTCGAATGAATTGGTGGTTGGCTCCCCGTCAATGACGGATACGTGGACGGAACTCCAGGATGTCACGAGAAATAAATTGCTACTTGCCTACAACAGTTCGTTCGATCGAGGCATGCTATTTTACGAGGCGATAAGAAACGACCTTCCGAAATTGAAGAGCAATTGGGACTGCGTGATGGTCAAATACTCCGCCTTTGTTGGCGCGTGGAATTCAAGATTTGGCAATTATCAATTTCAAAAACTTCCTTCTGCGGGGCACCGTTCACACGTCGATTGTCAAGTAACGCTTGATCTTGTCCGCTTGATGGGTGGTTCTCAGCCCTGACCGGTATTTTGGGCGCCAGGTTGGGCATCCGGCCATTTGTTTTATTTTATGTGACGACCGTTTAATAATGTCCTAGGGCGGTGTGTCTTTCAGGTTTTCTTAGAGCAATATGAGCGAATAGAAGTTCTAGTTGCCCGTAACTTTCCAACTGCCATTAAGGTGAACTTGTTATAACAAATGCGAAACGAAGTGGTGGCTTTTAATTTTTGAACTGGTGGACTTTGATCCAGCGATAAACGATCTTGGAGGTGAGTCCGACGTCTGATATATATGACGTACTGGTAATCGGTGGTGGGCCTGGCGGCTATGCAGCCGCGCTATATGGTGCCTCAGCTGGATTATCCGTTGCGGTTGTCGAAAAGGATAAGGTTGGTGGTACCTGTCTGCATAGGGGTTGCGTGCCGGCAAAGGAATTTCTTGAGACTGCCGCCGCATTTAGAGCAGTAATTGGAGCATCAGAGTTTGGTATAACGGCAGCCGATCCAAGAATTGATTTCTCCGTTTCTCAGGCTCGAAAACAAAAGGTCGTTGACCAACTCTGGAAGGGTCTGTCCGGACTAATGAAGGGTCGGAAGATCGAGGTAATTGAGGGAGTTGCAAAGTATCTTGGCAGTGGCCGTGTCGAAGTTTCCGACGGTCGTGTGCTTGAGGGACAGAACGTAATCCTTGCTGCCGGATCCGTGCCAAGATCTATACCTGGTTTCGAAGTCGATGGAAAGATAGTGATGACATCGGACGAGGTTCTGTCATTGGAGTCTCTGCCGGCGAGCGTTGCCGTTATTGGCGGTGGGGCAATAGGTTGCGAGTTCGCATCAATGATGGCCGATCTGGGTGCCAAAGTGACAATTCTGGAAGCACTCCCGCAGATACTTACAGGAGTTGACAAAGATGTGGCCGATGTGGTCCTGAAGTCGTTCCGCCGAAGGGGGATCAACGTCCACACCGGGGTTGCCGTCTCTGGGCACACCTCGCATGCGGATTCCACCGGTACCACAGTCCATTTTGGCGATCAGCAGTCAGTCTCGCCAAGTTGTGGCATCGTAATCTCAGCCAACGTG
>DAHXKX010000056.1 GCA_027366165.1 Actinomycetota bacterium
GTGACTTTGGGGGTGCCAGATTTCGCTAATAGTGCGCGCATAGACACGCTGAGCTAGACTTCCCCAAAAGACACCGGAAAACATTTGGAGCCCCCCATGAGCCAATCCACGCTGAACCGAAGCGCCAAAGCTCTCCTAGCCCAGCCAGTATTTGTCCATGTGGCGGTAGTCCGCTCTGACGGCACTCCTCACCTAACGCCTGTATGGGTCGACGTCGACGGAGACAATGTCGTCATTAACACTGCCCTTGGCCGCACCAAAGCAAGAAACATGCAAAAAGATACAGTCGTCGCAGTCTCAATGCTCGATCCTAAGAACCCCTATCAGGCAATAGCTTTCCAGGGAACGGTCACCGATGTCACCGAAGACGGCGCCGATGCGCACATCGACTTTCTCGCCAAGAAGTATCTGGGGCTCGACACATACCCAAATCGTCAGCCTGGTGAACGCAGGATCAAGATCGTCATCAGACCGGACAAGATTTGGATGCAGCCGAGTGAAAACTAGCCCTGCGGGAACCAATGCTAAGCTCCGTTGAACAGCCGCCACCAGCCTTTTCGATCGAACAAGAAGATTGACACATAACCAGGGTGGACTTAGACTGTCGCCATCGGCCACATAAGAGGCTAACGATCAAGAGATGACCTCTCTAGTTCACGCCCTTTTATTTATGCTGTCCAGTGCCATAGGAACTGTCAAGTTCGATGGGCAAATTTCTGTGGAGATGAATGATGACAAATGGTAACAGTGCGAACCCGGTTGACCCACCGGAGAACGGTTACGACCCTACGCCCCTGGTTCTTGAGCCGAACTCCGCCATCTCGCAGGGCTTGCCGGACGATACACCGCTGGCAATAGATGTGAGATCACTCGGAAAGCGCTACGGAGAGATCAAGGCGGTAAAGAATATCTCTTTCCAGGTAGCCCAGGGAGAGGTTTTCGCATTCCTTGGACCAAACGGCGCGGGCAAGACGACAACGATAAGGATGCTCTGCACTCTGTCACGGCCGACCGCGGGTTCGGCTTCAGTCGACGGCTTTGACGTATTGCGCCAGCCCACCGCGGTTCGCAGACGCATCGGGCTCGTCTTCCAGGACCCGACGCTTGACCAGCAGCTGACCGCCGAGGAGAATCTGCGCTTCCATGCGGTTCTGTACCGGGTGCCCCGAAATCAGGTTGACGAGCGGATCGACCGCGTTTTGCGGCTTGTCGACCTGCAAGACAGGCGCAAAGACCTGGTATCCACATTCTCCGGAGGAATGGCCCGGCGGCTTGAAATAGCCCGGGGCATGCTCCATACTCCGGCAGTTCTGTTCCTCGACGAACCTACCATAGGTCTTGACCCCCAGACACGCGCGCTGATGTGGGAGGACGTATTGCGGCTTCGAAATGAGGAGGGGGTGACGATATTTCTCACCACCCACTACATGGATGAAGCCGAGTACGCGGACAGAATCGCCATAATCGACCACGGTTCGATCGTCGCTCTCGATACGCCTGACAATCTCAAAAAGATGGTGGGTTCCGACACGGTAGAACTGTCAACATCTGATAACAACCTTGCAGGGTCCAACCTTAAACAGCTGGGATTCACGGTCCGGGTGGCCGAAGAAAACGTGATCGTCTTCGCTGAGAACGGGGAGCAGCAGGTGACCGCAATCATCCAGGGCGCCGCCGTACCGATAAAAAACGTACGTGTCCACCGGCCAAATCTCGATGACGTCTTTCTGCACTTCACTGGACGCGAGATTCGCGAAGGGCACTCAGAGCGCGCTTTCCCGGCGCAGTTCAGGAATTTTGGCCGGAGACGTTAGGAGACTTCATTGGCAACCACAAACATATCCGTCAGACCCGCAAAGCTGATCGACGAACACAACAGGATCGACTTCGAACTCCGAACAATTGCGATGGTCTGGCAGCGTGAGCTGATCCGTTTCATCCGCACCAAGACCAGAATCCTCTCGAGCTTCGTCCAACCCATTCTCTTTTTGTTCGTCCTTGGTTATGGGATGACGTCACTTGTAGGGACTACAGGCGGTTTTGACTTCAAGAAGTTCGTCTTCCCTGGAATCGTCGCGATGACGGTGGTCACCACGGCAATCTTCTCGGCGATCTCCATCGTTTGGGACCGTGAGTTCGGCTTCCTCAGGGAGATGCTCGTTGCTCCGGTAAGCCGCGGAGCGCTTGTGCTGGGCAAAGCGCTGGGCGGCACGACGATTGCCACCATACAGGGAACGATCATGCTGGCACTGGCTCCTCTGATTGGCGTGCATCTGACGGTGCTCCTCGTGCTCGAAGTAATCCTGCTAGAGGCACTGATGGCCTTTGCACTGACCACCTTCGGGGTGTTCGTCGCCAGCCGGATCCAGAAGATGGAGGGGTTCCAGGTGGTTATGCAGCTGCTCCTATTCCCGATGATCTTTCTTTCCGGAGCGCTTTTCCCTCTCAACGGACTGCCTTCCTGGCTGGCAGTAATAACACGGATCAACCCGCTCACATATGCCGTGGATCCCCTTCGCCATGTGGTCTTCGCCATCCAGAACATGCCTCCCGCCGCTGCCGCCCGGTTCACCACAGGTGTAACCATCTTTGGGTACCTTGTTCCCCTGTGGGGAGAGCTGATGATCACCGTCGCGTTCGCGCTCACCTTCCTTGCGCTGGCAATCGCGGGATTCGGCAAGCCAGATTGATCTCCGCGGAGTTGAGGCCTCCCCGCACCATGAAGCGCCGCGGAATCCAGTGTTTGCGCAGGTGCAGCCAATGAAGACGGGACGCTCGGCAAAGATGCCCTCACCTGCACCCCGAATGAGCCGGTTCACCAGGTAGTGGACGGTCTCCAACGGGGACTGACAGTTGGCAGTTCCGCAAAAAAGACCGCAAGAAGGGCCGAGATCGCCGGAGCAGTTGGGATCACCGCCAGAAACTTCTTATTGCGGGAGCAATCCTGCCAATTGCCGATCATGACCGCACTCAGGTTCAGGGCAAGCACAAGGGCCGCCACTGCGACAGCACGCCGAATACCCTGAATTCGGGATTCAAGCGCGAGGGAGACGGCAAAAAGCGGCACCACAACAACAATGACGGGATGTCACAACCAAACCCGGGTCCCATGTGCCGTCCAGCGCCTCATCTCGATGACACTAAATGCAGCTACAGCCACACTCGCCGACCTCCCCTCTTTGCGTGGCCGTGACTTCATCCACATCCCCGGCATCGCAACAAGGTGCCACTACCCGTCAGTCGCAAGGCCGGTATGCAAAGCTTTGTCGGGATCCGCTGGTCCGAGCAACGCAAAGCCACACAACGAGCCATCTGTGTCAAAGGCATCGCACTGGCACAAGTGAAGTCACATTGTCCCGACCGCGTCTCTTCGGAAATCGAACGCAGCTGATTCGTGTTTGGCACAGACATTTGAGACCTATCACCCCTGGCTCTATATAGCGCCTTGGCCATTGGCGGAAAAGGTGCGGTGCTAGTTGATTCCCTGCGTCGTGCGATTAGGGATGAATATCGGCAACTTCACCAGAAACACAGAAAAAAACGCCATTATCACAGGCGTCATTGCCAGGGTGACGAGGATTTCCTGACCCAGTGCGTAAGTGCCCCAGTCGCTGAAAAGAACGGCGGCCCAATAGATTGAAAGTACCAGAGAGATGACGGCTACGGTTCTTTCAACTCCATCACTGGTCGAATGCAACGCCTTATCGACGAAAAAGAGCGGACCAGCGACAAAGATCACATATAGAAGCCCGCCCTCCAGGCCACCTCTGTCAAAGACAAATCCAACGAGAAAGGCAGCCACCAGGCTAAAATACCCAGCTCCAAGCGTCAGCTGCTTGACATCTCTCCGCATTCGCACTTCCATGGGAACCTCCATACCGCCGAAGAGCCCCCATTACAGCGTATCCATCAAAACCTTCGCCTCTAAGACAAACCTTCCTGCCGCCCCACCTCGGCTACCTAAACATGAGAGTAACCAACCACCCTTAAAAGAACCTCAATAATGGCGGTGAAAATTCCGTGTATGCAAACACTTGAGTCCCCCGCAGATTTCCCAGGAGGACTCAAATCAGCTGCTTCTTATCGCTGTAATAACGCGGTGGAGCCTAATCCATGGACATGGCGACGGTTGCCCCTCCGTCTACCAACAGGTCGATTCCTGTAACAAACGACGACTTTTCTCCGAGAAGGAACAGGACCGCGTTGGCAATGTCTTCCGGCACGGCACCACGGCCGAGAACGTTCTTCCTTGGCCGCCCTGGCGGCTCCTCGTCCATTCCGACCGGCGAACCAACCTTGTTGGGACTTACCGAGTTGACGCGGATGTTGAACTGGCCAAGTTGGAGAGCGATCGATCTGGTGACGTGAATGACGGCAGCCTTTGCCGCAGAATAGGCCGTGGCATTTCCCCGGGCGTGAAAACCCGACGTTGAACCGATATTGACAATCGCCCCGCCTTCGTTCTGAGCGACCATCTGCCGTCCGACGTACTTCGTACACAGGAAGAGGCTCTTTAGGGTAATGTTGAGAACCCTGTCCCACTCATCTTCAGGAAGGTCCAGCACGTTGACGCCACGGTCGGTGACAGCGACGTTATTGACAAGCATGTGGATGCCGCCAAAACTCTTCACCACCTCGTCGACCATGCGCTGAACGTCGTGTGAGGAAGACACATCACACATGAACGCACGGGCGGTGCCTGAGCCCGCCTTCGACGCCTTTTCGACCGCGCGGTCGAGACGCTCCTGGTTATTGTCGACCAGGGCCACGTTTGCACCTTCGGCCACCAGCGCACAGGCGACCTCCTCCCCGACATTCCTTCCGGCACCGGTGACAATGGCAACTTTGCTAGCTAATTTCAACGCACCCTCCTTGGCTGGCAGTCTCATGGTGAGATCTGCCTTACGACAATTACTTAAAAATCCTCACTCAGCCTTGACTCCATATATCTCGAGCGCCCGTTCAGGTGATAAGAGACCGTCGGCCAAATCCTGCCTTACCAGTTCTTCCGACCTGAGTTCCGCAGGACCGTATCCTGCACCCCCCATGCCCCGGACCAGGATCACATCGCCCGCATTTATCACCCTGTCAAGACCGCTGGGCTGCTGGGGAAGAATCTCCTCCTCCCCCTCCAGTTCCTTGTACAGTGGAACGCCGTCTCTAAGCCTACTCAGCACATCGGTGCCTCTCTTGAGGATTATCCTCGAAGAGGTGCCGTCATTTCCACCGAAGACGCCGCGAGACCCGACATCCCGGCCGATGTAGAAAGTGAGATCCTTGGCCGAATCAACACCGTAAAGACATCTTGACCAGTACCCTGCGCGTCCGCCGCGGTATTGGCCAGCCCCTTCGGAATCGGGAACGATGCCCCTTTCGAGATAGAGCACGGGATATCTGTACTCGTAAGACTCGATGCTTGGACTGTTGGTGTTGGTCGAACCAGCGATATTCGATACGTCGATCCCGTCGACCTCCGCCCTTGCGCCTCCGCCGTGAAAGTTCATGTCGCCCCTGAGGCTGTACCAGCGACCATACTGATCGAAGCCAGTCCACTGAACATCGGTGAAGCCCCAGCCCCACTCTGCCATTGAGTAACGGCTGCGAGAGGTGGACTTCAGCGCCTTGGTCAAAAGCGCCAGGGTGATCCCCTGAACCCGCCATCCGGTGATGGTCGAAGCTCCAGAACAAGGGGCGGGCGGATTGCAATTGATTATGGTACCGCTCGGGATTGAAACATCGACCAGGCGCCAGGTGCCGGCATTCACCGAGAGGTCCGGAAAGAGCTGACAAGCAAGTATGTTGTGCAGGTTTGCAACTGCGCAGGGCAGGGCGCAGTTGATGAATGTCTTGGCCTCGGGATCGGTGCCTGCAAAGTCGAAGTGCAGGCCGTCGTCATCGATCGTCAGTTTGCACTCCAGCCGGTACAACTTGTCATAGTCAAGGTAGGTAACCTCGTGGTACACGCCCTTCTCCAGAAGCTGGACCCTCTCCCTGGCCTGCTGCTCACCGAGTTCAATGGAGCTTTCCACGGTCTCTTTGAAAGCCTCCACCCCGTATCTCTCGACCAGATCGATTACCTTCTGCGAAGCGGCAAAGTTGGCCGATATCTGTGCTTTCAGATCGAGCGACTGGTACCGGGGCATGCGGACGTTGTCCAAAAACAAGCCGAAGATGTCATCACGTATCTTGCCGCCCTCGACAATCCTGGTGGGCTTGAAGATTATCCCCTCCTGGTGCCAGTCGGTGGCAAGAGGTGCCCTTCCGGGGGTCATGGCTCCGACGTCGACGTGATGAGTGGCGTTTCCGACCCAGGCGATCAGCTCTCCCTTGTAATGGACCGGGGCCATCACCGCCAGATCAAGGATGTGCAGAGCCCCGGAGTGCGGGTCGTTCACAAGGTACATGTCCCCAGGACGTACATCGCCCTCGAAACGCTTCATACAGCTCTGCAACATGTACCCAAGCGTGGTTCCATGCCTTGGCATCCAAACCGAATACACGATGGTGCGGCCGGTAGCATCGGCAATATTGAAGCCCAGGTCCCGGGAGTCCACAACACTCGTGCTCACGGCACAGCGCTGGAGAACCAGGCCCCCTTCCAATCCGATCTGCATAAGCCGGTTGGAGATGATTTCGGTAAGGACTGGATCAACTTGCATAATTCCCCCTCGAGCTG
>DAHXKX010000063.1 GCA_027366165.1 Actinomycetota bacterium
CTAATTAGGATCAATGTTATTTTTCCTTCCTCGAATTGGAAGTGCCTTGCTCAACCCGGCAATTGAACCACAAGAGAATTGGGCGCTCGAAGCGCCTTGGTCTGCCCATCGATCTCTGCAAATCTTTGAAAACTCTAACAATGCCTAAAACACATTATGGCTGAGAGACTCGGCCGTTCAAACGCAGGAGAAGCCTCGAGACCCGCCCAACCAGCTGGTGCGCGTCCCAGGGGAGAGACTAGGCCCACAGACCAATAACAAGGCACCGAGGACCAATCACACTATTGGGGTCAGAGCCAATCGATCACGGGTACCTACCCATTATGAGGGTCACACGCTAGTGGCATAACTGACCTCCAGGGTGTTACTTTTGTCGTTATGACCAGGTTAGTTTTGCCACTAACCATTCGTACCCGGGGCGGGACTCGAACCCGCACGCCTTGGGGGCAAAGGATTTTGAGTCCTCCGTGTCTACCATTCCACCACCCGGGCAACGCAGTAAAAGCAATTCGTCAGATTACTTGGAATCAACCAAATCAATCTAGCTTCGCCGAAGCGATATCGATCACACTCGGTCCCTAAGAAAACAAATAAAAATATCTCACTTAAAAATGTAACCTTTCAACACTTCCCGTAGTCTAAGTATTCAAATTGTACCGGGGTGCTTCAAATCCAAGCGAAGGGTGGAGAAACTGTGGAAAAAACCCAAGCTGATACCATCTATTACGACTGTGACCTTATGACCTGGAACGTGACACATTCTACGATCCTGATTGGGGTAAAGCGTTGATTGCTTTCACCTTCCCCGGACAGGGATCCCAGCGGCCAAACATGGGGACACCGTGGGTGGACCATCCTTCATGGGAACTCGTAGGCGATGCAAGTGAGGCAACCGGCAGAGATATTGGTGATCTGCTTCTGAATGCGGACGCAGACAGCCTATCCATCACCAGGAACACCCAACTTGTCACTTTTACCATGTCCATGGTAATTCTCGACGCCATAGAGCGCCTGGGTGTCTCCCCCGCCATGTGTGCTGGACATTCGCTTGGTGAATATGGGGCCCTGATTGCCTCAGGGGCAATCTCCTTCGAAGCCGGCGCAAAGTTGGTTTCGGAACGTTCAGAAGCGATGCAGAGTGCCGCTCAGGAATACCACGGAGCAATGGCGGCCCTTCTTGGGATCTCCGATGCCGACGCCGAAGCAACCTGCCATGAAGCCGGCGACAACGTGTGGGTTGCCAACTATAACGCTCCTGGCCAAGTCGTCATTGCCGGACTCTCAGAGGCAGTAGCAGTTGCCAGTGAAATTGCAAGATCAAAGGGTGCGAAGAAGGTCATGAATATCCCGGTGAAGGGGGCATTCCACACTCCCTTCATGAACTCCGCAAGGCAGCGCCTCCGAAAAGCCCTGTCTGACACTCGCTTCTATGATCTTGAAGTTCCGGTGGTTGCAAACGTGGATGCCATGCCACATCAAAGAGCGTCGGAGTGGCCGCTGCTGCTTGCCACACAGCTGACATCTCCGGTGAAGTGGACTCAGTCTCTTGCCAAGCTTGCCGAGCTTGGTGCAAAGACACTGGTGGAGGTGGGCACAGGCGGTGTTCTGACCGGACTGGCAAAGCGTACAGTGCCTGATCTCGATGCTATCTCGGTAGCCACTCCCGATGATCTGGACAAACTTGTCCTTCTTATTTCTTCGCAGAGTTCTATAGTTCCCCAAGTAGAACAGCATCAGGGAGAACACCTGTACATTTCAGAACGGATGGTGGTGGCTCCCCAGGCAGGCATATTTGAACCTTCAAGCGTGCTCGCCGAATCTATTGAGACAGCCCAAGAACACACTTCTTTAGCCACCATCAGCGTCGGACAGACAATAGGAACAATTTCAGAATTTGAAGTTCGATCTCCCTTCGCTGGAGAACTCATGGGCATGATAGCCATGTCGGGAGAACGCGTAACAATCGGACAGCCCATTGCATGGCTGAGAACACTGAGGGAATCATGACAATAAGAGGATCACATATTACCGGCTGGGGCACCGCGCTACCCGACCAGGTCGTTACCAATGCCGACTTTGAGGCACGGCTAGACACCTCCGACACCTGGATCACGGAACGCACCGGAATTAAAGAGAGGCGCTTCGGAGGAACCACCGCCTCCCTTGCTGCCGAAGCCGGAAAGATGGCCTTGGAATCCGCGGGACTTCTTCCGAGCGATATCGAATTATTGATTCTATCCACAACCACACCGGATTTGACTACTCCGGCAACCTCCTCAATTGTACAAAACACGATTGGGACAAGAGGTGGCGCTTTCGACCTCAATGCAGCTTGCGCCGGTTTCGTTTATGCAATGGTTGTCGCAGGCGGCATGGTCAAAATGGGGGCTAACCGGGTACTTGTCATCGGTTCCGATACCCTTTCCAAGATTACCGATCAGAACGACAGATCGACCGCAGTCCTGTTCGGTGATGGAGCAGGCGCAATAGTGGTCGAACTCGATCCCACCGAGGACAAGATCCTCTCCTATGACCTGGGAGTGGACGGGTCAGCCGTACCCATCCTGTACTGCAACCATGGCGGCTACATGACTATGGAGGGCCGAGAGGTATTCAAGAAGGCTGTTCGAGTCATGGTTGAATCGTCACGAAATGTGCTTGAAAGCGCAAAACTGACGAGTGACGACATAGCGCTGGTAGTACCGCATCAGGCGAACCTAAGAATAATCGAAGCTGCAAATCAACGTTTGGGTATACCAATGGATAAGACGGCTATCGTACTCGACAAGACCGGCAACACTTCATCGGCATCGATTCCACTGGCCCTCGCCGACGCTGCAGAAAAGGGAAAGCTCAAGGAGGGTGACAACGTTCTTTTCTGCGGATTCGGCGCCGGAATGACCTGGTCGAGCGCAGTGGTCCGCTGGAGTAAGTCATGACCCAATCAAGGACCGTCCTTATTACGGGTGGCTCAAAAGGGATCGGTTATGCCTGCGCGGACATATTCGCAAAGGCGGGCCACAAAGTGGCTGTGACATATCGAAACCACGAAATTCCAGCCGGGCTGACTAATGATGGCGTCCTTGCAATTAGGTGCGACATCTCCGACCCCGAGCAGATTTCCGAGGTTTTCGCCCGCGTGGAAGAGACATTTGGACCGGTTGAGATATTGATCGCAAATGCAGGCATGACTAAAGACACGCTGATGCTTCGTATGAGCGAGAATGCGTGGACGGAAGTGATTCAAACCAATCTGACGTCCGCATACTACTTGACAAAGCATGCACTTGGAAAAATGGTGAAGGGACACTGGGGACGGATCATCTACATCTCTTCCGTAGTAGCTCAATTGGGCATTCCTGGGCAGGCAAATTACGGCGCCTCAAAGGCGGGCCTGATCGGCTTGGCCCGATCACTGGCGCGGGAAGTCGCATCAAGATCCATAACCGTCAATGTCATTGCGCCCGGTGCTGTGGATACCGACATGTTCAACGTCCTGGGGGAGGAGAAGGTCAAAATGATGATTGACCAAATACCAATGCAGAGAGCGGCTTCGCCGGAAGACGTTGCCGCAGCCGTGGAATTCCTGGCTTCTGAAAGAGCCGGGTATATTACCGGGGTGGTTTTACCGGTCGATGGAGGCCTGGCCATGGGCTTCTAGCACCTAATCCGAAACCTGGGCAGAGTAAAACTGCCACATTACCTTCTAAACAAGTAAAAATTAGCTAACCAGCTAAGTGATCAATGAATGAAAGGAGTCCTAAATGGACGACCAGGCGACTTTTGAGAAATTCCGTAGTTGTGCAGTTGAAGTATTGGGTGTAAAGCCTGAGCAGGTGAAGATGGAAGCTCGATTTGCTGAGGATCTCGATGCAGACTCGCTTGATCTGGTGGAACTGGTTATGGCGCTTGAAGAGGCATTCGACATCACAGTGGAGGAATCAGAACTTGATGGTGTTGACACGGTAGCGGGCGCTTACGCTCTAGTCACAGGCAAACTGTAATGAAGCTCAGCTGGGGTCCGTCCGGACCAAGCGATGGGATTCAGGCGCCGTACAAAGTGGCCATCACAGGGATCGGAGCAGTTTCCTGCGTCGGGATCGGCAAAGACGAATTTTGGAACGGGATCTCCCAAGCTGAGGTCACAAGTGACAGGCACATAGTTGATTTCGATCCATCCAACTGGCTTAACCCCAAGGAGATCCGCAGGACGGACAGATTCAATCAGTTCGGAATCGCGGCCGCCGACCTAGCGCTTGCCGATGCTGGGGAATTCGAGGTAGATCCGGAAATGGCCGGAATTATGATGGGTACAGGAATCGGAGGACTTGAGAGCCTTGAAAATCAAGTCATCCTCCAGTACGAAAAGGGTGCGAATAGAGTAAGCCCGTTTCTTGTTCCATTGATGATGGCAAACGCAGGTTCTGCTTCATTGTCTATGCGATACGGATATAAAGGGCCATGCGAATCGACCGTCACCGCCTGTGCAGCGGGAACGCACGCGATTATAAGAGCAGCCAAGACCATCGCCTCCGGCAGATGCAAAGTCATGCTGGCAGGAGGCACCGAAGCAGCGATGACTTCCACGGCGTATGCCGGATTCGTAAACATGACAGCAATGTCCAATGTCAATCTTTCAAGGCCGTTTGACAGGGATCGTGATGGCTTCGTGATGACAGAAGGTGGAGCAGTCCTGGTACTTGAGGAATTGGAGTTCGCCAAGGCAAGGGGCGCACACATATATGGCATCATTGCCGGCACCGCATCCAATGCCGACGCATTCCACATCACCGCACCTGCACCACATGGAGTTGGTGCTGCGACATGCATGAAATTGGCGATCGAAGATGCCGGCATGAGTCCCCGCGATATCGTTCACATCAACGCCCACGGGACTTCAACGCCACTCAATGACCTCTCCGAATCTGAGGCAATAATCTCAGTGTTTGGAGCGGATACCCCTCCTACAACTTCTATCAAAGGTGCTCTAGGTCATGCCCTGGGAGGTGCAGGAGCGCTTGGAGCGGCTGCTGCGGCGCTCACATTAGAAAAGGGTTATATTGCTCCTACAGCAAATACAAAAAATGTCGATCCCGACATCCACATTGACGTGGTCATACTTGAACCTCGAAAAATCGCTGTCGGTCCGGTAATCTCGAACTCATTTGGATTTGGAGGGCACAACGGATCCATAGTGATGGCACCACCCGACTAGATAGGCGACGGACGCGGGAGCATCGCTCAAGCGCAGCCTTCCTGGCTAGCTGGTGATCATTTGAAGTTCTACCATGTCCGCTACGGCATTTCTGCTGCTGTGGTACAGTACCTGACTTATCGCTTCAGGGCATAGGTATCGTGATTGAAGAGTTCGTAGAGCTTTGGCTGAGCGGGGTCGCTTTCATAAAATTTGCGTCGAGCGCGAAAACGACCCCGCTCAGATGTGCATTGAAGGACAACCTGTTTCATATCAAGCAGGATCTCAAGCAGTTCCCGACGCTCATCGAAAGCTCAGCCTGGCCTGGCTCCACAAGTCTTAAGCTTGAAAATTACGAGTGCCAGCATGCCCTAGAAGGAAAGTGCACGCGAATCTTCTGACCTATCCAATCAAACATTGCGATTCATCTGCCAGAGCGAAATTCCACGTCCAAACCATCTCATAGCCAAGACTACCAAAGGGCCGTCGAGGCCTGTTGTGGTCATTTCAGACCAAAAGTCTCGTGGAAAAGCCAGGTGCGAAGAAATTCGCACGCTCAGTTTGGGGACTAGCAAGACCCACCCACTGAAAGATTGACATGACGGTCCGGCGCTGCTCTAATCGTGTTCGAATTGACCGGAGCCGGGAGAAATTATTTATGAGTTAAGATCGCCAAGAAGTCACAACTTGCAGCTACAAAGGAGGGTGAGGCCGCTCTTCAAAAAAGAGAGGCTTGAAGAATGTGGCCACCGACTCTACCGGGCCGACACAAGTGGTCAAAGGGCAGCGCGGCAGCACCGTGGTCCCTCGGAGGATACCTCATCATTTCTGTTACCCTGCTTTTAGTGAAAGCTATCGAGCTTAGAACCCGAAGTCACTGATATTGATATAGCGAACTGAAGTTGAGTTCACAGCTTTCAGCCAGGACCAGCCAAAACACTCGATCCCATTTTTCTGGCCAAGCTATGAATAGCTTGGCCTCCCAAACTGTTGGTCCAAACGGGCATCGACTGCTCTAAAAAGAGTGGGTTTGAAAATTTCGTGCTGCTTTGACAAGTTTCGGGGTGCGGTGTAACGTGCCTAGCTACGGAACTATTCGGGCCGCGGGGGAACCATTTGGCACCGAGCAGGTTTCACTGAAAAACACAGGGGGGAACGCCATGAAGCGTGTTTCTATCGACGTGGGTGGAACTTTCACCGATTGCCTTGTCCTTGATGAAAACGGAAGGCTTCGGGAGTTCAAATCTCCTACTACGCCCGCAGACCCCGTCATAGGTGTCCTCGACTCTTTGGGCAAGGCTTCATCGGCATTCTCACAGCCACTGAACAGCTTTCTTGAACAGGTCGAGATCCTAATCCACGGCACTACCTTGGCAATCAACACTCTTTTGACGGGACGTGGCGCCAAGACCGGGATGATAACGACCATGAACTTCAGGGACGTCATCGAGATGCGAAGAGGTCTTCGAGACCAGGACGTCTCGATGTTCGACGTGTTCGTGCCGCCGTATGAGCCACTAGTTCAGAGGAGATGGAGAATCGGGGTCCCGGAGCGGGTGCGCTACACAGGGGAAGTCCTGACGCCTCTTGACGAAGAGGCGGTCCGGGAGGCTGCAGAGAAACTGAAGGCGGAAGGCGTCACCTCTTTGGCAATCTGCTTTCTCTACTCATTCGTGAACAGTGCCCACGAAAAGCGCGCCGCGGAGATCTGCGGCGAGATCTTCGGCGCCGACAGGTTGACGACTTCGCATGACATCCTTCCGGTCTGGCGTGAGTTCGAACGCTTCAGCACCACTGCAGTAAGCGCGTACGTGCAGCCCGTCGTTGCGGACTACCTGGGCCGTCTCGAGAGCAGGCTCAGTGAGGAGCGTTTTGGCGGCAGCCTGGTGATGATGCTTGCAAACGGGCTTGTACAGACCGTTGAACAATGCCGGGGAAGGGCGGTCTATCTGCTGGGCTCTGGACCGGCAGCCGCGCCGTCCGCCGCTCTCAATCTCTCCGACCCGCTTGCAGGCAAGGACCTAATCTCAGTCGACATGGGGGGAACCAGCTTCGACATCTGTGCCATCAGAAGAGGTGAGATACCAATGACAACCGAGAGCTGGGTAGGGAACCACAGGGTTGCAATCAAGATGGTAGACGTGCACAGCATCGGCGCGGGAGGTGGAAGCATCGCTTGGATAGACTCCCTCGGCCTACTCCGCGTGGGACCTCAGAGTGCAGGAGCCGACCCCGGGCCTGCGTGTTACGGCCATGGGAGTATGGAGCCGACAGTTACCGACGCCGATCTTGTGCTCGGCTACGTACCGGCAGACTACTTCCTGGGCGGCTCGATCTCGCTCTCGGAGGAGAGTGCCCACCATGCCGTCGACTCGGTTGCCAAGCAACTTGACATGACGACCAACGAGGCGGGCCAGGCGATCTTCGAAACGGTCAACGCCCATATGGCAGACCTGATCACCGAGGTGTGCACCCGACGCGGTCTCGATGTGCGGGACTTCACCATGGTCGTGGGCGGCGGAGCGGGGCCTGTGCATGCTGCCTTTCTTGCCGACCAGCTCGATATTGGGACCGTATTCGTGCCGTCGGTGGCTGCTTTGTACAGCGCCTTTGGAATGCTGAGCATGGATCTTGGCCGGGACTTCGCACGTTCGCACGTTAGCCGGGTTGATAGGGTTGATCCCGACCTCGTTGCCGGCCTCTACAACGAGATGGAGGAGCAGGCTCTCTCCGAATTCGCTCCGCTCGGGCTCGGAAGGGAGCAGATCAATTTCACCCGAACCGCGGAGATGAGATACATCGGACAGTTTCACGAGGTCGAGGTTTCGATTTTAGAGGGAGAGATTACCACCTCCACCCTCGAAAGAGCTGTAGAGACATTGCACGAGCGGCACCAGGACCTCTACAGCTTTGCAATGCCCTGGATGCCTGCCCAGTTCCTCACCTTCCGTCTCCTTGCCACCGCGCCTAGAGCACCATTCGAGCTGCAGCGTTTGGACAAATCAAGCTCTGGAGGCGCTGCAACGCTGAAACGAACCAGGAAATGCCTATGGAAGGGCCGAGAAATCGAGACGCCGGTATATGACGGGAACTTGATGGGTGTGGGCGCGATAATTGCTGGGCCGGCCATCATAGAGGAGAGGACCACAACTGTGGTGATTCCAGAAGGCTTCACCTGCGAGGTCGACCCTTTCAAGAATTATGTGCTCCGAAAAGGTGCCGGTGGAAATGAATCAAAGAACACAGGAAGCGGGAAATCAAGCGTTTCGGCAAAGGGAGAGGCGTGATGGCTGAGACAAAGAGCACTTTGGCCGAGGCGGGCACCGACCCGGTAACCGTAGCCACAATTTGGCACTACCTGCAGACGTCGGCTCGTGAGATGCGGCACATAATCGACAGAACCGCGCAGAACTATCTGATAAGCCAGCTTCACGATGTCTCCGTAGGAATCTGGCTGGCCAACGGCGAGACCGTGGCGATGCCCGTCGGCCTGCCGGTACAGTTCTTAGGTAGCGGCTTTGCGGTCCGATCTATCATGGAGATCTTCGAAGGGGATCTGAACCCCGGAGACGTCATCTTAACCAATGACCCTTACCACGGTGGACACAACTGCCACCTTCCCGACTGGGGATTTTTCAGACCGATCTTCTACCGAGGTGAACTGCTCTTCTGGACGCTGGCTCGTGCCCACCAACAGGATACCGGAGGCTCCTTTCCCGGCGGATACTTTCCCAACGGCTACGACATCCATGCAGAGGGCATCTGCATTCCGCCGACGAAAGTGGTAGACAAAGGCCAGGAGCGCACAGACATAATGAAACTGATCTGGAACAATGTGCGATGGCCGCTTGGCACCCGGGTCGACAACTATGCGATGATTGCTGCGACCAAGCGCGCCGAAGAGCGCATAGTGTCCCTAATAGACAAGTATGGCGTGGATACGGTTCTTGTCTGCGTCGGCGAGATGACCCGCCGCACCGAGACCGCGGTCCGCGAGGAAATTCACCGGATTCCAGATGGCACCTACTCCGGCGAATCTGCGACAGATGACGACGGCACCGAACTGGACGAGCCGGTATGGGTGCGGGTGGATGTCACGGTCTCCGGGGACGAGATGACTCTCGACTTCTCCCGCTCCGACGGCCAGCGAAAGGGCTTCATCAATAGCGTCTATGCAGCGACCTATGGAAATGCTATAGCAGCGGCGATCATGATCTTTGATCCTGCTTTGGCCGATTTCCATAATGAGGGCACGATAAGGCCGATACATGTCATCGCCCCTGAGGGTCTGGTGGTCAACTGCCAGTACCCCGCAACAGTGGGCGCCTCGCCGGTGAACGTTGGAGTGCAGGTAATGGAGGCGGTCTTGGAGGCGCTATCCAAAGCGGTACCGGAACGCTCCATCGCGGCCTGGGGCAAGCATCGCGGTGACTACGTCTTCGCGGTAGATCCCCGAACCGGGGAGCGCTACGTGCGAACCTCTTTCGACTATGACGGCAGCGCCGGTGCGGTCTGGGGGTATGACGGCTATGTGGCTGTGAGCTGTCTCACTACAATGGGCGCGGTCAACCGGGGCAATGTGGAGGAGGAGGAAACCCGCCTCCCCTGGCTGGTCAACAGGTGGGAGCTGATCCCAGATCTCACCGGCGCCGGGCGATGGCGCGGCGGACCGGGGATCTATTGGGAGGCGGTCAACGAAGGGAGCGACGGGCAGATGGCGACGGGCAGCACCGACGGTGACGTCGTGCAGGGCTTCGGTGCCCAGGGAGGTCTTCCCTCGCCGGTGAGCCGCTGCTATATCCGCCGCGGAGGCGAGGATATCCTGATCGCGCCGCACCGACTCGTCCCGATCAAAAACGGCGACATGGTGATCAAGGTGAGCAGCGGAGGAGGAGGCGTCGGCTCCCCCTTCATGCGCGATCCGAAGATGGTTCTCAAAGACGTGGTGAACGAGCTCGTCACCATCGACCGCGCCCGAAGCGATTATGGGGTGGCTATCGACCCCGACACGCTGTCGATAGACCTCGAGGCGACATCAGCACTCAGAGCCGAGGTCGGCTGAAAGGTGCTTCCCAACTTAGGAAAAACCGACCTTGTCGAGTTGCTGCGCAAGATGCTTCTCGTCCGGAGGTGGGAGGAACGGCTGATAAGGCTCGCCGAGGAGGGGCCGTCATTTGGCCACTACCACGTCTATGTCGGCCAGGAGACGATAGGGATACCGGCCCTAGCCGCATTGAGGCCGACCGACTTGATCTTCCCGACCCATCGCAACCACGGGTACCTCCTAGGCCGGGGCGCTGATCCGGGAAGGCTGCTGGCCGAGATTCTTGGCAAAGAAACGGGTCTCAACAAAGGCAAGGCAGGAACTTTACACGCCTCTGCGCCGGAACTTGGGATCCCGCATACCTCAGCCATCGTCGGAGGGATCGTTCCCATCGCCGCCGGTGCCGCACTCGCTGCTCAGGTCAAAGGAAGTGACCAGGTCTCCGTGGCTCTTTTCGGAGACGGGGCGACAGAGGAGGGTGTGACCTTTGAAGCATTGAACATCGCATCACTTTGGAAGGTCCCGGTCATATTTCTGTGCGAGAACAACACCGAAGAAGCCTTGGGGGCCGCAGCTGGGGGCTACCCAAAATCCGTCACGGCCGCAAACGACCTCGGCAACATCGCTCGTTCGGTCGGAGTGCCCGCCGTCGTAGTCGACGGCACCGACTCCGGTGCGGTCTTCACCGCCATGAAAGTGGCCGCGGAGCGTGCGCGCGCATCGGGAGGCCCCACCTTCGTAGAGGCTCGGGTGGTTCGCTGGCCCGGGAGCAACCCGCTGTGGCCCGAGCTTATTGCAGGAGAGACGGAGCTCCGATATGCCTGGGAACCGGAGGCGGCACCCGAGTTGCTCATCCGCTGGTACCGCAACCAGGACGGACTGCTACGCTATCTGCGCGAAATGCTCAGCGCGTCGCTTCTCGAAAAAGACGAGGCAAAAGAGATCGACTCCGAGATCATACAACACGTCGAAGCTGCGGTCCGCTTCGCCAGAGAAAGTGCCTACCCTCCCCCCGAATCTGCCTACCTTGACGTGTTCGCGAGGCCAAGCCAATGAGTGCAGCCACAACTGACAAAGCCGGAGAACACTTCCCCGACCAACGCCCAGATAGGGAGCTCACCTATGCTGAAGCTCTTGTCGAGGCTATAGCTGAGCTGATGAAAGATGACCCGGACTTTTTCGTAATCGGAAGCTACGTCCTTGGGCTGGGACCGATGCGGGCCTTATTTGACCAGGTTCGCAGGGAGTATCCAATGCGTGTGCTCGATCCTCCGACGGCGGAGATCGGCTTCACCGGCTTCGGGATTGGCGCTGCGATGAACGGCCTACATGTCATGGTCGACCTGAGCACGGCAAGCTTTATCTTCGAAGCTTTTCCCCAGGTCGCAAACGAAGCTGCCAACGCCAGCTACATGAGCGGAGGCAGGCTCGCGGTCCCAATCGTATTCCATTTCCTCCACGGGCTTCGCGGGGGTGGCGCTGCACAGCACTCTCATAGCCCCCAGGCGATGCTCTGGAACACTCCTGGTCTTCAGATCATTATGCCCTCTTCTCCGGCCGACGTAAGGGGCCTGCTCCCTGCGGCGATAAAAAGCGGAAACCCGACCGTCTTCGTAGACCATTCGAAGCTCATGCCGATCAAAGGGATTGTGTCCGTCTCGCCCAAGGAGATCCCACTCGGAGTGGCAGAGATCAAAAGAAGCGGGAGCGACGTCACCGTCGTGGCGACCTCCTACTCGGTCCAACAGGCTCTGCCCGCCTGCGATGAGCTGGCCTCGGAAGGCATCGAGATAGAGCTTGTAGATCCGCGAACGGTTGTTCCCCTAGACCGTCGAACCATTCTTGACTCCGTGTCCAAGACCGGCAGGCTCGTCATCGTCGATGAGACGCACCGCAGCTGTGGGGTCGCGTCTGAAATCGCAGCGATCGTGAGCGAGGAGATATTAGAGGCGCTCAAAGTTCCCATCATCAGGGTCACAGTTCCTGACGTTCCGGTGCCCTTCAGCCCGGTTTTGGAGCGTGAACTCGATACCACACCAGAAAGGATCGCAGCTGCCGTCCGTACCCAGATGATGCGAAAGCAGCTGAGCCGACCTTGAGCAAAGGTCACCCGGCATCAAAGGTGCACTGTGATAACATTTCACCTCAAGATGGGTATTAAAAACAAATGGAGCTGCTGGAATTGACTGAAGCCGCGTCCAGGCTCTTAGAGTTTTACGAGCAAATCTCTAAGATAAGAGCCTTTGAGGAAACCGTCGCCGAAGGGTACCGTGACCGCAAGCTTCCGGGACTTCTCCATCTCTCCATGGGTTCAGAGGCCACCGCTGTGGGGGTGATCGCCTCTTTGGCCGACGGCGACAAGATATATTCCTCCCATCGCCCTCACGGCCATTTTCTCGCCTCAGGTACCGACCCAGCTGCCTTGATGGCGGAGTTGGCCGGAAAGGAGGGTGGGCTCTGCCGCGGACGGGCGGGCTCTATGCACCTGATGGACGATCGCGCCGTGATGGCGACCGGGATCGTTGGCGGAACGATGTCCATTGCACTTGGACACTCCCTAAT